>NZ_JBSWYX010000011.1:0-238725 GCF_056161345.1 Salipiger sp. ABF4_146 | reverse complement strand
GTCCGACATAGTATCGTTCCATTTCCACTCTCCTCTTCCGTGGTTCCAGAGAACCGCCAGAGAGCGCGGGGGATCAATTACTCCGAGTGATATCGGTCACCCAGACCTTGTCCGGAGCCTCCACGTCGAACTGCCGATCCAAGGTGTTGTCGACCACGACCGAGGGTTTGCCGCCATACTTCCCGGGGCGGCGCTTGTAGCCGATCTGTGCCGTGTCCCGGCCAGCCTGGTCAGGCGCGCAACACGGTTCAGACAAGCGCTTTCGCCCTGATCGAGAAGATCGTCGTGAAGCTTGCGGTGCCCATAGACCTTGCCGCTTTCGACCCAGGCCTCCTTCAGCAGTTCGGTCTGACGAGCGTCTTCCTGGGCGCGCTTGCTGAGCGGGGCCTTCACCCACGCATAGAAGCCGCTCGGTTGGATGCGCAGACACCGGCACATCGCCCTAACGGAGAACTGCCCGCGATGCTCGGCCACGAACGCCGTCGCCATTGGGCTCGAACCAATGGCGCCTCAATGGCTCCACTCACTTTGCATCCCTGGCGAAATACGCGCTCGGCATTGTCCTCGGACCAATGGCGGACTAGCCTCGCCCTTTTTTAGGATGTCACGCTCCTCCGAAACCCGCGCCAGCTCCTTCTTCAGACGCCGGATCTCGGCGTCTTTCTCCGCCTCTCCCGAGGACGCCTTCGTGAACTTCTTCTTCCAGGCGTAGAGCGAATACGCGCTGACCCCCAAACGCTCCGACACTTCCCTGACCGGGTAGCCCCGCTCGGTGATCTGCGCGACCGCGTCCTGCTTGAACTCATCGCTGAACTTGCTGCTGCTCATCATGGCCTCCTTGCCTCAAAATTAGCGAAGAAGGCGTCCACGATACACGGGGCTATTCAGTCGACACCTAACACCTACGAGTTCCCCGATGGCCGGTTCGAGGTCCGCTGGAAAGGCGTGTCGCAGCCCTACTCCGTGTTCGACAAAGACCAGCGTGTCAGCCATGCCGCGATCACCGAGAACAAGCATCTGAGCGCGGTGCTGGAATACATCAAGGCCGAGCAGGACAAGGCGCCTCCGAAGAAGCGGCGGGCCGGCAAGCAGCGGACCCGCTACGAGCCGACAGGTCGCCGCAACGACGGCTGGAACTCGCTGGCAGCGCGCCAGGCAAAGGCGCGGGCCGCAGCCCCCCCGGAATGACGCTGTCGCCGCGTCGCCGCGATGCTAACCTCCGCCGCGAGCGCGTGAGTGAGCGAATGAGCGAGGCAGGCACATGGCAGGCAATACAGAGCCGGAGATCATCTTCTCGAACCTGACGCAGGACGTGGTGATCGACGGCCACCGCTTCACCGTGGAGATTTACCGAACCTCAGACGATCCTTCGTGGATCCTGTCAGTGGAGAACGCCTTCGGGACGCTGACGATCTTGGACAACCCTCCATATTTCGCCGACGGCCTTGCCTGGCGCGCCTTCGCGAAGCTCCTCGACGAGCAAGGTTTCCGTGCCTTCTACAGCGCAAAGGAGCGCCGCAAGCTCCGGCTCTGAACGCATGGCCGATCAGGGCTGCAATATGTGGGGTCTTCGCCCTGCCCGGCCATGCTTCTCCACCCTCAGCGAGACATTTCTGCTTTGCGCACCCGAGGACATTTCAACTTGGTTGCAACAAGGGTAAAGCGGTGGTGCGCGCTACCCTCAAGCGCGACTCCCATCAGAAAACAGATGGTTATCTAATGGAGAGGGTCTGCCATGGGAGCGGTTTACGCGCAACTGAGCGCCAAGGAACGTGTCCAGATCGAACGCTGGAAGCTGGCAAAGGTCCCCGTCCGGGAGATGGCGTGCGTGCTGCAGCGCTCGAAAGCCACCATTTACCGCGAGATCAAGCGGAACTGGTTCAGCGATGAGTGCCTGCCGGGCTATGATGGCGACTATGGCGCCGCTGCGCATCGGCAGGCCACCGATCGGCGCGCCCGCCAGCGCAAGCTGATCCGGCATCCGCAGCTTCGAAATCAGGTCGTCGAGCGGATCAAGAACGGCCCCCTCTCGGCAGCATGCTGCGCATGCGCCTGCCGGTCGACGGGACCCCCGAGCAGATCGGCAACCGGTTGATCCACGAAGGTGGGACGCTCCGGGTCTGCCAGGAGACCATCTACCGGTACATCTCCTCGAAGGAAGGCATGGCGCAGGAGCTCTGGTGGTACCTGCCCGAGCACCGCAGGGCTCGTCGTCCGCGCCGAGCCCGCAAGCGCCGCGCGCCAAAATTCGACCGTGATGTCAGTATCCTGTTCCGCCCGGACGACGTCGCACACCGCAGGGAATTCGGCAATTGGGAGGGAGATTTGATGGCGTTCAAACAATCGCTTGGCCAGGCCAACGTGACCTCTCTCGTCGAACGTGTCAGCCGCTTCGCCGTGTTGCTCAAGAACGCGAACAGGCGCACCAAACCGGTCATGCATTGCCCGGCAGGCGATTGCGAAGCAATCTGCCGAGAGGGACAAGATCGTGAAAGCGGTGCGGGATCTGCCCGTGGCGGGCCGCAGGTCCATCACCTTCGACCGCGGTACGGAGTTCGTGTCATGGCCGCACCTGCAGGCCCGGCTCGGAACTCAGACGTGGTTCTGCGACCCCTCCTCGCCCTAGTAGAAAGGTACTGCCCTGAACACCAACCGCCGGCTCCGGCGCTGGCTTCCAAGGCAGCGTGACGTCGCTGCCATGACAGAGCTCGAACTGAAGTAACTCTGCGACCAACTCAACAACACGCCCCGCAAATGCCTCGGATGGAGGACCCCGGCCGAGGTCTTCCGCGAAAAGATGATGGAGGAAACCGGCCGGCATTCCTACCGTCGCAGGAAATGGGAGTCGCGCTTCAAGTAGCGCACACAGTCCCGCAGTGCGGAGGTCTTCGCGGAGGATCAGCCGCCTTCGTCGATCCGGTCGAAATGCTGTAGGAAACTTGCGGTGCCATTGTCGATGTCGGTCTGGATCTGCTTCTCTGCCGCAGCACCGTCCCCCGCAGCAAGCGCCGCCAGCACCGCCTCATGCACCTCGGCGCCAAAATAGCGCCTCCCGGACAGTTCGTAAAAGACGTTGAGCATCGGACCCATAGCGACCCAGAGTTGCTCGATGTGGCCGATCAGCAGCGGCATGCGCGAGAGCTTGTAGACCCCTGCGTGAAACTGACGATTGAGCCGTGCAGCCTCGGCGGTCCGCTCGGGCGTGTCGGACGCCGCGTAGCGGTCTTGGATGGCGCGCAGTTCGGCAAGGTCGGCCCGAGAGCAGCGGGTCGCGGCCATGCGCGCGGCGAGCCCTTCAAGCTCGATGCGCATGGCGCGCACCTCCAGATACCGGTCGCGGTCCATCCCCGGCACATGCAGAAACCGCCCCGAGCGCAGTTCCAGCCCGCCCTCGCTTACCAGCCGCATCGCCGCCTCGCGAGCCGGCGTGATCGACGTGCCAAAATGATCGGCCAGCTCCTGCAAGATCAGCCGCTGGCCAGGTTGAAATGCGCCGTCGATGAGCCCTTGGCGCAATGCCTCATAGGCGCGCGCTGACAGGCTGCCCGAGACGATCGGTTTGATCGGGGTCGGCGTGGTCAAGGCGGTCACCCTCCCCTCAGGCGGGCTGCGTGGGCGTTTGCAATGTCTGCACGAGCGTGTCGTGGCACAGGGCCGCATCCAGCGCCGCGACAAGCTCCTCGACGTGCTCGGGCCCGAACGGCAGAGGCGGGCGGATTTTCAGCGCCTCGCCATGCGCACCGCAGCTGCCCAGCAGGATGCCGCGGCGGCGCATCTCGTTGGTCAGCCAAGCGATGCCCTGACCAGCGGCCAGCGGCGCGCCGCGCAGTTCCAGCGCCGCATAAAGCCCGGTGCCGCGCACATCGGCCACCACTCCGGGGTGAGCCTTGGCCAGCCCCTCAAGCCCCTCGCGCAACAGCGTGCCCGTGCTGGCGGCATTCTGCATCAGCCCCTCGTCCTCGATCACGTCGAGCACCGCAAGACCCACCGCCGCCGACACAGGGTTGCCGCCAAAGGTGTTGAAATACCGGGTCTTTCGTCCGAACTCGGCGAGCAGGTCAGGGCGTGTCACCATCGCGGCGATGGGATGGCCCGCGCCCAGAGGTTTGCCCAGCGTGACAATGTCCGGCACCACCCCGTGCCGCTCGTACGCCCACATATGCGCGCCCACGCGGCCAAGACCTGCCTGCACCTCGTCGGCGATCCACAAGCCCCCGGCCGCACGGATCTCGGCAATCGCCCCGGCAATGCACCCCGGCGGATCGAGCCGCAGCCCGTCGGAGGCGAAGGCCGTGTCGAACAGCAGCGCCCCGGCCTCGAACCCAGCCTGCTCAAGCGACGCGATCGCGCCGCGCACCTCCTTGGCAAAGCGCGCCCCGCTTTCGGGGCCGATCGGCGGCGAGACGGTGCGCACATGGGCACCCAAGGGGTTGTGGGCCCCCAGCGAGGGCGACATTTCGGCCAGCGCCAGCGTCACGCCGTGGTAGGCGTTCGAGGTCACTATGATCCCGCTGCGCCCGGTCACCGCCCGCACCAGCCGCAGCGCCAGATCATTGGCCTCGCTGCCGGTACAGGTGAACATGACCTGCGACAGCGAGGGATCGAACAGCGCCGTCAGCCGCTCGCCGTAGCGCACCACCGTCTCGTGCAGGTAGCGGGTGTGGGTGTTGAGCTCCGCCGCCTGCCCGGCCAGCGCCTCGGTCACCCGCGGGTGGCAATGCCCGACCGACGGCACGTTGTTGTAGGCATCAAGAAAGCGCCGCCCCTCGCCGTCCCAAAGCTCCACCCCCTGCCCGCGCACCGGATAGAGCGGCGCGTCGTAGAAGTGGCGGTAAGCGGGGCCCAGCGTGCGGGCGCGGCGGGCGGCGAGATCGGTCATGTCAGACCCCTTTCAGATCGGAACGGGCAAAGCGCAGAGGCGGCTGGTTCGGCCCCGATGCCGGCGGCAGCAAGGGCTCGGCCAGCGCCAGCGCGGCCTCGAAATGACGCAGCAGGTAGCTTCGGTTGGCCGGAAACAGCGCGCTTCGCCAAAGCGGGATGATGAGCCGCAACAGCAGCCGGGACAGAATTGCATCCGGCAGCGCCTCCAGTTCCGCCTCACAGAGCCGTCGCCACTCTTCGTAACCGGACGCAAAATGCGCCAACTGCGGAGCGAGCGGTGCCTGCGGGCGGATGAAATAGCTTGCGGCAATGGCGATGTCGTTGATCAGCGGCGCCGCGACCAGATCGCCGAAATCGAAGACCGCTGTTAGCCGCAACGGATCAGCCGGATCGACGAGCATATTGCTCGGGCTGAGGTCATTGTGGATGATCGCCGAAGGCAGCGCCAGCAGTGCCTCCATCCGGCCCTCGAGATACTCCATCGCCCGCAGCACCCGCGTCCGAAGCGCGGCATCTTTGATCAGCACCGCCAGTTCACGCAGGCGCAGCACGTTCATCTGATCCCACAGCAGAACCCGCCGCGCCGCCCTGTCTTCGAACCCGCCAAGGCCGCTTTGCAATGCGCCAATGCCGCGCCCGATCATCGCCATCTGCGCAGCGCTGCCATCTGGACGCGGCGCGCTGCCCTGCATCATGTCGATCAGGGCCGCGTGCAGCGGCGCCTCCGCATCAGTCTGGACGACCTGTTCGAGCTTACCGGCGCGGGTCGAGTAGAGCTTGGGCGTCGGCACCGGGCTGTGCTGGGCAAGGTGGCGCATGGCACGATGTTGCAGCAGCCGGACATCCGCGCTGTCCTCAGAACTGAAGACCTTCAGCACGTAGCGCGCCCCATCTCCGGTCTCGACCAGCGTGTTGCTGTCGCGCTCGCCGCCAAGGTCGGTCAACCGCCCCTCAAGCCCCCAGCCGTCCTGCAGGATGGCGCCAAGCTGCGCGGCGCCCAAGGCAGGTTTCGGCACACAGAAACCATCGGCCGCGGCCCGCAGCAGAGGGTCTTTGAATCGGAGTCGATCTGTCTGCACAGTGCCGGTCGCCATCAGAGCCTCGCTTTCGCAATGATTTATATTTTATAAATTAGCAGCGCGCAAGAAAACGCAGTGGCGCAGCGCAAGGCCGCAGACATGCCTACGCCGGCACGAATGACCACGTGACGACCGCAGCGTGCGGTGTCAGGCGCGTTGTTTGATCTGGGAGAGGTGAGTGTGGCGGCGACCCTAGGGAGGAGGAGAAGGGTCGCCGCCGATTTCTGAGGCTCAGGGAGGAGGAGAGAGCCTCTAGAAAACTCGATCGTCGCAGCGTGGCGTCGATGGGAAGAAGATGCCATTCGAACCGCTTCGAAACAACTTCCGAAAGAGAAGACCCGCCCTGCCCTGAGCGCATAGCTGACTTTGTCACCCGTCCAGCGGCCTGAAAGACACCTGACCAAGCAGCCAGTCGGAGAACGCCTCGGCCTTGTCGCCGCGGCCCTCGGGGGTGACGATATACCAAGCCAGATCGGTGCCATGCGGCTCGTCCAACGCCACCGTCAGCTCGCCCCGCGCAAGCTCGGCTTCGATCAGGTAGCGCGGCAGCAGCGCAACCCCCAGACCCGCCTTGACCGCCTCGATGCTCAGCGCGAACTCGTCAAACCAATGGCCGCCTTGCGCATCGTCCACCGAGACGCCCTGCCGGGCGAACCACTCGCCCCACATGGTCGCGCGCTGGGTGATGTGCAGCCGCGGCTGCGCCAGCAGATCCTCGGGCGCGGAGATTGACACATCGCGCAGCGCACCCCCGGCCACCGGCAGCACGATCTCGCTGCACAGGTAACGGCACTGCCCGCCGGGCCAGAGCGGCTGGCCGAAATGCAGGGCAAGGTCGCACTGGCGAGTGTCCAGATCGAACACCCCGGTGGTGGTGCCCACATCCATGCGCACCTGCGGATGTGCCGCCAGGAACGCCGGCAAGCGCGGCATCAGCCAGCGTGTCGCGAAGGTCGGCGGCGCGTTGATCGCCAGCAGGCTGTCGCCCTGCAACCCGGCGGTGGCATGGCGCATCGTGCTTTCGGCCATGCGCAGCAGGCGCTGCACCTCGGGCAACAGTTCAGTGCCCGCGCGCGTCAGAACCACCCGGCCCCGCAGCCGCTCGAACAGCGGCTTGCCGATCTGCTCTTCCAGTTCGCGCACATGGCGGCTGACGGCGCTCTGCGTCAGCGCCAGTTCCTCGCCCGCGCGGGTGAAATTGCCGTGCCGCGCGGCAAGCTCGAAGGTCTGCAGCACCTTCATGTCGGGAAGCAGGCGTCTTTGCAGGGGCACGGCGGGTCCTCTTGGTACTCTGCGGCGCACGATAGGCCCCGCCCCGGCTAAGGACCATGCCAAACCCGCATGAGGTCAGCCGGACTTGGCGTTATGGGTCCAAGGCATTCCGCTGGTATTCTGCGCGCGAGCAAAACCGTCAAAGACCCAAGCGCAGGAGCCACCTTGATGCTGAGCAAACCGCTGCCCGTTCTCACCGCCGAAACCCTTGAGCGCTGCGGTGTCACCGCCGCGCTGGACGCCGCCGAGGGCATGCAGGTCGTCTCCCCAATAAGCGGCGAGACCGTCGCGCAACTCGCCCCTCACTCCGCCGAGGACGCCACCGCCGCGATTGATGCCGCCGCCACCGCCTTCCGCAACTGGCGCATGGTCCCTGCGCCGCGCCGGGGCGAACTGGTGCGCCTCTTCGCGGAGGAACTGCGCAGGTCGAAAGAGGATCTGGGCCGTATGGTCTCGATCGAGGCGGGTAAATCCCCCTCCGAGGGGCTCGGCGAGGTGCAGGAGATGATCGACATCTGCGATTTCGCCGTCGGCCTGTCGCGCCAGCTCTACGGTCTCACCATCGCCACCGAGCGCCCCGGCCACCGCATGATGGAGACATGGCACCCGCTGGGCGTCGTCGGCATCATCACCGCCTTCAACTTCCCCTGCGCGCCGTGGTGCTGGAACGCCGCGCTGGCGCTGGTCTGCGGCGATCCAGTGCTCTGGAAACCCTCCGAGAAGACGCCGCTCACCGCCCTCGCCTGTCAGGCGGTGCTGGAGCGTGCCATCGCCCGTTTCGGCGACGCGCCCGAAGGGCTCAGCCAAGTGCTGGTCGGCGGGCCTGAACTGGGCGCGGCGCTGGTGGAAAGCGAGAGGGTCGCTCTGATCTCGGCCACCGGCTCGACCCGCATGGGCCGCATCGTCGGGCCGAAGGTGGCGGCGCGTTTCGGCAAATGCATCCTCGAATTGGGTGGCAACAACGCTGGCATCGTCTGCCCCTCCGCCGACATGGACATGGCCCTGCGCGCCATCGCCTTTGGCGCCATGGGCACCGCGGGCCAGCGCTGCACCACCATGCGCCGGCTCTTCGTGCACAAAAGCATCTACGACCAACTCGTGCCCGCGCTGCGCAAGGCCTATGCCAGCGTCACCGTCGGCAACCCGCTGGAGAGCGACGCGCTGGTCGGTCCGCTGATCGACAAAGCCGCCTTCGATGGCATGCAGGCGGCGCTGAAGGAAGCGGCAGAGCTTGGCGGAACCGTGCAAGGCGGGCAACGCGAGGCGGTCGAGGGCGAGGCCGCCTATTACGTCAAACCCGCGCTGGTCGAGATGCCTGAACAAGCCGGCCCAGTGCTGCGCGAGACCTTCGCCCCAATTCTCTACGTGATGAAATACAGAGACTTCGACGAGGTTCTGGAACAGCACAACGCCGTCGGCGGCGGGCTCAGCTCGTCGATCTTCACCACCGATCTGCGCGAAATGGAGAGCTTCCTTTCGGCGCGCGGCTCTGACTGCGGCATCGCCAACGTCAACATCGGCACCTCCGGCGCAGAGATCGGCGGGGCCTTCGGCGGCGAAAAGGAGACCGGCGGCGGACGCGAAAGCGGCTCGGACGCATGGCGCGCCTACATGCGCCGGGCCACCAACACGATCAACTACTCCAGCGAGCTGCCGCTGGCGCAAGGCGTGGTATTCGACATCGACTGAGGCGTTCTCAGGGTGGGCGCGCCGACCCTGTCGGGCGCCTTCCCTACCCTAGCAGTCCCGGCTTGAGCGCATGCGTCAGCGCCGCGCCAGCCTCGTAATACCCGCCCAGAACGCCGGTGAACCTTTCGCCATACGCCTCAAGCGGCGCGACCGGCAGGCCAGTATCCTCACCGTCCAGCAGCGCATTTGCGGCGGCGGTGCCAAAGACGGTGCCCGGCGCGACCCCGCGCCCCGAGTAGCCGAAGACCGACAGCGCCGAAGGGCCGAAGCGCACGATCTTCGGCACGTGGTCGCGGGTCATCGCGATGCGCCCCTGCCATGCGTGTTCAAACGCGATATCCGCCAGCTCAGGGAGCACCCGCCGCAACTTGCGCCGCGCCCAGTCCCCATGGATCGCCCGCGCTGGCCCCTCGGCATTGCCCATGCCGCCAAGGATCAGCCGGCCCGCGCGGTCGATGCGGAACGAGGACATGACCAGCGCCGTATCCCAGCAACCCTCTCCGCCAGCCAACACCTTGGCGCGCTGCGCCTCAGGCAGCGGCACGGTGGCGAACTGGCTGTAGCTGACGGTGACGAAGCTCGGCTGGAACGCCCCAGCCAGCCCTTCGTGATAGGCGTTGGTGGCCATCAGCAGCCGCGCGCCGCGCACGCGCTGACCGTTGCAAACCACTTCCCAGCCCGCGCCACTGCGACGGACCTCGCTGACCGGCGCACCCACGAAAATCCGCGCCCCGGCTTCGCGCGCCGCCCGCGCAAGGCCACGGCAGTAAGACAGCGGCTGCACGGTCCCGGCGCGCGGATCGAGCAGCGCGCCGTGGAACTCGGCAGAGCCGGTGCGCTGCGCCGTCTCCTCCGCATCCAGCAGGCGGACCGGGGCACCAACGCGATTTCCCTGTCGGAACCGGTTTTGTAGATCGGAGAGGCCAGAGGCGGCATGCGCCAGATGCAGCGTTCCCGCGCGCGTCGCCTCGCAGGCGATGCCCTCGCGTTCGATAAAACCGAACACGCGCTCCGGCCCATGTCCCAGAACCTCGATCAGCCGCCCCCCTGCCTCGGGCCCCATCTGTGCGATGATCGCATCGGGCGGCAGCCAGAGCCCGGCATTGACCAGCCCGACGTTGCGGCCGGAGCCGCCGTGCCCGATGCCATGCGCTTCGAGCAGCACCACGCTCGCCCCGCGCCGCGCGGCCTCCAGCGCCGCCGCGCAGCCGGTGAAGCCGCCGCCGACGATGATCAGTTCGGCGCTCAGGTCCTCGGCCAGCGGCAGGGCGGAAAATCGCTCCTCCGCGCTGGCTTGCCAAAGGTTGGTTCGGGGAAAATCTGCCATGGAATCCGTCCGGTAACTGCGCCTTCAGCGCCGCTGACGGAACCTTGCGACCCAACCCGCGCGAGGTCCAGTGCAGATTGCGCATGACGCGAGACCGGATGCGCATGCCCTGACGTCGACTGCGGCGGAGGGACGGTCCGCACGTCAGGCACGCAGGTCTTGTCATTCTTTTCAGCCCAGATAATCCCGGCAGAGGCAGGGCCGAGTCTGTCGCTGGCGGAACCTCCGCGCCTCAGGGCGCCGAGAAACGCGACGCCGCCGTTTCCAGCGCGTGCCACAGGCTGCCCGCGGTCGAGCGCATGCCCCAAATCAGCAGGCGGGTGTCGGAAGGGCGCAGCAGGAAAACCGCCATATGATGCAGCATGCTGCGCGTGCCGCAGCCGGGGTCCAGCGCGCATGCGGGCAGGTTCACCAGCCGCTCTGCAAACCGCTCGACGGTGAGTGCCGCCTCGGCGGTGATCTCGAACGCAGCCCAACCGTCGGTCTGTTCGGTCACCGCGCAGCCTGCGACGATGGTCTGAAGCGCGGCAGCGAAATCTTCCTCGGCGCGCCCCTCGGCCATCAGCATCCACTGGCCCGGCGCGGTCCAGAAGGCCGCGTGTCCGCCGCTTGATGTCAAACCACCCGGCCCGGGAAGCGCCAGATCGAAAGGTGTCGGCGCGGCGCTGCCCTTGCGCAACGCGAGAGAGGCGAGCGCGATATCCGGGCGCTCGGTGAGGGTGAGCGCCAGGAAACGCGCGCGGCGCGGCGCCTCGGCACCGAGGGCCGTGAGGGGGATGAGGTCAGCCACGCAGACGTTCTCCATCAGGGTCAACAAAATGGGCTGGCACGACGCGCAGCTCGGCGCTGCTGTCTTCAAGCGGGTTGGCGGCGATGATCACCTCGCCGATCCGGCTGTCGCCGCCCTGCAGAAAGCCGAGCCCGATGGAACTGCCCACGTGCGGCGAAAAACAGGCCGAGGTGATCCAGCCCTGATCATGGGCCATGTCCTGCGCGACGCCCTTGGTGAAGAGATGCGCACCGGGCACCACCTTCGTCTCGGGGTCCACCGGCTGCAGCCCGACCAGCCGCCGGGTATCGCCCGCCAGCCCCGCGCGCCGCGACATGACGGCGCCGATGGAATCCTTCTTCTTCGACACCATCATCCCCAGCCCGATCATCGCTGCGGTGGTCTGCCCGTTTAGCTCGGCCCCCGCCGCATGGCCCTTCTCGATGCGCAGCACAGCAAGCGCCTCGGTGCCATAGGGCGTGACGCCGAGGTCCGCCCCACGCTCCATCAGCCGCTGCATCAGCGCGTGTCCGTAGCGGGCGGGCACGGCGATCTCATAGGCCAGCTCGCCAGAGAAGGAGATCCGAAAGAGCCGCGCGCGCAGGCCGCCGCAGAGGGTTAGTGATGCGCAGGCCATGAAGGGGAAAGCCTCGTTCGACAGATCAAAATCGTCCACGATCCGCGACATCAGTTCCCGCGAGCGCGGCCCGGCCACGGCGATCTGCGCCCAAGCGTCAGTGGTCGAGATGATCTGCACGTCCAGTTCGGGCCAGAGACATTGGCGGGCAAATTCCATATTGCGGTAGACCAGCCCGGCGTTGCCGGTGGTCGTGGTGACGACGTAGTGATCCTCCGCCAGCCGCGCGCAGGTGCCATCGTCGTAGAGATGCCCATCCTCGCGCAGCATCAGCCCGTAGCGCACCTTGCCGACCTTCAGCGTGCCCATCATGTTGGCGTAGATACGGTGCAGGAACTCCCCTGCGTCCGCCCCCTGCACATCGATCTTGCCCAGAGTGGTCACGTCGCAGAGACCGACGGCGCTGCGTACGGCCTTCGTCTCGCGGTCGACGCTTTCGCGCCAGTGTGTTTCGCCGGGGCGCGGGAAGTACTGCGCGCGCAGCCACGGGCCGACCTCGGTGAACACCGCGCCCTGCACCTCGGCCCAGTGATGCGTCGGGGTGAGCCGCGTGGGGCGGAAGTCCTTGCCCGTGTCACCGCCGCCGAGCACCGAGAGCGATACGCCGGTGTACGGCGGGCGAAAGATGGTGGTGCCGGTGTCGGGGATCGCCTTGCCGGTCAGCTCGGCCATGACGGCCAGCGCGGTGACATTGGCGGTCTTGCCCTGATCGGTGGCCATGCCGAGCGTGGTCCAGCGTTTCAGGTGCTCGACCGGGCGCATGTTCTCCTTGTGGGCCAGGGCGATGTCCTTGACCGTCACATCATTCTGGAAATCCACCCATGCGCGCGCCTTGCCCGGCACATGCCACAGGGCGGTCTGGCGCAGGGGCCGGTCTTCGGCCTCGGGCAGACGAGGCAGCGCCGCGCTCATGCCGAGGTCCGACAGGGCTTTCTGCGCCGCCCGCGCGCCCCCCTCCAGCGCGGCGGCAGTCGCCCCTTGCCCGGCGCAGGCCCCGGCGGGGATGAGGCCTTGCGGGCCGCCCTCGCCCGGCACGAAAGCCAGCAGATCCTCGCTCCACACCGGGCGGCCGCGGTGGTGCGAGGCGAGGTGCACGTTGGGATTCCAACCCCCCGAAACGCCGAGAGCATGGCATTCCAGCCAATCAGCGCGCCCGTCCCGAGTGATCTCGATCGAGCGAAGACCAAGCCGCCCGTGCGTGCCGGTGACCTGCGCCCCGGCGAACAGTTGATAGTCGCCGAGGCGCGGCGCATCCTCGCGCGAGTCGATCACCCCCAGAACGCTGACACCTTTGGCAACAAGATCGCGCGCAGTGCGGTGACCATCGTCATTGTTGGTGAAGATGGCGATACGGTCCTGCGGCTTGGCCACCGGCAGGGCCGCCCAGCGGTTGGCATAGGCGCGCATGGCCCCGGCCAGCATGATGCCGGGGCGGTCGTTGCTGGCGAAAGGGATGTGCCGCTCCGTCGCGCCCGCCGCCAGAACGGAGCGCTTCGCGGTGATCCGCCAGAGGGTTTGTCGAACCTTCGCGCCCGGCTCGGGCAAGTGGTCGGCAACGCGCTCGACGGCACCGAAGATGCCATGGTCATAGGCACCGAAGACGGTGGTGCGGGTGAGGATCCGCACGTTTGGCAGCGCACTTAGTTCGGCCTCGACAGCAGAAACCCAATCGGTCGCGGGAGCCTCATCCAGCGCGTCGCTCTCGGCCAGCAGGCGACCACCGAGGCGGAAATCCTCGTCGGCCAGCACCACCTGCGCGCCCGCGCGGGCGGCTGTAAGCGCCGCGGCAAGCCCTGCCGCTCCAGCCCCGATCACCAGCAGATCGCAATGCAGGTAGGCCCGGTCATAGGCGTCGGGGTCAGCCTCGCCCGAGAGCGCACCAAGGCCGGCGGCGCGGCGGATCATCGGCTCGTAGAGTTTCTCCCAGAAGGCGCGCGGCCACATGAAGGTCTTGTAGTAGAACCCTGCTGCGAAGAAGGGCGAGAGCAGGTCGTTCACTGCCAGCGCGTCGCACGCCAGCGGGCCGGCGTGGTTCTGGCTGCGCGCGGTGAGCCCGTCATAAAGCTCGGCGATGGTGGCGCGGGTGTTGGGCTCGGCCCGTGCGCCGGTGCGCAGGGTGACAAGCGCGTTGGGCTCTTCGGATCCTGCTGAAACCGGCCCGCGCGGGCGGTGGTACTTGAAGCTGCGGCCCATCAGGCGCACGCCGTTTGCCAGCAGAGCCGAGGCCAGCGTGTCGCCGGGATGGCCGGTGTAGCGTTTGCCGTTGAAGGTGAAGGTCAGCGTCTGACTGCGATCGATCAGGCCACCGGTGATACGGGTCATGCTTTGGATCCCTTCCGGGCCAGCGCCACGTCCGATGCCAGCTCGGCCTTGATGATTTCATGTGTCAGCGTGTTGCGGGTCACCACCAGCCAAGACCGGTCGCCCTGCTCATGAAACCACAGCTCGCGGTGCACGCCCGCCGGGTTGCCGCGCAGGAAGACATACTCGCAGAAGGCAGCTTCCGCGCCCTCTCCGTCGGGCGAGGGGCGATCCAGCAGCGCGGCGTCTCCAAGATAGGTGAACTCCTGCGCGTCGCGCGGGCCAAGAAGGGGGTGCGGGATCAGCATCGTGTCACCTCAATGCAGGTTCGGCTGGGCGCCTGCGCCCTTTTCGTCGATCAGATGGCCGCGGGCGAAACGGTCGAGGCGGAAGGCCCCGGCGGTCTCATGCGGACGACCGGTGGCGAGCAGATGTGCGAAGGCGTAGCCCGAGGCCGGCGTTGCCTTGAAGCCGCCATAGCACCAGCCTGCGTTGAGATAGAGCCCGTCCACCGGCGTTGCGTCGATGATCGGCGAGCCGTCCATCGACATGTCCATGATGCCGCCCCAGCTGCGCAGCAGCCGCGCCCGGCCGATCATCGGCATCAGCGCCATGCCGCCCTCGACCACGTCCTCGACCACCGGCAGATTGCCGCGCTGCGCGTAGGAGTTGTAGCCGTCGATGTCGCCACCGAAGACCAACCCTCCCTTGTCGGACTGGCTGATGTAGAAATGCCCGGCGCCGAAGGTGATCACCGTGTCGATCAGCGGCTTCAGCCCCTCCGACACGAAGGCCTGCAGCACGTGGCTCTCGATCGGCAGGCGCATCCCGGCCATCTGCATCACCCGGCTGGACGAACCCGCGACCGCCACGCCCACCTTGCCCGCGCCGATGTAGCCGCGAGAGGTCTCGACGCCCTTGACCGCGCCGCCCTCGATACGGAACCCGGTGACCTCGCAGTTCTGGATGATGTCGACGCCGCGCATATCAGCCCCGCGCGCATAGCCCCAAGCCACACCATCGTGCCGTGCGGTCCCGGCGCGGGCCTGCAGCAGCCCACCCTTGATCGGAAAGCGCGCGTTGTCGAAATTCAGATACGGCAGCCGAGCCCGCACATCTTCCGGTCCCAAGAGCTCGGCATCCGCCCCGGCAAGCCGCATGGCGTTGCCGCGCCGCCGGTAGGCATCACGCTGCCCGTCGGAGTGATAAAGGTTAATGATCCCGCGCTGGCTGACCATCGAGTTGAAATTGGTCTCCTGCTCCAGCGTCTCCCAGAGTTTCATCGAGAACTCGTAGAAGGGCTCATTGCCCGGCAGCAGGTAGTTGGAGCGGATAATCGTGGTGTTGCGCCCAATGTTGCCCGAACCGAGCCAGCCCTTCTCCAGCACTGCCACCTTCGCCTGCCCGAAGGTCTTGGCGAGGTAAAAGGCGGTGGCCAGCCCGTGCCCGCCGCCGCCCACGATGACGAAGTCATAGGCGGGCTTGGGCTCGGGATCGCGCCAGAGCGGCTTCCAGCCACGATGACCGGTGAGGGCTTCTTTGATCACGCGAAGGCCGGAGAATCTCATGCGCGTCACTCCTTGTTGCGCCGCAGAATGGCACCGGCGGGCAGGAATTCCCGTTCCCCACCAGCCGGATTTGTGACATTTCAGGACATAATTCCCGAAATTCCGTGCCCAACATGCCCCACACGTCCCCAACCCGCCGCATCGGTTTTCTCTTCACCCCCGATTTCGCGCTGATGTCCGCGGCTTCGGCGGTAGAGCCGCTGCGCGCCGCCAACCTCCTGAGCGGGCGGGAACTTTACGAGCTGACCTTTCTTTCCGCCGACGGCGGCTGGCTGCGCAGCTCGGTGCTCGGCGGTTTCGAGACGCGGGCGCTTGCGGACATCCCTGACCGGCTCGATCTGCTCTTTGTGGTGTCGGGCGGCGATCCGATGCAGGCGACCGATCCTGCCACCCTCGCCGCATTGCGCCGCCTCGACCGGCAAGGCGTGCCGCTGGGGGGCATTTCGGGCGGCGCGGCGCTGCTGGCCGCCGCCGGGGTGATGCAGAACCGCCGCTACACGATCCACTGGATGCATGTGGACGAAATGCGCAGCCTCTATCCCGAGGCGCTGATCGAGCGCCGTCTCTTCGTCATTGACCGCGACCGCTATACCTGCGCGGGCGGCATGGCCCCGCTCGACATGATGCACGCGCTGATCACCGCCGAGCATGGTGCCGATCTGGCGCGCGAGGTCAGCGACTGGTTCATCCATACCGGCATCCGCAGCGCCGAGGCGCCGCAGCAGCAGAGCCCGGCGCGCAGCCTCGGGGTCACGCATCCGGCGCTGGAGGCAATGCTCGATCTGATGACCAGTCACATCGCCGACCCGCTGACGCTGGACGATCTGGCCAAGCTGAGCGGCGTCAGCGCGCGGCAACTCGAGCGGCTTTGCCGGACGCAACTTGGACACAGCGTGATGGCCTTCTACCGCGGGCTGCGGCTGGACAAGGCGGACGAGATTCTACGCCGGTCAAGCCTCGGGATCGACGCCATCGCGCAGGCCACGGGCTTTGGCGAGCGCAGCCCTTTCAGCCGTGCCTTCCGCCGCCGCTTTGGCTGCGGCCCCGCCGCGCGCCGCAAGGCCGCCCGCGGTTAAGCTTGGCGGCGGGGACGCCGACGGCCCGGGTCAGAAGCCAAAGAGCCCGGCAAGCGGCAGCAGTGCCAGCATCATGCCGAGCCCACCCCAGCCGCCGGTATCGGCGCTTTCGCTGTCGTCGTCTTCACCCTCCGTCTCAGACGACGTCGCCTCTGGGTCCTCTTCAAAGGCGACCTCTGGCAGCATCAGGTCCAGCGGGATCGCCGCCTCGGCGGTCTCGGCGTCCGATCCGTCGATCTGCGCCAGCACCGGCGCAAACCCCTCGCTCGGTTGCAGATCGCGGATCACCACCTGCATGATCTCGCGCGGCTCGAGGTCCACCTCCAGCACGCCATCGGCAAAGACCTCCTCCGCCTCAAGGGAATGCAGCGCAGGTGCAGAAGCGGTGTCCCCAACCGGGGCTCTTTCGGCGACCCCCAGCACGGTGATCTCCATCGCGCCAAAGCCGCCGACAAGCCCCGAGAGGTCAAGATCGGACACCCTCGCCGTGTCGCTCTGGGACATCAGGTAGAGCACCATCTCCCCACCGCCGGCAAAGGCATGTACCCCCACCGGCGCGAGATCGGCCTCGGTGCCATCCTCGGCAGGCGTGAAATCAAGCAGCGTCTTACCCGGCAGCGCCTGCGCCATCATCGCGAACATCTCGCCCGGCACCGTGGGCGCGCCGAAGGTGAAGCCGGTCGACAGCGCGTTCGCCGTGTTCTGGATCAGCGGCCAGACATGCGCCTGCTCGACCCCGGCGAGGATGAACTCCTCGACGATCTGCAGCATCTCCTGCGCCTGAAAAAGACCGTAATCCGCCCCCCGGTCCAGCCCCGCGGTGGATTTGAGGTTCCATTCGGTGACATGGATCTCTAGCTCCTCGAACCCCTCGGCCTGCAGCCATGTGTTCTGGATGGTGTCCAGCGTGTAGGCGCGGCTGGCCTCGGTGCCGCGGGCGTAGACATGGGTGATGATCCCGTCGAGCGCCTCGCGCTGCGCCTCGGTCTCAAAGCCCATCTGCACCAGCGCATTGGTGACCTCGGACCAGTTCACCTCGCCGTTGCCGCGAATGTTGGCCTCACTCAACCCGGCCTGCGGATAGGCCGCAGTCAGATCGGAGATGATGTCCTCTGACCGCCATCCCGCATAGCCGTCCGAGAGGTTCGAAAAGCCGTAGTTCTGCCCCATCTGCGCCAGCACGCGGATGCCCGACGTGTCGACGCCATGCACCTCGGCAACCAGCGCCAGCTCGTCTGAGATCATCACGGCCATTTCAGCGGCGAGGCGGCCGTACTCCACCGCCGTCATCTCGCCAGAACCCCAGTATTCGTTGCCGATCTCCAGCGCCGCGATCTCTGCCGTGCCGTAGACGCCAGACGCAAGATCATGCACGAAGTCGCGCAGCACCTCTTCGTCGATCTCCGGCCTGCGGTTTCCGGTGGCATCCATCGCGCCTGAAAGCTGCGTGCGGGTGGGCAATACCAGCGTCACCGCGTGACCGCTGTCGGCGGCGTAGGCCAAGAACTCGGTGAGCGGGATGAAAGACGTCTCGGCCCCGGTCATCGCATGTGCGGCAAGGGTCGCATCGGGCTGCGACAGATCGAAGTAGTACTCGGTGAGCGATCCGCCGGGGTAGCGCAGTCCTGTCACCCCAAGTTCCGCCACCGCCTCGGCATAAGAGCCGTCGCCGGTCATCGTGCCGCGCGGCGCCAGAACGTTGCCACCAAAGAGCGCCGCGCCCACCGGGGCGCCGGTGGCCGCAAGGGCAAGGGGCAGAATCTGGGCCATGCCGTGCTCCGGGCGAGGCGGGCCCACCATCGGCCTGTGCTGCGGCAACAAAGGCATGAGCGGGCTGCGGTCTACGGGGACCGGGTGCTGAACTCGTGTCGCTCCGATCGGGCCACGGGCGCCGGACCGGCCACATACCCGAAATTCGGGCAGGCAAGAGGCAAGGCGCGGCCTGACCACCGCAACTAAGCCAGCGTCGCGCGCCTGACGGGTTTGCGCAGAAAAGGCCGCAAAATTCGCGGCAGCGTCGTAATTTGAAAAACCAAGTGCTGTTAGAGATGTGGCGCGCAAACGCCACCTGCGCCACGCAATCTAGGGTAGAGACTCCCTCAGCCCCGCGCAAGCGCTCTGCTGAGCGGGGCAAACCCGATGGGCAGGTCTCTGCCGTTACCGCCGTGTCACGCGGCACCGGCAGGCGGTGCCCTCAGGCTTCGGCGCGGCCCGTCATCACCCCAAGCATCCGTTCGGTGGAGGTGGCGACGCCGCAAGTCGCGGCGATCCAACCCATCGCCATGTCGTGACGGGCCCGGTCGAAATCGGCCTGCGCATCAGCCACGGCAAAGGGTTCGATATCGCGCTGAAAGGCCTCTGTCGCGGTGCACAGACAGCCGATATGCGCGTAGATGCCCGCGATCATCAACTGGTCACGCCCGCGCGCGCGCAGCAACGTCTCGAGGTTGGACCGCTGGAAGGCGCTGTAGCGGTGTTTGACCAGAACAATGTCATCCGGCCCCGGCGCGAGACCCGGCAGAATTTCCTCGTGCTCGGGCTTCGCGGCCATGCCCGGCCCCCAGAGATCGGCCTGCAGGCCGCGATCGGGGCGGAACTGGTTGCCCTTCTGCGCCGTGTAGAACACCGGGATGCCCGCGGCCCGCGCCCCTGCGATCAGCCGCGCGATATTGGCCACCGCCGAGCGCAGCGGTGTGTCGTCGGGATAGGGCGCGCAGAAATACCGCTGCATGTCATGCACCAGCAGCGCCAGCCGGTCCCGCTCGGGCGCAAAGGGTGCGCGGGGCTCGGGCAGTTCGGCGGCAGCGGGAAGCGCATAGGGGGCGATGCCGGGCAAGGCCATAGGGTCAGTCCTTCAGGGTCAGGGCGGCGTCCGGCGCAAGGCCGAAGGCGCTCAGCATGGCGCCGAACTTGGCGCCGGTCTCATGGGTTTCGCTTTCAGGGTCCGAGCCGGGGACGATGCCTGCCCCGGCGTAGAGGCGTGCGCGGCTCTCGTGTATTTCAGCGCAGCGGATCGCAACATGCCACGCGCCGTCGCCGCGCGCGTCGCACCAGCCGACGGCCCCGGCGTAAAAGTCACGCTCCACCGGCTCGAGCCGGCGGATCACCTCGGCGGCGGGATCGCGCGGCAGGCCGCAGACGGCGGGGGTGGGATGCAGCAGGCTGGCCAGAACGGGCGCGGGCTGATCGGGATCGCGCAACTGGCCTTCGATCCGCGTGCCAAGGTGCCACATGCTGCCGGTCGCGGTGATGCGGGTGCCCTCGGGGCTGCCCAGCGTGCGGCACAGCGGCGCCAGCGTGTCCAGAATGAACTCGACGACCAGCGCGTGCTCGCGCTTGTCCTTCTCGGACCCGGCCAGCGCGTTGGCGGCGGCTCGGTCCTTTGCCGGATCGGCGCTGCGCCGGGCCGAGCCCGCCAAGGGATGTGAGACCACACCCGCGCCGCGTTTATCGAGCAACAGCTCCGGCGTGCCGCCAACCAGATGCCGCCCGTCCGGCAGCGCCACATCGAAGGCGGTGACCGCCGGATCACCGGCCAGCCGCGCCAGCAGCGCGGCGCGGTCGATCGGCCGCTCGCTTTCCAACAGCAGGCTGCGGGCCAGAACCACCTTTTTCAGCGACGGGCAGCCTTTCATCTCGTCGAGCGCGGCGGCGACCGCTGCGGAATACTCGCTGGCGGCAGGCTGCGCTCGGAGCACCACCCCAGCCGCCGGCACCGCGGCGGCGACGGGCTGGCTGCCACCTTGCGAAGCCGCGCTCCAAAGGCAATCCTCGGCGGCCTTGTCGAACGGCAGCGCGCCGCCGATCAGCCCATCTTGCGGCAGGTCCGCCAAGGCGGGCGCCAGCCGCGCGGCAAGGCTCGTGGCGGCGCCGCGCGGCAGCGCACGGATCGGGCCCCGCGCCACGCGCGTGTCGTGCCCGCTCAGAAAGGCGAGGCGCGGACCCGGCACATCAGGCAGAGTTTCGGAGTGCATGAGAGGGCGCGTCATCCGTCCTCCTCCATCTTGACCGTTTCGGGTTCTGGGTGGCGTGGAGGCTGACCGGCTCGCGAAGAACCGCTTGGCTGCCGAGGGCGTGGTACGCAATCAGCGGGGACTTAGGCAAGTAAATAAGTCGGGAATAGCCGTGCCTGCGCGGCATCCCGCAATTTGACCCCCGCTACGCCAGCGCAACGACTGGGCGGCGCGGATGAAAAGGCCCCCCGCGATGATGCGGGAGGCCCCAAGTTCAGGCATCCATCCGGATCAGGCGATGCGCTCGCCGGTGCCCGGATTGAAGTAAGACACCTTACCCAGATCAAAGGCGAACGTATGCGCGCTGCCCGGCTTTGCCTCGGTCTCGGCGTGCAGGCGCGCGGTCACCTGTTTGCCGCCCAGCGTGGTCATCACGTAAGTATCGGCGCCGGCGGGCTCGACGATCTGCACTTCGCACTCGGCCTGCTGTACAGCGGTCCCGCTGCGGAAGCCCGGTTCCGAGATGTCCTCGGGCCGCAGACCGATGATCACGTCTTCGGGCAGCCCCCGCGTGCCGGGATCGGTCAGCACGATGGGCGCTGCGCCGTCCCGGGCGATCTCGATCTGCGTGCCATTGCCGCCCGCCTGCGCCTTGGCCGGGATCAGGTTCATCGCGGGCGAGCCCATGAAATCGGCGACGAAGAGGTTGGCCGGCTGGTTGTAGATCTCGGCCGGGGTGCCGATCTGCTGGATAATGCCGCCCTTCATGACGACGATCTTGGTGGCCAGCGTCATCGCCTCGATCTGGTCATGCGTGACATAGACCATCGAGGCACCGAGGCGCTGGTGCAGCGATTTGATCTCGGTGCGCATCTCGACCCGCAGCTTGGCGTCGAGGTTCGACAGCGGCTCGTCGAACAGGAACAGTTTGGGGTCGCGCACCAGCGCCCGGCCCATGGCCACACGCTGCCGCTGGCCGCCCGAAAGCTGACCGGGACGGCGCTTGAGCAGCGGCTCGATCTGCAGCTGGCGGGCCACTTCCGCCAGTTTCTTGTCCTGCGTGGCCTGATCGACGCCGCGCACTTTCATGCCGAAGGTGATGTTCTTGGCGACGCTCATCGTCGGGTAGAGCGCGTAGGACTGGAACACCATCGCGATGTCGCGGTCCTTGGGCGAGACATGGGTCATGTCCTCGCCGCCGATTTTCAGCGTCCCGCCCGAGATCGGTTCCAGCCCGGCGATGCAGTTCAGCAGCGTGGACTTACCGCAGCCCGAGGGGCCGACCAGCACGAGGAAATCGCCCGGTTCGATCGACACGTTGATGTCCTTGAGGACCTCGGTCGCGCCGTAGTTCTTGTAGAGGTTCTGGATGTCGAGAATGGGTGCCATGGGGATCATCCTTTGACGGATCCGGCGGTCAGACCGCGGATGAAATATTTGCCGGCAACGACATAGACGAGGAGCGTCGGCAGCGCGGCGATGATCGCGGCGGCCATGTCGACGTTGTATTCCTTCACGCCGGTGGTCGAATTGACGATGTTGTTGAGCGCCACGGTCACCGGCTGCGTACCGGCCGAGCTGAACGACACACCGAACAGGAAGTCGTTCCAGATCTGGGTGAACTGCCAGATCACGCTGACCACGATGATCGGCGCCGAGAGCGGCAGGAAGATCGACCAGAAGATGCGCAGGAACCCTGCCCCGTCGACCTTCGCCGCTTTCACCAGTTCCTGCGGGATCGTCACGTAGTAGTTGCGGAAGAACAGCGTGGTGAACCCGAGCCCGTAGATCACGTGCACAAAGATCAGCCCCGGGATGGTGCCGGCGATGCCGAGCAGACCGAGCAGGCGCGCCATCGGGAGCAGCACCACCTGAAACGGGATGAAGCAGCCAAACAGCATCAGCGCGAAGATCACGTTGGCCCCCTTAAAGCGCCATTGCGCGATCACGTAGCCGTTCACCGCGCCCAGCAGGGTCGAGATCAGCACGCCCGGCACGGCGATCAGCACCGAGTTCCAGAAGTAGGGTCGCACGCCCTCGCACTGGATGCCGGTGCAGGCGCCGGACCATGCCTTGGCCCATGCGTCAAAGGTGACCTCGCGCGGCAGCGCCACGAGATCGCCGGTGCGGATCTCCTCAAGGCTTTTGAGCGAGGTGGTCAGCATCACGAAGAGCGGCATCAGGTAGTAGATCGCGAAGAGGCCGAGGATGACGTAAAGGCCCCAGCGCAGCGCGGTCTTTGTGCCCGCGCCCTGCCGGCGCGCCGCGCCTGCGGCGGGCGTTGTCGAGACATCAGTCATTTTTCGCCCTCAGTTCAGAGTAGAGATAGGGCACCACGATGATGAAGATCACCATCATCATGATCATCGCCGAGCTTGCCGCCTGCCCCACGTCGCCGCGCGAGAACGCCATGGCGTACATGTAGGTGGCCGGAAGGTCGGTGGCGTAGCCGGGCCCGCCGCCGGTCAGCGCGATGACGAGGTCAAAGCTCTTGATGGCGAGGTGCGCCAGCACGATGAAGGCCGACAGGAAGATCGGCGCCATCGAGGGGATGATGATCGCGGTGTAGACGCGCCACGTCGGAATGCCGTCGATCTGCGCGGCGCGGATGATCTCGGTGTCGACCGAGCGCAGCCCCGCGAGGAAGAGCGCCATGACGAAGCCCGAGCTTTGCCAGATCGCCGCCATCACCACCGTGTAGATGGCCATGTCGGGGTTTACCAGCCAGTCGAACTTGAAGTTCTCGAAGCCCCAGCCCTGCACCATCGCCTGCACCCCCAGACCGGGGTTGAGGATCCACTTCCACGCGGTACCGGTGACGATCATCGAAAGCGCCATCGGGTAGAGGTAGATGGTGCGGATCGCGCCCTCGACGCGGATCTGCTGGTCGAGCAGGATCGCAAGGATCAGCCCCAGCAGCATCGAGATCACGATGAACATGCCCCCGAAGATGTAGAGGTTGTCCATCGCCGTGTCCCAGCGCGGCGAGGCGAAGAGCCGTTCGTATTGGATGAAGCCGTCGATTTCGTATTTCGGCAGCAGCTTGGAGCGGGTGAGCGACACCCATGCGGTCCAGCCGATGAAGCCGTAGACGAAGATCAGGACCGCGATGAAGCTGGGCGCCAGCACGATCTTCGGCAAATGGGTTTCGAACCATTTGGCCATGGTGTTCTCCTTTTACGGGCCCGCCCCGGATCGGAGACGGGCCCGCGTTTATTGGGTCAGAGACGTTAAGCCCTATGACCGGGGACGGTTACATGGAGTTCGCGACGGCGTCGGCGAGCATCTGAACCGCGTCCTCGGAGCTCATGTCCGAGTTGAAGTGCGCCGTCACGACGTCGGTGATCGCGCCGGACTGCGCGCCGCGCAGGGCCATGCCGTGCGCGTAGGACGGCAGCAGCGCGCCGTTGCCTGCCGCGGCGTTCATGTCCTCGGAGGACTTCACTGCGCATTCGTCGAACTCCTCGAGCGACACGTCGGTGCGCACCGGGATCGAGCCTTTGTTGAGGTTGAACACCTTCTGGAAGTTCGGCCCGACGATCAGCTCTGCCAGCAGGTCCTGACCGGCTTTCTTGTCGTCACCGTCCACTTCGAACATGGCAAAGCTGTCGACGTTGTAGAGGAAGCCGTCACCCGGCGTGGAGGCGCAGAGGAAGTCTTCGCCCGGCACCTTGCCAGCGGCAAGGAATTCGCCCTTGGCCCAGTCGCCCATGATCTGGAACGCGGCTTCGCCGTTCATCACCATGGCGGTGGCGAGGTTCCAGTCGCGGCCCGAGAAGTTGTCATCGACGTAGCCGCGCAGGGTGCGCATCTGGTCAAACACCTCGATCATCGTGTCCGAGGTCAGCGCGTCCTGATCAAGATCGACCAGCGCCTGCTGGAAGAACTCCGGCCCGCCAAGGCCCAGCACAACGGTCTCGAACACGGTCGCGTCCTGCCAGGACTGGCCGCCGTGCGCCAGCGGGATCACCCCCGCCGCCTGCAGCTTCTCGGCCGCGGCGTTGAACTCTTCCCAGGTGGTCGGCATCTCGATGCCGTTGTCTTCCAGAACCGACTTGTTGGCCCAGATCCAGTCGACGCGGTGCACGTTGACCGGCGCCGCGCACCAGCTGCCTTCGCACTTCATGTGCTCGGCGATCTGGCCCGGCAGCACGTCAGACCAGCCCTGCTCTTCGGCGACCGACGAGATGTCGGCCAGCACGCCTTCTTCGTACCATTCCTGGATCGCCGGGCCTTTCAGCTGCACGGCGGTGGGCGCGTTGCCCGACAGCACGCGGGCGCGCAGCGCGGTCATTGCCGCGTCGCCGCCGCCACCCGCGACCGGCATGTCGGTCCATGTACCGCCCTGATCCGAGAATTCCTGCTGCAGCACGGCCACGGCCTTGGCCTCGCCACCGGCGGTCCACCAGTGCAGAACTTCGGCCTGCGGCTCGGCATAGGCTGCGCCCGCAACGGACATGGCAGCGGCAGAGATTGCCGCCTTAGCGGTGAATTTCATTTGGTAGTCCTCCCGTACGTCTTGCCCCTCCCCGGGGCAGGTGTGGCATAAATCCTGCGCCGCTGGCCCCCCGCTTCGCAAGAGTGTAGACCGGGTGCCGGAACGCTGGTGGCGCTAAAATAGCGGCGATCTGTTACAGCCTGTTACAGGCGGACAGAAATCGCTGCGCTGCGGCGAAAAATCCGGTGTGTCCGGACACTTGTGACGGAGGGTCAAGTGAGCATCTTCAGACTGCTGGTCGTCGACGACGATTCCGAGATGCGCATGATGATGACCCAATTCCTGCAAAAGCAGGGCTTCGTCGCGCTTGGTGCACAGTCGATGGCCGAGATCACCACCGCGATGGACGCGGGCCGCATCGATCTGATCTTGCTCGACGTGATGCTCGGCGACGAAAGCGGCATCGAGATCTGCGCCCGGCTGCGGCGCGAACAGGACGTGCCGATCATCATGGTCTCGGCGCTGTCGGCGGATCACCAGCGCATGGCGGGCTACGAGGTTGGCGCCGACGATTACATCGCCAAACCGTTCAATCCCGATCTGCTGGTCGCCCGCGTGCGCGCCGTACTGGCCCGGGCCCGGCGCTCGGCCTCGCTGGTGCATCGGCGGCGCACCCGGACCTTTCGCTTCGCCGGCTGGCGCTACGACGCCAAGCGCGACGAGGTGACCTCGCCCGAGGGGTTTCAGGTGCCGCTGTCGCGGCGCGAGACGATGCTGCTGCAGGCGCTGCTGGCCAATCCCTTCATCCCGCTCACCCGCGACGAGATCGCCGCCGCGCTCGACGTCACCGGCGACGGCGCCGAAGAGTCTCAGGGCCGGGCGATCGACGTGCTGGTCGGGCGGCTGCGCTCGAAGATCGAGAAGACGCCGAAAGACCCGCAGATGCTGCGCACCGAGCGCGGCGTCGGCTATGTCTTTGCGGTCGATGTGACCACGGAAGACACGTGAGCCGCCGCAGCCCTTCCCTGCGCGTCTCTGGCATGGTCCTGATGATCGGCGCGGCGCTGGCGGGGATGGTCATCACCGGCATGTGGAGCCTGTCGCAGACCCGCTGGACCAGTCACCTCGACCATGCCGAACGCGCCGGGATCCTGCTCTACCACACGCTGACGCGCGGCACCGGCGCGCCCGAAGACGTCCGCGTCACGCCGCTGGCAGAGATTGACGCGAATGCCGCAGCGGCGGGCAATTTCTCTCTGATCTCGGGCCTGCCAAAGCCGCGCTACGTGACCCTTGCACCGATCCTGCCCGACGGCACCGGCGGCGAGGGCATCGAACTGGCAGTGGTCTCAGACGGGCTGCAGTACCGCGTCGCCGATCTGCCCTCGCGTCCCGGCCAGCGTCCCGACGAGACGTTGGGCCAACTCACCCGGCTGATGGCGCGCTATTGCTCGCACCCGCAGATCATCGCGCGGTCTGGCGACAGCGGCTGGCAACGTATCGAGGCACCGGAGGTCTGGGGCTGCGACGCCGCGCCGCGCGATCTGCGGCTGCCCGCCATCGCTCTGGCGCTGATCACCCTTGGCGTGTTCTTCACCCGCGTTACCGGCACCGCCGCGCAATTCTCGGAGTTTGCGCAGGCGCTTGCCACGCGCCGACGGCTCGGCGGGCCGGAGAGCTACGAGACCGAGGGGCCGGCAGAACTGCGTGCCATCGTCGACGCGGTGAACGCCTATCTCGAAGACGAGCGCGAGCAACTGGCGAAACGCGCGGTGGTGCTGTCGGGGGTGAGCCACGACCTTGGCACACCCGCCACCCGCCTGCGGCTGCGCAGCGCGCTGATCGAGGATGACGAGTTGCGCGGCAAATTCGAGGCCGACATCGACAAAATGACCGCCATCATCGAAAGCGCGCTGACCTATACCCGCGCCGAGCTGAGCGTCGAGGATCCGCGCGAGCTGTCGCTATCGGCCTTGGTCGAGGCGCTGGTGGATGATTATCAGGACATGGGCCGCCCGGTCAGCCTCGCGCGGGTCGAGCCGATGGTGCTGCGCGGCGGGCGCTCGCTGTTCTCGGCCCGGCGCGGCGCGCAGGTGGTCGAGGGCGCGCATCGCATCCTCGTCACCGCCCGCCCGGTGTCGATCCAGCGCGCCATTTCCAATCTCGTCGACAACGCGCTGAAATACGGGCGCCGCGCCGAACTGCACCTCGAAGCCACCGCCGATACCGCGACTATCATTGTCGAGGACGAAAGCGGCTTGCGGTCGACCGAGCAGATCGAGGCACTCATGGCGCCCTTTCGCCGCGGCGCCAACGCCAGCTCTAGCGATGGCACGGGCTTGGGGCTGAGCATCGTGTCGACCATCGCCATGCTGCACGGCGGCACTTTGCGGTTCGAAACCGCCCCGCGCGGCCTGCGGGCGGTGCTGACCATCCAGCGCGGCTGAGCCACCAATAAAGGCAGCGGCGCAGCACAGATGCCCATTCGCGCAGCCCAAGCGGCGATATTTCTGGCCTGATGCCCAAGTCTTGCCTAACCTGACCTTGCGGAATCAGCGGATTATTGCCCGCCCGCGCCGGGGGTTTTCTCTCCGAAACTGAAGATAAGTTATTGAAGACATTTTCTTTATGGCTGCCCGCAGCATGTCGGGCAACCTTGTGAGGTTTAGAAAGGATATTTTACATGTCAATTTCCCTCAGCCTGCGCCGGCTGGTGATCCTTGGGATTCCGGCGCTCGCGATCGCCCTTTCGTTCCTGCTTTTCGAGGGAAAAACCGAACAGATCGTGCTGGGCATGATGTCCGGCGCGCAAAGCCTCACAGGTCTGTCGGCGCTGATCGTCGGCGCGCTGGCGCTGGACGTTGCGCTGCCGATCCCGTCGAGCGTTGTGAATGTGACCGCGGGCACCGTTCTGGGCGTCGCGGCGGGCACCCTCACCTGCTGGCTGGGCATGACCCTGAGCTGCCTGCTGGGCTATTGGATCGGCGCCACCGGCGGCACCAGCGCGCTGCGCCGCCTGCTTGGCGCCGAAGAACTGGCGCGTTCGACCCGCATGTCCAACCGCTTCGCCTTTGGCTCGCTGCTGCTGCTGCGCGCCGTGCCCCTTCTGGCCGAGACCTCGACCATCGCCGCCGGGATCGCCCGCCTGCCGCTGCGCCGTTTCATCGCCGTGGTGGCGCTGGCCAATCTCGGCATCGCCGCCGCCTATGCCACGCTGGGCGCCATGGCGGTCGAGGCCGACTCCTTCCTGCTGGCCTTCTGCGCGGCGCTCGCGCTGCCTGTTGCCGGGTTTGGCGGACGTTTCCTCTATGCCCGCATGCGGCCGGAAAACCAGCCCATGACCGGCACGCCGGCGATGGCCGAGCCCGACGCAGCACCCGAGAGCCTGCACCCGGCCCTGCGTCCTTCGGCACCGCCGCAGGGCACATCGGTGGTGCAACGCTTCAGCGTCGACTACAGCTACCGGGTGGTGTTCACGCGCGGCCTGTTTGCACCGGGCAACGACACGCTGAAGACCGTCTTCCGCGACGCCGCCGATGACCGGGCGCAGCGCTGCCTCGTCTTCGTCGACGCCGAGATGCTGCGCCAGCGCCCCGCTCTGGCCGATGAGATCACCGCCTGTTTTGCCGGCCTCGGCGCCGACGCGCAGCTGGCCACCGACCCGATCCCGGTGACCGGCGGCGAAGACATCAAGGCGGGGTTCGAGACGGTCTTCGAGATCTACCGCCTGATCCTGCAGCACCGCATCGACCGGCATTGCTACGTCATGGCCATCGGCGGCGGCGCGGTGCTTGACGCGGTGGGCATGGCGACGGCCACAGCGCACCGCGGCATCCGCCACATCCGCGTGCCAACCACCGTACTGTCGCAGAACGACAGCGGCGTCGGGGTGAAGAACGCCGTGAACTTCGAAGGCTCGAAGAATTTCGCCGGCAGCTTCGCGCCACCGTGGGCCGTGCTCAACGATTTCGACATGCTCGACACCCTGCCGCCGGCCACCCGCCGCGCCGGCATCTCCGAGGCGGTGAAGGTCGCGCTGATCCGCGATCCGGTCTTTTTCCATTGGCTTGAGGAAAACGCCGAGGCCTTGCGCCGCTTCGAACCCGCCGCCGAGGAATACATGATCCGGCGCTCGGCCGAACTGCACATGCATCAGATCGCACATGGCGGCGATCCGTTCGAGCGCGGCTCGGCCCGGCCCCTGGATTTCGGTCACTGGTCGGCGCACAAGCTTGAGGGGCTCAGCCATTACGCCGTCAGCCATGGCGATGCCGTTGCCATGGGGATCGCGCTCGACACCCGCTACTCGGTGCTTGCGGGGCTTCTGCCCGAGGGCAGCGAAGACCGCGTGCTGGCGCTGCTGAAGGCGCTTGGCCTGCCGGTCTGGCACCCGGATCTGGCGCGACGAGACCGGCTTGGCAATTTGGAAATCCTCAACGGGCTCGAAGAGTTTCGCGAGCATCTGGGCGGCGAGTTGACCGTAACGCTGCTTCTGGATCTCGGCACCGGCGTCGAACTTCACGAGATGAAAGCCGAACTGGTGGCCGAAGCGCTTGGCTGGCTGTCGGATCAGGGGCAGGCGTGATGCAACTCGGCAACGGGCTGGGCAGCCTGACGTATTGCCTCAACATCCATCCCACGGAAACCTGGGACGAATGTTCCGCCGCACTTAGCGGTCCGCTGCTGGCGGTGAAGGAAGCACTGAGCCCAGATGCCCCCTTCGCCGTCGGTCTGCGGCTGTCGGCCAACGCGCTGGCAGGGCTCGACAAAGGCGGTCGCCGAGCCGCGCTGCGCGAGTTCCTGGCAGAGCATGATCTGGTCCCGCTGACGATGAACGGCTTTCCCTACGGCCCTTTCCACGGCACGCGGGTCAAAGAGCAGGTCTATCAACCCGACTGGCGCACCGAAGAGCGGCTGGCCTATACCAACCGGCTGACCGAACTGATGGCCGAACTGGCCGAGCCGGGGGCCAACGTCAGCCTCAGCACCGTGCCGGGCACCTTTCGCACGCTGGCCACCGGCGCCGAGGCCGAGATGGCCGAGCACTACCTGCGTGCCGCCGCCCATTGCCTTGCGGTGCGCGAGCACACCGGGGTTGCCGTGGCGCTGGCGATCGAGCCCGAGCCCTTCTGCTTTCTCGAAACCATCGCCGGCAGCATTGAGTACTTCGAGACCCACCTTTATTCCGCCGCGGCCGTCGCGCGCTTTTCCGAATTGACCGGGCTGGCGGGGGACGAGGCCGAGGAGGCGCTGCGCCGCCATCTGGGTCTGTGCTACGACGTCTGCCACGCGGCGGTGGAGTATGAGGACGCCGCAGATAGCCTCGATGCGCTGAAACGCGCCGGCATCCCGATCCACAAGCTGCAGCTCAGCTCGGCGCTGCGCGCCGCCAAGGTCACGCCCGAGGTGCGCGCGGCGCTCGCCCCCTACTCCGAACCGACGTATCTGCATCAGGTCATGGCTCGGCGCGACGGCGGCCCGATCACCGCTTACCCTGACCTGCCGGAAGCGCTGGCGCGCGGGGCGCAGGCCGATGGCGAGGAATGGCGCATCCATTTCCACGTGCCGGTGTTCCTGTCGTCTCTGGGCCTTTTCGACAGCACGCAGGCTTTTCTGAAGGAGATCCTCGATCTGCACCGCGCCGACCCGATCTCGCCCCACCTCGAGGTCGAGACCTACACATGGGACGTGCTGCCGCCCGAGCTCCGGACCTCTAGCGTCGACACCGCCATCACGCGCGAGCTGCGCTGGGTGCTGGAAAGGCTGGGCCAATGATCCGAACCGCGCTGGAACTGGGCCGCGTGTCGAACCTGCCGACGGTCTGGACAAACGCCATGGCCGGGACCCTGCTGGCACTCTCGGTCGCGCCGGGCACGGCAGTCTGGCCAATTGTGCTGAGCGCGCTGGCCCTGACGCTGTTCTACGTGGGCGGCATGTGGCTCAACGATGCCTTCGACGCCGAGCACGACCGAACGCAAAAGGCCGACCGTCCGATCCCCCGCGGCGACATCCGGCAGGGCGACGTCTTTGTCGGCGGCTTCGTCATGCTGGGCACGGGCATTCTGCTGACCCTGCCGCTGGGAGGCTGGGCGCTGATCTCGGCGGTGCTGCTGAGCATCAGCATCTTCCTCTATGACTGGCTGCACAAACGCACCGCGCTGGCGCCGGTGATCATGGGCGTGACCCGGTTCTTTTGCTACGCGCTGGCCGCCTTCGGTGCCACCGGCACCTTCCCCGGTGTGGCGATCTGGGCGGCGCTGGGGCTGATGGCCTATGTTGTGGGTCTCACCTACGCCGCAAAGCAAGAAGCCTATGACCGGCTGGAGCGGGCGTGGCCGCTGGCGGTGCTGGCCTTCCCCGGCCTGCTGGTGCTGATTTTCAGCTGGGGCAGCGCGCTGGCTCTGCTGATCGCGCTGGGGTTCTTCGCCGCCACCGGGCTGGCGCTGCGCTACCTGTTTCGCCGGGCGAAGGGCGACGTGCCGAAGGCCGTCACCCTGCTGATCGCCTCGATCTCGCTTTACGACGCTGCGCTGATCGCCGGGGCCCACGGAGGGTGGATCCCGGCGCTGCTGGCGGTGGCCGGCTTTGGCCTCACCCGCGCGCTGCAGCGGGTCATCGCGGGGACCTAGCCAAACACATGCGACAGCGTCAGCGCCTTGAAATCCACCGCCCGCACTGGCCCTTCCGGCAGCAGCCCCGCCTCCGAGGAGATCACCAGCGGGCCATCCTGCGGATCATCGGTAAGCCGCCCGTGGCTGCCGTTCACCAGATCGGTGCGCGAGGGCGAGATCACGTCCAGAAGCTGCCGGAACCCCATCTTGCGCTTGGCCAGTTTCCAGCCCGCCGCCAGCTTGGGAAAGCGCAGCGCGGGGTCGAGGAACAACTCCACCGGATCGTAGCCGGGCTTGCGGTGGATATCGACCGTGGGGGCGAAATCCGGTGCCTTGTCGTCGTCGAGCCAGTAGTAGTAGCTGAACCAACGGTCGGGCTTGGAGACCGCCACAAGCTCACCCGAGCGCGGATGGTCGAGCCCGTTCGCGCGCTTGCCGTCTGCGTCCCAGACCGCCTCCACCCCGTCCAGCCCCTCGACCAGCGCCTTCACCTCGGCCAGCCGCGCCGCGTCGTTGACATAGATATGCGCGAGTTGGTGATCCGACAGGGCAAAGGCCGCCGAGGCGCCCGCGTCGAGAATCTCGCGCCCATGCTCTTCGGGGCGCACAGCGACCAGCCCGGCCTCGCGCAGCGCGCGGTTGATGTGAATGGCGTCCCTGACCGGGGTGATGCCGTATTCCGAAACCACCAGCACCCGGCGCCCCTCGGCCTCCGCCGCGGCGACCAGCTTACCGACCAGCGCGTCGATGTCGCGCAGCGACTGCTGCACCTGCGGGTGCTCCAGATCGGGGCCGAATTTCTGCAAATCGTAATCCAGATGCGGCAGGTAGGTCAGGGTCAGCGTCGGCTGCCGCGTTTCCATCACATGCAGCGTCGCCTCGGTGATCCACGCCGAAGAGGTGATATCCGCCGTCGGCCCCCAGAAGGTGAACAGCGGGAAGCGTCCCAGCTTTGCGTCGAGTTCGTCATGCAGTTCCGGCGGATAGGCGTAGTGGTCCGGGATCTTGCGCCCGTCGGCGGGATACATCGGGCGCGGCGTCGCCGAGTAATCGGCGGTCGAGTACATATTGTACCACCAAAACATCTTGGCGCAGGTGAAGGACGCGTCGCGCGCTTTGCCCGCATCCCAGATTTTCTCCCCCTCGATCAGCGAGTTGGGCTGGCGCCACAGCAGCACCTCCTTGAGATCGCGGAACAGCCAGCCGTTGGCCACGGCACCGTGGCCCGAGGGCGGCAGCCCGGTGGCGAGCGTCGCCTGCACGGTGCAGGTGACCGCCGGTGTGACCGTCTCCAGCGGGCGCAATCCGCCACGGTCGGCAAGGGCTGCAAGATGGGGGGTATGAGCTCCGACAAGCTTGGGTGTCAGGCCGACGACAAGAATAACGAGAGTCGGTTTCATGCGGTGAACCAAAATCCATACGACAAAGACAAGAAGAATATGCGCGGAACTATGACGCGCGCCCTGCCTCTCAGTCCAGTGTTTCCTTGATTATTCGGGAGAGAGTTTGATGACCGACCCAAAAGACCTTTTACGTGGATGGATAAGTACGCGCGCCGGGGACGAAGGGCCTTGGCTGGAAGACCAGCTCGCGCGGCTGGCCGCGCCAGACGCGACCGAACGCGATCTGCATATGTTCCTCGGCTTCGCCCCGCGGCGGCTCGGCAAGGCCGATCTCGCGCTGTCGCCGGACGAGCTGACGCAGGCGGATGCCGCGCGCCCCGGCTGGGATCCCTCGGGCTGGAGCGTCGACGGCGCGGCGCGGGTGCTGGGGCTGCTGACCTACAACGGCACCCGTCCCTTCGCCGAAACCTTCAAGGACCTGCGCCGCACCTCGGATGCTGCCGAGATGATCGCGCTCTACCGCGGTCTGCCACTCTACCCCGCGCCCGAGAGCCTGCATTTCGAGGTCGGCGAGGGGCTGCGCTCGAACCTCAAGCCGGTGTTCGAGGCGATCGCCCACAACAACCCCTACCCGCGCGACCATTTCGACGAGCACCGCTGGAACCACATGGTCCTGAAGGCGCTGTTCATCGGCGCCGAACTGGCCCCGATCACCGGGCTGTCGGCCCGCGCCAACCCCGAACTGGCGCGCATCCTCGTGCAATACGCCCGCGAACGTTGGGCCGCCGGGCGGCCCGTCATGCCCGAGCTTTGGCCGCTCGTGGCGCCCTTTGCAGAAATCCCTGAAATCCGTGCCGAGCTCGACCGGGCCCGCGCCGAAGGCCGTACATTTGAGGAACTCGTATCATGATGTTGATTGACCCCCACGCCCATATGATCTCGCGCACCACCGACGACTATCAGGCCATGGCCGCGGCCGGTGTCGTGGCGCTCATCGAGCCCGCCTTCTGGGTCGGCCAGCCGCGTACTTTCGTGGGCACCTACGTCGACTACCTGTCGACTATCGTCGGCTGGGAGCGCTTCCGCGCCGGGCAGTTCGGCATCCGCCATTACTGCACCATCGGGCTCAACTCGAAGGAGGCCAACAACGAGGAACTTGCCGAGGGCGTCATGGAATGGCTGCCGCGCTTTGCGCTGAAGGAAGGCGTCGTGGCGATCGGCGAGATCGGCTACGACGAGCAGACCGAGCTGGAGGACAAATATTTCCGCCTGCAGCTGTCGCTCGCCAAGGAGCTGGGTCTGCCGGTGATGGTGCACACGCCGCACCGTGACAAGAAGCAGGGCACCACTCGTTCGATGGACGTCTGTGAAGAGATGGGCCTCGATCCGTCGATGGTGATCATCGACCACAACAACGAGGAAACCGTCGGCGAGGTGCTGCAGCGCGGCTATTGGGCGGGCTTTTCGATCTACCCCTCGACCAAGATGGGCAACGCGCGGATGGTCGAACTGCTCAAGCAATACGGGTCCGAACGCATCATCGTCGACAGCGCCTGCGACTGGGGCATTTCCGATTGTCTGGGCGTCGCCAAGACCGCGCAGCTGGCGCTGCAGAGCGGCGTGCCGGAAAGCACTGTGCGCGCCGTGTGTTACGGCAATGCGCTGGCGGCCTATGGCCAGAGCGGCCAGATGAAGGAAAGCGACTGGCTCGAGCCTCCGGCAATCGATCAGCGCACGCTCTACGAGGGCAATTCGATCCTGCGCGGCGGCCGCGAGCCGGTGATCGAAGAGCCGGGCGCACAGCGCCGCGCCGGGCTGACCATCGAGTAAACCATCGCTGCGCCCGCCACGCCGCGGGCGCAGCTCTCACAAATTACACACGAAAATTTGCCCGGCCGCTCGCGCGCACTACTCCTTGTTGTGACGCGGTCGCGAGCTTCCCGCAGCGCGGCCCGCCGCGAAACTGAACGGGAACATTCTCATGCCCTATCGAACCGGCCTGACCGTTATTATGGTCTCGGCGCTGGTCGCTATCGGATGCGGCCTATACGCCTATTTCGCCCCTCTCACCGGTGTCACCGGTGTCTGGGGACCCCTTGCCGCCGCCTTTGGCGCGCTCTGCCTGCTGATCGGCGGTGCGCTGATGGTCAAGGCGCGCAGCCGCGCCGCGCGGGTCATCCTGATGCTGCTGCTTGCCATTGGCATCGTGCTGACCGCGTTTGCCGCCCTGCTGATGCACCAATGGGTGATGCTCGCCGCGCTCGGCGTCTGCGCCCTCGGCTGGATCGCCGCGCTCTCCGGCCCTGAAGAAGGAGCCTACGCATGACCCATCTGCTCCGCAGCACCGCCCTACTAGCCCTGCTCGCCGCGCCTGCTTTGGCCCAGCAGGAAGACACGCCGACGCCTCCGGCGGAACCCGAAAGCGCGGCCCCGGAAACTGACGCGCCCGAGACCCCGCCGCCCGGCGCCACGGCCAGCGACGACGGCGAGGCCGGCAGTACCGAAGAGGCCCCTGCCCGCGATGCCGTGAGCCCCGAGGCCGAGGAGACGCAGACCGCGCCCGCCGAAACCGACGCAGCGGAGCCCGACACCGCCGAAGACGCGCTCGCAGACGACACGGCAGACGACACGTCGCAGGACGACAGCGTGCCCAAGCCAAACGCCGAGACGGCGGTGGTCGAAACCCCCGCGCCGCGCCCCTCGTCGGATGCCAAAGTGCCAACCCCCGGCCCCGACTGGCCCAGCTTCCACGGTCAGGTGTCTGGCGCGAAATACTCGCCGCTGACCCAGATCACCCCCGATAACGTCGGGGACATGGAACTGGCCTGGCGTCTGGAAACCGGCGACGTTTCGGATGGATCCGGCGATCTGCCCGCCACCGTTTGGTCCGCGACGCCGATCTACGCCAACGGCTTGCTCTACATCGGCACGCCGTTCTACCGCGTGCTCGCCGTCGACCCCGCCACCGGCGAGGAAGTCTGGTCATACGACACCCAATCCACGCTCGAGGCGCTCACCCAGCCGGCGCTGAAGAACCGCGGCGTCGCCTACTGGGAGGCCGACGCGCCCGTCGAGGGCGAGGCCTGCCAAAAGATCGTCTACCTCGGCACAATGGACGCGCGCCTCTTCGCGATGGACGCCGACACCGGCGAACTGTGCGCCGATTTCGCCGATGAGGGCATTCTCGACGTCAACCAGTGGAACACGATCAACGACCGCTGGCCGCTGTCGCTGCTGCAGCCGCCGACCATCGTCGGCGATCACGTGGTCATCGGCTGGGCCGGCAACGATTGGGACTGGGCCAAGGCGCCGCCGGGCTCGGTGTTCTCGGTGGATGCGCAATCGGGGGAACTGGAATGGACCTTCGACACGATCCCTGAGGAGATCCGCGAGAAGACCGGCACCGCCAACGTCTGGACCGCGATGAGCGCCGACGAGGAACGCGGCATCGTCTACCTGCCCGTCGCCTCGCCCTCGCCCAACTACTGGGGCGGCAACCGCACCGAGGACATTCCCTATGCCACCTCGACCACCGCGCTCGACGTCGACACCGGCGAGGTGATCTGGTCGCGGCAATGGGTGCACCACGACATCTGGGACTACGACATCAACTCCGCCCCGACGCTGATGGACATCACGGTGAACGGCGAGGAGATCCCGGCGCTGATGCAGGCCACCAAGATGGGCTTTCTGTTCGTGGTCAACCGCGAGACCGGCGAAGACATCTGGCCGATCGAAGAGCGCCCCGTCCCCGCGGGGACAATCGAGGGCGAGCGCTATCCGCCGACCCAGCCCTTCCCGACGACCCCCGCGCCGCTGATCGACCAATCGGTGCTGCCAGACGTCTGGAAGCTGGCCGACATCGCCTCTTTCGGTGAATGCTCCAAGCTGTGGGACGAGATGGTCTATGACGGCATGTACACCGCGCCGACAACCGAAGGCGCCGGCGCTGGGGCCTACCCGAACTCCGCGGGGGTCGTGCAATGGGGCGGCGTCGGCTTCGATCCCGAAAGCCAGATTGCGGTGATCAACCTCAGCCACGTGGTGCAGCACATCAAGCTCTGGTCGCGCGAGGATTACGAGGCCGAAAATGGCGAAGCCGGGGTCGGCGAAAGCGGCTTCCACCCGCAGACCGGTGCCCCCTACGGCATGTCGCTGCAGACCGCGATGAACCGTTGGGGCATGCCCTGCTGGGAGCCTCCGTTCGGCGAGTTGATGGCGATCGACATGACCACCGGTGAGCCGATCTGGCGCAAGCCCTTCGGCATGTCGCAGCGCTACGGGTTCTACATGCCCGAGGCGTGGGGCTCGCCGACCATCGGCGGCCCGGCGATCACCGCCGGCGGGCTGATCTTCATCGGCGCCACGATGGACGGCATGGTCCGCGCCTATGATCTGCAAAGCGGCGAAGAGCTGTGGAGCGATCTGACCGAGGCGCCCTCGGTTTCGAACCCGGCGATCTACGAGCACGACGGCGCGCAGTACGTCGCCTTCGTCTCGGGCGGCAACTCGATCCTGAAGCCCTCGGTGGGCGACATGGTCTCGGTCTACCGCCTGCCGCAGTAAGCCCAAAAGCGATCTGCCCGCCCGGACCCATCGGTTCGGGCGGGCGTAGCGCGGTCGATGCCCGCTGCATCGACGGGCTCGACATCTTCACGCTGACCGTCCGTCGCTATGACGGGCGCCGCCACATCCCGCCGGGTTCCGGGCGGTGACGGCTCGGCGCAACATCGCCGAACAGTCCCACGCCGGACTGGAAACGCCTCCCGTCAGGCGCTATGCTGCAGTGCAGAATTTCTCCTCAAACGGGAGGCTTTTTGCAGTTTCATGACCAAGTCTAATGACAAGATCACCCTCGACGTGGCGCTGCAGGGCGGCGGCGCGCACGGGGCTTTTACATGGGGCGTGCTGGACGCGCTCCTGGAGGACGGGCGGCTGGACATCGGCGCGCTGTCCGGCGCCAGCGCCGGGGCGATGAACGCCATCGTCGTCGCCTCTGGCCTGGCCACCGGCGGCGCCGAGGGCGGTCGGACGGCGCTGCGCAACTTCTGGACCGCGGTCAATGCCGCCGCGCGCGAAACAACCCCTGCCTTTCACATGATCGAGAGTTTTCCCGGCCTTTTCATCGCCTCCTCGGCGTGGTGGCAACTGATCAGCGCCGGGCAGATAACCATCTCGGCACGGCCATGGCAGGGGCGGCGGGCGCAGATGCTGCTGCGCGAAATTCTTGCCGAGCAGGTGGATTTCGAGGCGCTGAAAGACCCCGGCGCGCCAGAGCTCTTCATCTCGGCCACCGATGCGCGCACCGGCGGCAGCCGCACCTTCCGCAACCACGAGATGAGCCCCGATGTGGCCATCGCCTCGGCCTGCCTGCCGATGAGCTTTCCGCCGGTCAACATCGATGGCGTCGACTATTGGGATGGCGGCTACAGCGCCAACCCGCCGATCACCTCGCTGGTGCGCTTCACGCCGCACGCCGATCTGCTGCTGGTCACCATCAACCCGGCCAACCGTGCCTTTACCGCCCGCGCCCCCGAAGAGATCACCGAGCGGGTCAGCGAGATGGTGTTCAACCAAAGCCTCGTCACTGAACTGCGCGGCCTGTCGATCATCACCGAGGCGCTTGCCGGTCAGGACCTGAGCGGGGCGCCGGACCTGCTGCAGCACCTGCGCGACCTGCGCATCCACGAGATTCACGACCAAGCCTCGATGTCGGAACTCGACCCGCACTCAAAGCTGTACCCGGCGTGGGAGATGCTGATCGATCTGCATGAAACAGGGCGCGGTGCCGCGCTGAACTGGCTGGCGGAGAATTATCAGCACGTTGGCAAGCGCAGCAGCGCCAAGCTCAAGGAACGTTACCTCGACGGCATGCTGCAAGACAGAAGCTAAGCGCATCCGCCGAAGGTATTTCTCGACGCGGGCGGGCGGTTTCGGCTAGGCTGAACGAAAGCGACGACAAATCCCCGTCACGGAAGGGAAATCTTGGGTCCGCTCCGAATTTGGCGGGCACGGCACTTCCCGGATGGACGGCCCTGAATTCTGTAGGTGCGTCCCATGCGGTTTTTGCAAGGTCTTCTGGTTTTCGTCCTGTTGCTGGTGTGTTTCGTTTTCGGCATGAAGCTGGCGTTCCCCCTGCCCGACCGCAACTACGCCGAGAGACAGCAAGGCTTCGCGCCCGACTGGGACGGACCGCTGGGCCTGACCGTTGCCGCCGCGCTGGACAGGCACGGCGGGCAGAACGGTGTGCGAGCGCTGGCCGACGGCCGCGATGCCTTTGCCGCACGGGTGCTGATGGCGCGGCTGGCGCAGACCAGCATCGACGCGCAGTATTACATCTGGCAGGACGACACGACCGGGATGATCCTGCTCGACGAGTTGCGCGCCGCCGCCGAACGAGGGGTCCGGGTGCGGCTCTTGGTCGACGACAATGGCATCCCCGGCCTTGATGCGATGATGGCCGAGCTTGACGCCATGCCCACCGCCGACGTGCGCATCTTCAACCCGTTCACCCTGCGCTCTCCGAAGCTTGCCTCCTACCTTTTCGACTTCAACCGGCTGAACCGCCGGATGCACAACAAGTCGATGACCGTGGACGGCGTGGCCACGGTGGTCGGCGGGCGCAACATCGGCGACATCTACTTCGGCTACGGCGAGGGCACGCATTATTTCGACGTCGACGCGCTGGCGCTCGGCCCGGTGGTCAGCGACGTCTCGGACGCGTTCGACCGCTATTGGAACAGCGCCTCTGCCTATGACGCCGATCTGATCCTCGATCCGCTGCCCGAAACCGCCGCCGCGCCCGATGCCATCGCGGCGGCTGGCGAGGCGGCGCGCAGCACTTCGCTGGGCACGGGGTATATGAAGGTGATCGCCGAGGGCCAGCTGGTGCGCGCCCTGCGCGCCGGTACCCTCGATCTGGAATGGGGCGAGGCAGAGCTTATCGTCGACGACCCGGCCAAGGGGCTTGGCGGCGTGACACCCGAGCAAAAGATCGTCGAGCGCCTCTATGATCTGGTCGAAGGCGCAGAGCAGTCGGTCGATCTTGTCTCAGCTTATTTCATCCCCGGCGATCGCGGCACCGCGGCGCTGACCGCGCTTGCCGAGCGCGGCGTGCGGGTGCGTATCCTGACCAACGCGCTGGAGGCGACCGACGTGATGCCGGTGAACGCCGCCTACATGCGCTATCGCCCTGCCCTGCTGGAAAGCGGCGTCACCCTCTATGAGCTGCGCGCGATGCGCGAGGAACTCGTGAAGCGCTCGCTGCCCGAAGTGCTGTCGGGCTCGGCGTCGGGCTTGCACGCAAAGGTCTTCGGCATCGACGGCACGCGCGCCTTCATCGGCTCGTTCAACCTCGACCCGCGTTCGGCGCAAATCAACACAGAGATGGGGCTGCTGATCGAAAGCCCCACCATCGCCGCCACGCTTTCGGAACAGCTCGACAATCCCAGCTACGCCTATCACGTGACGCTGGACGACAGCGGCGCGCTGCAATGGCTGTCCGACCCCGCCGATGAGCCGGCCGAGACCTATCACAGCGAACCCAATACCGGCCCTTTCAAGCGCGTTCTGGTGAAAGTGGTCAGCTGGCTGCCGGTGGAATGGATGCTCTGAGCTTCGCTGCCGGTTGCGGCGCGGGCAGGGTTGCGACATCCTCAAGCACATTCCCGCGCCCCGGGCGCGGCCCTGACGACACGGAGCCCCGCCATGACCCAGCCCTGCATCATCTGCGTTGCCATCACCGGCTCGCTGCCCACAAAAGACGACAATCCAGCCGTGCCGATCACCGTGGCCGAGCAGGTCGAGTCCACGCAAGAGGCCTTTGAGGCCGGGGCCACCATCGCCCATTGCCACGTGCGCGACGACGACGGCAAACCGACCTCCGACCCTGACCGCTTCGCTGCTCTGAAGGAGGGGATCGAGAAACACTGCCCCGGCATGATCGTGCAGCTGTCCACCGGCGGCCGGTCGGGCGCGGGCGAGGCACGCGGCGGCATGCTGCCGCTGAAGCCCGACATGGCCTCGCTGTCGGTGGGGTCGAACAACTTCCCCACCCGGGTTTACGAAAACCCGCCGCAACTGGTGGAATGGCTGGCCGCCGAGATGAAGACCTATGGCGTGAAGCCCGAGATCGAAGCCTTCGACCTGTCACACATCTACCAAGCCAAGGCGATGGCCGACCGCGGCGAGCTGGTGGGCACGCCCTATGTGCAGTTCGTCATGGGGGTGAAAAACGCCATGCCCGCAGTGAAGCGGGTGTTTGACTACTACGTCGAGACTGTGAAGGTGCTGTTCGGCGAGGACGCGCCGTGGTGCGCCGCCGGGATCGGGCGGCACCAGCTGGAGCTGAACGAATGGGCCGCCGCCGCGGGCGGTCACCTGCGCACCGGGCTCGAGGACAACATCCGCCTCGACAAGAAGACGCTGGCGCCATCCAACGCCGCGTTGGTGGCACGGGCCGCAGAGGTGGCGCAGCGGCACGGGCGCAGCATCGCCACGCCCGCCGAGGCGCGCGCGCTGCTGGGGCTGCGCGCGGCCTGATCGCCAGCCCTTACTCGGCCGGGCTGCCTTCGGGGCGCAGCCCGCCCGACGTGCTTTCTTCGCTCACCGGACCGTGGCCGAACTCGGCCAGATCGGGGCGCGTGCCGATGTTGATGTGCTCGATGTCCTCGGCGGCGAAGCCTCGGATGATCGAGGGAATCATCATGCTCACCAGCACGAAGATCGGCAGCCCGACAACGGTGATCACCTGCTGCAGCGCCGTGAGACCCGCCTCACCCGCCAGCACGATCAGCATGGCGGCGACGACGCCCTCGGCGGCCCCCCAGAACACCCGCTGATGGGTCGGGCCGGGCGTGGCCGTGCCGGTGCACAGCATATCCACCACCAGCGAGGCGGAGTCCGACGAGGTGGCGAAGAAGATCGCCACGATGATCACCGCCAAGCCCTGAACGAAGGTGGTGAACGGGAAGTGTTCAAAGAAGGCAAACATCGCCAGCGGCACGCTGTCGGCCACCGCGCGGCTGATCTCGCCGGCGCTCTCGCCCATCGCCGCGCGCGCAGCCAGACCAAGCCCGTCGAAATCCATCGCCTGCCAGCCGAAAATGGCGAACCAGATTAGCGTGAAAAGCGACGGCGCCAGCAACACGCCGAAGACGAACTCGCGCACGGTCCGCCCGCGCGAGATACGCGCCACGAAAAGCCCGATGAACGGCGACCATGTCACGGTCCACGCCCAGTAAAACACGGTCCAAGAGCCCTGCCAGCCCCAGCCGTCCGTCTCGGGGTTTTCATTGGCCAGCATGTCGTTCCAGAAGGCCAAGCGCGGCAGGTTCGAGAAATAAAGGCCGAAGGTCTCGACGATGCCGCGCAGCAAAAACAGCGTCGAGCCGCAGACCAGCACAAAGATCATCAGCCCGACGGCCATGCCGATGTTGAGGTTCGAGAGCATCTTCACGCCCTTGTCGAGCCCGGCGACGATCGAACCCACGGCAACCAGCGTCAGCACCGCAAGGATCATCACCTTCACGAAGGCGCCATCACCAGTCCCGAACAGCGCATCAAGCCCCGCCGCGATCTGGCTCGAGCCCAGCCCCAGCGACACCGCCACGCCGAACAGCGTGCCAAGGATCGAAGCGATGTCGATAGCCTTGCCGATGGGGCCATGGATGCCCTCGCCCAAGAGCGGATAGAACACCGAGCTGACGCGCACGGGCAGGTCGTAGCGGTTGATGAAATAGGCAAAGGCCAGCCCAGGTAGGGTGAAAATCGTCCAGGTGTGCAGGCCGAGGTGATAAATCGCGATGGAGATGGCGTCCTTGGCCGCCTCATCGGTGTAGGGGTCGACCCCCGGCAGCGGTGGGTTCGAAAAGTGGCTGATCGGCTCCGCCACACCCCAGAACATCAGCACCGTGCCGATGCCACCGGCAAACAGCATGGTGAACCACGACAGGTTGGAATACACCGGTCGCTCCCCCTTGCGGCCCAGCCGGATATGACCGTGGCGCGACATCGCCGCCCAGATCAGAAATCCCAGCCATATGTTCACCCCGAGGACAAAGAACCATCCTAGGTTGGTGACGATCCAGCTGCGGCCCACGGCAAAAGCGTCGCCAATCGGCTCTGGGAAGATCACGAGGGCCAGCACGAAAACGATCGTGAAGGCCGCGGAAATGAAGAAAATCGTCGGATCGGTTCGAAGGCCGAGGCGGCGTGCAAGCTGTTCCAAGGATCAAATCCATATGTGGGGCAAATCTTCGGCCCAACGACCTGTCCCCCACCCTGGTTCCACACAATCTACGCGGGAAGTGCATTTTCTTTCGCACCTCATTTTTCACAGCGCGACTGTCAGCCGCAACGCGTGGCCGCGCATGACCCAACTCGCACGGCAGAGCCGTCCGCCACCGGGTGCGTCGTCGCAGACCTCCCAGAGCCGGCGCGCAAGGGCGCGGCCCGCCGGACCGCCCCCTGCGGGACGGCCCGACCACGCCCGGCTCAGAGGTCGATCAAAACCGACTTGGTCCGGCGGTTGGCCAGATACGCCTCTCGGCCCAGATCCTTGCCCAGCCCCGACGCCTTCCACCCCCCGGTCGGCAGGATGTGATCGCGGGTGCGGCCATAGCGGTTGACCCAGACCGTGCCTGCCTCGAGATCGCGTGTGAGGCGCATGGCGCGCGACAGATCGCGGGTAAAGAGGCCCGCCGCCAGCCCGTAGGTCGGGTGGCTGGCAAGCGCCATCGCCTGCTCTTCGGTCTCGAAGGTCTGGAACGTGGCGACCGGGCCGAAGATCTCCTCGCGCACGGCGGGGCTGGTCTCGTCGACGCCGCCGATCAGCGTCGGGCGGTAGAAAGCGCCCTCGTGATCGAAGCGCCCGCCACCGCAGATCAGCTCGGCGCCCTCGTCCTGCGCCGCCCGCACGATGCTGTCGATCCGCGCCAGCTGCTTTTCGGAAATGATCGGCGAGAACCCGGCCTCGGCGCGATGGGTCTCCGACGGCGTGATCTTGGCAAAGCGTTCCGCCAGCTTGGCGGCCAGTTCATCGGCGACGCTGGCCTCGACGATCATCCGCGAGCCCGCCACGCAGAACTGCCCGGCATTTGGGATGATGCCCGTGGTCAGCGCGTCTGCAGTGACATCGAGATCGGCATCGGCAAACACCACCATCGGGCTCTTGCCGCCCAGCTCCAGCGTCATCGGCTTGATGCCGCAGCGGGCGATGTTTTCCATGATCGCGGCGCCGGCGCGGGTGGAGCCGGTGAACGACACTTTGTCGATACCCGGATGACCGGTGATCGCGGCACCGGTGGTCGGCCCGTCGCCCAGAACGATGTTGATAAGGCCCGCCGGAATACCCGCCTTCACCGACAGTTCGGCAAGGTAGAGCGTGGTATAGGGTGTCATCTCCGAGGGCTTAAGCACCACCGCATTGCCCGCCGCCAGCGCCGGTCCCAGCTTCCACGCGGCCATGGAGATCGGAAAGTTCCACGGGGTGATCGCGCCGATGACGCCATAAGGGTGATCCGAGATAAAGCCGAACTGCGCGTCAGAGGTGGGCACCAGCGTGCCAGCTTCCTTGTCAGCGAACTCGGCGAAGAAGCGGATCTGCTCGGCGGTCACCATCACGTCGCCCGCCAGCGCCCCGGCATAGGGGCGCGAGGAGCAGACCGCCTCGAGCATCGCCAGTGTCTCGGCCTCTTGCTCGATCAGATCGGCCCACGCATGCAGGGCGCGCAGCCGCGCGCGCGGCTGCAGCCCGGCCCAGCCCGACTCGCGCAGTGCGTTGCGCGCACTCATCACCGCGCGGTCAACCAAAGCCGCATCGGCACAGGGGATCGCCCCAAGCCGCTGCCCGGTGGAGGGCGAGACCAGATCGATCGCGTCTTCGCCGGGCACATATTCGCCCCCAATGAAATGCCGGTTCGGGAGCGGCAGCCGGGCGGGATCGAAAGCGAACGTCATGGGATACCTCATTCAAGTCTTGGAGCCAGCCGGCGACGGCGGGCAAAGCACACTGCCGTCTGCCCGGAACGGGCCACAGCGCGTGCTACAACCGCCGGGCACGGGCAATAGATTGTGCGGTAGTCTTACCGAGCGGATTTTTGGCTGGCCAGAGCCGCTGGGAAAAGCGCAAGGGTACGTGCGCCGGACAGAAGCCCCGTGCCGGTTTTCAGGGCGGAGGTTCGGATGGCCCCGCCCAGACCCGAGCGCAGCGCGCCGCTTGCGAGACGGCGCGAGCATTGGTGTCTGATGACAGCCGTTTGGCTCGCGCCGCTTTACTTAAACTCCATCGGTCACTCGTGCGCCGCACACAGAGGGGCGATTGTGCCCCGCCGCGCGCCAGCGGAGCGTGGGCAGCAATTTGGGTGATGCAGGCAAGCCCGAAACCCTTCCCGCGGCGGTGTTCAGCCTATCAGGTATCCGTGGTTCTCGCCGCCGGAGGTAAAGACAAAGTTGTCGATTCCGCCGTCGAAACCAAGCCCATCAGACGCCCCGATATCCATGCCCCAGTCACCGCGATCAAGCGTGCTGCCAGTGGCGCGGGTCGCATCCACGATCTCGCCATCTACCTTCAATTGAAGCAGACCGTAGTCGTCAGAATAGGAGACCGCCACGCTGTGCCAATCCCGGTCCGCCAATAGGTCCGAAGAGCTTGCGACCTCGAAAGTTCCGTCTGTCGTGGCAAGATGGAACACGAAGTCATCGCCTGTCACATCCATCTGAAGCGACTCTTTGATCCCGAAAACATTCTGCCCCTCAGCCCGATCGCTGCGAACGTCGAGCGTGAACAGAAACGCACCTTTCTCGAAGAAGATGTCGCTTTCGCGCGAAATTTCGATGACCGACCCTGCGGTGATCTCCGCGAACCTCGTGCCACCCTCGCGCTGCGCGAACGCGAACCCATCCCCCGAGAGATCGATTTCCACATTGTTTCCGGACGAGTCCCTGACGTGCTGACTCTCGAAATTCAGGACAATATCCGGCGCAGCGGTGGCTTCGCTGAAAGCCGCCATCGGAACCACCGAAGTTTCGGCCACTGATGGTGCCTCGGAAATCGTGATATTATCAATAACGACAGACGCTTCGGCATCTTTCCACGGATGGCCGAACGCCAGGCCCCAGTACTTCACAGACGGCGTCTGTCCCGTTTGGGCACCGGTGGCGACAAGGGCACCATCCACCTCGATCTGCATCACCCCCGCATCGGCGTCGTACTCGAGAGCGATCCTGTGTGCGATCCCGTCATCCAGATCAAGATCCAGTGTGCTGATGGTCTGCGTGCCCTGATCGGTGCTCAGTTGCAGTTGCAATTGCCCCGCGGTGTCCAGTGTCAGGTGCAAGGTTTGATACAGATGCAGGATGGTGCCCGATGTTCCAGACTCGGACACCGAGAGATCGAAAGCGATGCCGAAACGCTCTGCATCGAAGATGAAGTCGTTTTCACGGGTCAGCACCAGCATGGCTTTGGTGATGTCCACGCCGGCGTCCGTATAAGCTCCAGCGTTGTCGATGCTGTAGGCGATGTCGCTCGCCTGAATCGTCCCGCCTCTGAATTTGAGGCTGCCCAGGACTTTCTCTGGCACGATCAGATCGGGCACGCCGGGGATCGCTGCTTCGCTCCCAAAATAGACCTCTTTTATCTTCGCCGCGATTGCAGACCCCCAAGTGTTGCCCACAGTAAGGCCCCAATGGGTCTGCGAAGATGTCAGCCCGCTCGCGGCCATGCTGACATCAACCTTTCCGTCCACCAAGATCGAGAACAGTCCGCTGTCGCCGTCCAGCACGATGTTCAACGCATGCGCGCCGCCGTCAGAGAAGATCGCGGACTTGCTGACAAGATCGAAGACGCCATCGTCGGTCTCCAGCGTTGCGCGCAGATGGCCGTCCCCTCGGACGCGCACGACCAGGGTTCCGGGAAAGTGGACCAGAGCCCCCTTCGCATCCTTTTCGAGATCCACCGTGAGCCCTAGATTGAAACTTGCCAGAGAATAGAGACCCTTGGCTTCTTCGGTGATTTCCATCCTCTTGCGCCCGCCGATCTCCAGCCAGCCGTCACCAGTCACCGTCGCACCGTGGAACTCGACAGTCTCTGCACCCGTGTAAACGGCGTCGCCGAGTGTGTTGTCGAAGCGCACATCGGCGACCACGACGGGATCGATTTGTAGCGACCGCGTGATCGTATCGGCGGTGCCATCTGGCATCGTGACCGTCAGCGTGTAGTCGTGACGGCCTGCCAGTTCAAAGTCATGTACCACTCGGCTTCCGGTCGCGGTGCTGCCATCCGCGAACGTCCATTGGAATTGCGCGCCCAAGGGCATCACGTAACCGTCTGGACCGCGCGACCAACCAGCATCCAGCACCACGAGCGATTTGTCGGTCGCCGAAACGGTCACATCGGCCACTGCAGTCAGGTTCTCGGCGCTATCGCTGGCCCACGTAAGCGAGCTTCCCGCAACGCCGTTCAGCGCGCTGTCTGGGCGCAGCATCAGATCCCGAAGGTCCCCGTCTCCTGCCGCTTCGACGTTCACGAAATGTGTACGGAAGTCATCCTGTAAAAGCGGGGAAGCCGTATCCAATACGACGTTTCCTGTTCCCCCCATGGACGTATGCGCAACATTGCCGAAGATGAGAGCCCCGCTGCCCTCCACTTCTATCGCACCGGTCATTGTCGAAAGCGTTTCAGACCCGTCATCTTCAACTGTGTAGGCGTCCGCATTGTAAAGAACCGTGTTATTGGACACCGACGCATTCAGTGTATCTTCCAAATAAACGGCGTGATGATGCGCGCCGAAGATCACGTTATGTTCGACGACAATATTTTCTATCAAGTCGCCGTTCTTATCGTAGTGCGCATTCCGGCCAAAAATCATCTGGTAGTTTGCGCCATTGCCTGCGTCTAGAAAATTATTGCGTATGGCAATGTTTTCATTCCCCACATTGATGTTCGTGCCCCAAATCTGGATCATGTCAGAATGGTTGGCCGTTATGGTCGCGCCAAGGAAATCATGGAGGTGATTGCCATCGATCACCATACCCGACACACCACCGATGCGGATACCGTCGCCCTGCAGACCCTCCAGATCGTTTCCCAGAACGCTTATGTCGTAGGAGTCAAAGAAGCATAGCCCTTGGTCGAAGTTGCGGATCACGTTGCCTTCGAACGTGATGTCTTCGCTTCGCCGCACAACCGCCAGATCTGCAGCCTCGGCAATATTGTCCGTGGTGCCGAGCGGCCCTTCGGCATCAGAACTCATGAGAGAGTTTGTAATTTTTATGCCCTGCGAGTCTCGAATATCGAGCAGCGCCACCAACCCTTCGGCATCCGCACCATCAATATTCAGCACGACATTTTCCAGCGTGATATTTTCAGAACCGATCAACTTTACTTTTCTTATGACCGCTGGATTTTCCGAATCAAGGGATCGGATCGCAACAGCTGCGCTATCCTCGGTGTCTTTCAGATCTCGCACCACCAGTTCATATTCTTCTCCTGATGCGAGCAGTATCTCACCGCCACCGTTCGCAGATAATTCTGCATATGCCGTTTCGAGTTCTTCTTGACTGGATACAACTCTAGCCTCACCGACATTCACGTTATCTTGCACTGCTGCCCTCACTTGGTCTTCTTCGAACCGTTGCCAGCCATATGTTCGTTTGTGCTAGTGGCTAGAGTGGGGATTTTCTGGGGCAGGTGGCCAAGGTTGACGCTACGCAGTTTGTTGCTGATGCCCACCGGACGTCACAATCTGTCGGGACGTGGCTTTGACGCGGGGCAGTTCGCAACACCGGACGAATGCGGGCAAGTGAATCGAGCGCAGGCTAGCTGCGACCTCTACCCATCGATCCGCTGGAGTGTCACACGTCAGATGCAGTTGTGTGACCGGATCACCAAGATCGCAAGGTTCAACCCCTGCGGAAGCGATGAAACGCCACGGGAACCAAAGTATTATTATATAAAGATATTATAGATAGAATCTGGACCACCTTCCGCAACCGCATCGCCCCCCGACCGACGCAGGGTACGACGCTAGCTCGCCCTGGACCGCTCGCTAAAAAGCGCTGAAAATGCGGGCGTCATACGGTTTTCTTGGGTCTGTGTGATAAGACTGCCGAGCATGATCGTGCGCTCCTGCGCCGGGTCCTGTAGATTTCGTTTGTAGATGGTTTCTCTTAAGCTCCAGTTTCTGAGCGCCACGTCGTTTTCCAGTGAAGAATATTCGATTTGCAATTCATGAATGCCGGCGCCTGCGGTTTCCCAACGGCGGCATTATTTCGATTAGGAGACTAAAATTGCCTAAGCAGATCATCGCTGTCGCCTCGGCAGGCGGTCACTGGCAGCAATTACAGCGCATGCGCCATGCCTTTGAGGGTGAGAACGTGTTTTTCATGACGACACTAGAGGGCCTTCCTGACGACTTCGGGGCCCTTCCCGCCGCGATTGTGCCCGATTGCAATCAAAGCAATCCGATCTCGGCCGTTCGGTGTTTTTTCAGGGTCTACAAGATCATGCGCAATCAACGGCCTGATGTTGTCGTCACAACCGGCGCACTTCCAGGCTTGATCGCGCTTCTCGTGGGACGGCTGCTTGGCGCGAAAGGGATCTGGGTGGACAGCGTGGCCAATGCGGAAAGCATGTCCACGTCGGGTCGGATGGCGCGCTACGTGGCACATCTGCGGCTCAGCCAGTGGGAACATGTGGCCCGCGAGGCTCACGCGGAGTACGCGGGCTCGATCCTATGATTTTCGCCACGGTAGGAACCCAATTGCCGTTCCCACGGCTTGTCGACTTGCTGAACGAAATTGCGCCGCGGCTTAATGAAGAGGTGATCGCCCAAGTGGGATCGTCGGCGCAGGGCAGCTGGCCCAATCTGGATGCACGCACGTCGCTCGGACCGCAGGAGTTCAGTACCATCTTCCGTTCCGCCCGCATCGTCGTCTCACATGCAGGTGTCGGGAGCATTCTGTCTGCGCGCCGCTTCCGTAAACCGCTGATCCTATTCCCAAGGCGCTTTGCTCTCGGCGAGCATCGCAACGATCACCAGATGGCGACCGTCCGCCACCTCAAAGGGCTGGCGGGAATTCATGTCGCGCAGCGCCCGGAAGAGCTCGAAGCGCTTCTGCTTTCGGAAGACCTGTCCGCTCCGGCAGAGGAGTATTCACCAAGCCCGGCGCATCTGGCACTGATCAGACGGTTGCAGGAGTTCATTCACCAGCCCCGCTAGACAGACCCGCAGCCAGAGGATCGGACAGCACACAACACGGCTTCGACCGCCACCGGCACAATAAGGCGCGTCGCTATGTCCGGATCGGGGTGCAGCCCGTCTTCGGAGAGGCCGCGCGCCTCTCGCGGCAATGCGAGCCACCTTGGATAAAGGTCGATGAGGCCCACCTGCAACTCCTCAGCAAGCGTTCGGTATTGCAGGTAGTGCGCGCGCAGGCGCGGCCTTGCCAAACCTCGAAGGCCGTATGCTGGGCTCATGGTCATCAGCACGATTTCCGTATCCGGAGCATTTTCCGCGATCTCACGAACCAGCGCCGCGTGTGTGTATGCGGCTTTGCTCAAAGAACTTCCGTCGGTGAGATCGGCATCGTTTATGGCAAATTCGACCAACAAGAGGTCGGGTCGCGCCGCCGCAACTTTGCTTGCTTGCGTCAGGCCCCAGTCTGATCCTGAGCCGCTCTGGGCAAAGACTGAAAGCGACACCGGGCTGCCGAGAGACGCCCGCAACTGATCGGCAAGCACTTCCGGCCAAGGCTCCCCCGCGCTCAAGCTTGTGCCGAGCACTGCAAGCCTGAGCTCTTCATCTTCTGGCCAAGCCACCGAGAAGCGTCGATCTGCAATCGACGGGGGCGGGAGAAGGTCAAGCCCGGTCCAACGCACAAGCATCCAAGCCATGCCGAGTACAAGGCCCACCGCCGCAAATCCAACCAAGCGCCGCATCAAGTTTTGCCTGCAGCTGCAAGCCGGCTCTCATTTTCGTCTGCATTGGCAAAACGCCCGAACCGGCCGACGTCGATGCCTGTTCGGATGATCTGAGCCGGATTGCCCGCTACGATACTTCGCGGGGGCACGGATTTCGTGACCACGGCACCCGCGGCAACAACACTATTGTCGCCAACCTCGACCCCGGGAAGGATCATCGCCCGCCCGCCCACAAAGCAGTTCTTGCCGATGCGGGTATGCAGATACAGGCCCCGGGTCCTATCATGGGTCAGTATGCGGGCTTCGAATGCGATGTAGGAATCCTCGCCCACATGTACGCCGACTGGGAAAGTCCGATCGAGTTTTGCTGACAGCGATAGTTGACAGCTTGGATGTAAATCCATCTTCCACACCCGCACGAGGTAGATACGTCTTAGGTTCACCAAGAGGTTTCTCAGACCCGAGAGCCGATTCAATCCTCGGCGTCGGGCTTTATGCAAGGTTGGAATTGTTTGATCTGTCATGAAATGCACCAGATAATATTCGAAAAGCAAAAACTGTCATGGAACACGCTGGAAAGGCGTCTGCGACGCCTCAAGTTTGTCCATCAAAGGTCACATCCGCAATACAGCGCGTTCGCGCCTACCGCCAATTTTCCTTACGTCGTCTGCGACACAGTAACACGTTAGAGATCCCCTCGACCCCGCTGCTGTCAGGCTGCCTCAGGCTACAGCAGCCGTGCGCTAAATGCGGGCGGTGCGCAGATTTCCGCCATCGATACCTGATCCATTCTCTCTTCTCAGCGACGCCGGGACGGGATTTGGTTAGAGTGGATCGGTGAAGTTTTCCACCGCGTTTTTATAACATATTTTCTGACTGATCAGCAGGATCGCACCATGAGCTTCCTGAATATTTTTCTCTGCGTCTATCTGGCGACCACTCTTGTTGCGCTTGTTCTTACCTATCGAGAACAGAAACGCCGGGCCCAAAGAACGCCAGCCTTCATATTTATCGGATATGTTTTGTGCATGGTATGGCCGCTTGTCGCCGCTGTGATGGTGCTCTTCTATCGACCCGCCGCCCATCGGTCGCGCTAATATGGCGCTAGCTGTCACAGAAACGGCGCACCTCCAGCCACCCACGCCAATTCCCTGCACGACGCGGTCAGCCTTCGGCTGCGACAATAAACTGTCAAGTTCGGCATGGGGCGGCACTAAGCGAGTTCGGTAGCAGGTTTGGCTGCGAAATGATCCAGAGGGAAAAATGCTCGTAGCTCCTTTGAAAGACCATCAGTGACCGGTGCCTGACAAAACGACTGTCACGGTCGCAAGCAGGATCTTCAGATCTCTTTTGAAGGAAAGCTGAGAATTGTAGCCGCTGTCGAAATGGGCACGATCGGCGAAGGAGCTCTCGTTCCGCGCTGAAATCTGCCAAAAACCAGTAATGCCAGGTCGCAGCATGTAGTAGTCAGCTCCGGGGTAGAGATGCCGTTGAGACTGGAGCATCGGACGCGGCCCGACAATACTCATATCGCCAAGCAGAACATTCCAGAACTGCGGGAGCTCATCCAGTGAAGCCCTCCTTATGAAGCGCCCGACCTTGGTAATCCTTGGGTCGTTCTTGAGTTTCTGATCCCTGTCCCACTCTGCCTTGGCCTCAGGGTTATATTTGAGGTAGGTCAGAAGTAACTTGTCTGCATCCGGCACCATAGAACGTAGTTTCCACATCCTATAGAGCCGACCCGCTCGCCCGACCCGCAGCTGGCTGTAAAACGGGTTGCTGCCATCAAGTGCTACCATCAAGGTCAGTGGCAGCAGGACGGTAATTATAAGGGGAGCCGATAAAAAGACGAGGATCAAGTCGATCAGTCGCTTGCCAAAGGCTCGATAAAAAAATTGACCGCTTCCGCTGCGTGGACCCCCTACTACGATATCTAAGTCGATCGCTGAGGCGTCTCGATCAGATAGACTACTGAATTTTCTAAAAAATCTCTCGTACTTCATATTCAAATCCCCCAAAGGAAATTTTAAGTCTGGTGCGAGCAGAGCTCCAGAAGCGTAACTCTTCGTGAAAAACCGGGCATATCCCGAAAACCGGGGAATAACGTCACTCGCTGAAAAATTTCACGCGATATTCGCGGCACGCGAGGTGGATGGGACCAAGTTACCATGGAAATGTGACCCGCGTGATTCACTCTAAAAACCAGCGGAACAAAAACAGCCTTGGGTTGAGTTTGAGGTCAGCCTAAAAGAAAAGACACCCGTCGACGGCGCGTAGTGAGGATTTCCACAGCTTTCGCCCTGAAGATGTTCAATGCAATCAAAGAACGCCTATCAAGACATCACTCCAAAATCTGCCACCTGAAACACCGACATCATTGCAACCCGTCACAGATAAGCCTCGTTAATGCGAAGGTTTTTCAACGCCCACCGTAGATCTCGGCTCCAAGATCGCAGTGCTCGCAGCAAGGGTCTTCGCCAAGAATCTTCGGTAAAGGTCGAGGCGGCGCTCAGCTTCGGCGTTCGCGATCGCGATTTCGCGCGACAAAACCTCCCGCGCCTCGAACCCCTCAATGATCTGAGCCTCAAGCTGCTCGAGTGTGCCGTCTCTGGCATCCGCAACGTGATGATAGCCAAGCGAGCCGAACAAGCCGAGGAACTTGCGGCTGTAGGCGATTGGCAGCACCGGAACGCCCGAAGAAAAAGCCGCGATGCAGGCATGCATTCGGGCACCGAAGAAATAGTCCATCGTCGAGATCAGGCTCTTCGCGGCACTCGGATCGGGTGAAGGAGGCTCGACGATCACGTTCGGGAACTCCTTGCCCAGTTGCTCACAGGCTCGCTGATCGTCCTCCCCGGCGCCCGTCTCTGTCTCGATGATCACGTGGCCAACAAGGTGCACGATGCAATCTTTGCGCTCGGAAAACTGCTTTACCAGGGAGCGCATCAGCGTCGCATAGTCCATCTTCAGCCCGAACTCATTCTTTCCGGTGTAGCCGCCCGAGAACAGCAAACCTGAAACATTGATTCCGATGTGGATTTTTCCGTCCACAGTGCTCGCCTTCGGGAGGGTTTCGTAGGGAAGGCAAAAGGCGACATCCGTTGCCTCAATCATCGCGATCCCCGGGTCTTGCAGGCTGCGAACATAGCCCGACGAAAGGTTATCGCGGGCACAAACGAATGCCGCGCGTCGCATGATCCAGTTGGCGCAGCGTTTCACCCAAGGGCGGTTGAACGGGCCGATCGTCTCGGGCGCGAAGCCAAGCGGCGTACCAGTGCTTACCACCACCGACTGCGCGGCAAACTGCATGAGAAAGCGTTTGGTGCCATAGATGTCGGTGAAGCTGTCCCCGCCGCAGATATCCAGCACCAGATCGCAGCGCTTGGCCATCGACCGCAGCCCTTTGGGGTTCAGGATAAAACCCCTCGACAACGGGTGATATCGCAAGTTCGGCCGCTCGACGTACACTGCATGCGGCTCGTGCCAAGCGCTCAGCTCGAACGAAATATCTTGGCCAAGAGATGCGGCAACCTCTTCAAGAATGCGCATATCCGACAGTGTCAGCGCTCCAATTCCAAGGTTTGACGAGGTGACAGTGTGCCCAAGCAGGCCAACGGTGAGTGTCTTCTTGCCTTCCGTCATGTCGCGATCCCTTGTCATGATTGTGTGGAGGGCAGTTCCGCCCCAGCGCCGGGTGCGGCGCGGACGGTGCCACCCTGCTGCACCGGTTCCGTCTGTTTGCCGTCATTCAAGCCCTCGTAGCGCGAAAGATCGGCCATCGATCCGATCATGCGGGCCAGTCGCCGGTTGCTTTCGGCAAATTGCCCTTCAAACCGGGTGCGCGCCGCAGTCAGCACCGGGCGCCGGCCTTGAGCGAAACCTTTCAGGGGCGGCATTTGAAAGAGCTTCGCCGAGCCGCGATGCAGCCAAAGGCCCGCTGCCCCAAGGTCGACACATGTTGCCGTTGATGTCGGACCGCTGCGCAAATGGTTCATAACCCTCAGCAGCCCCGCCGAAGCCTCGGGCGCGCTGACGCCGACACGCTGACTGCTGATCTCACGCGGTTCGGGAGCGCCGCTGAACTCGGCGATCCGCGCGGCCACTGCCCCGGCGTCGCGCGCTAGCGCCTCATTCGTGATGACCAGCACATTCGCCGCACCGAACAATCTGCGGTACTCGGCCACCAGCCTGTCATACTCAAAGTGCTGGGGGTCGAAACCGATGTATCCTGGCGCGCAATCAGGCTCAAAGAAACGCCCCGGCGGCAGAGTTCCGCCGCGCCGCACATATTGCATATAGGTCGAGGCGATCGCCGATATCTGCTCACGGATCGAGATGAGAATGCGCGCCTCTGGGAAGCACTCCTTCAGCCTCGCGGCGCAAAGCACACAATCGCGCCCCCCATAGAATGGGTTGCCCGAGAGAATCTCGGAGGAAAGTACTGGAACATTTCCCCGCGAGAGCATTGCCAACGGGGCGGCGAGGCGCCGCTCTACGTCGGCGCTGTCGAAGCCGAGTGGATAGGGTTTAAGAAAGCTTTCGTGAATTTCCTCGTGGTCGAGCAGTTGCGCGTACCCATTTGCCGGAACAAACAGCGTGCGCTGCAGCCAAGTTGTGCCGGTCTTGTGATAGCCAATGTGGATGAGGAATCTCTGGCTCGCACCCATCTTATCCATTTGCGGGCCCTTTCTTGGCAGTCGAAAAGATCGCTTGCTTCAGCCGCACCGACATGAACCGCACCGCATCTTGCATCGTGAGCGCGCTGATCAGCAGCGCAAGGATCAACAGCAAGGTGCGCAGGCTCAGCACTTGGGTCAGATCGGTGGAGACTGGCCAGAACTCGAACGCAAAAACGAGAAGCCCGAAGGTTCCCACTGCGAGTGCGAGAGGCCAGGTCATTGCGCCTGCAGTCAGCCCAACCCGTCGGTGCACAAGTGCAATGGAGGTCAGGTACGACAGGGCTTCACCAAGGATCGCGATGAGCACGATCCCCTGCAGCCCCGCACCGAACCAGACCGCTGCGGCCAAGGCGATCGGCAGGACGCTCACCCGAACCAGACTGGCAAGTGCCGGATTGCTCGTCTGTCCTGTCGCGACCGCCGTGGTCGACGGACCCGACCGCGCGACGCGCAGCCCCTGAGCGATGCACAGAAGAACAAGCACATCCGCCGCTGCAGCGAATTTGTCTCCGAACAGCGCCACGAAGAGCCAAGGCCCAAAGATCGACATGATGACTGCAAACACGAGCCCCGCCAGCAGCGAAAGCTGCAGAGCCACCTGAACCGCCTCCTCAAAGCCATTTCCAGCGTTCCGCCGGCGCGACTGCAGCGGCAGCATCAGCGTTTGCAGCGTCTTCCCGATGATCAGCGTCGGCGTCAGAGCAAGCGTCAGCGCGGCGCTGAACCAACCCAGATCACTTGGCCCCATTTGGTTGGCCACGATCATGCGGTCACCGTTCATCACCAGAAACATGAGCGCGCCGTTGACCATAAGCGGCCACCCAAATCGCACGATGCGCACCGCCAGATCCCTGTGGAAAGCGACACCATAGCCCCGCTTCGCATAGATATGCGACATCAGAACCATGAGCGAATGCTGGATCAGAATGGACAGCATCATCGCGCGATAGTCCTGCAGCCAATAAGCCAAGGGCACTACCGCGAAACAGGCGGTGACTTGCGACACCAGCGGTGTCATGACGAAACCGCGAAAGTCCCTGACCCGCTGGGCCCGGAAGATGTCGAGATGCCGGAAACCACGGATCATAGGCACCAGAGCGAGTGTCTGGAAGGCCGGCCGTGCCTCTGGCGCCTGAAAGAAGTCCGCAAGCAGCGGCGCGAGGAAGAACAGCAAGACCGCCAACCCCATGCCCCGCGCGATCTCGAGCAGATGCATCGTGTTCTCGAGCTTGGGGTCGTCGCCATCCTTTGCCTGCACGAGCATCCGGTCGGCGGCCATGTTCGACGCAAGTTCGAGCACAGCCACAATGATCGCGAAGGTCATCGCAACGCCGTATTCCTCGAGCGGCAGCAGCCGCGCAAGAAACACGTTGCGCACGAACAGAAACAGCGAGCCAAGCGCGTTCCCGAAAAAGACGAACAGGCTGCTTCTGATCATGGCGTGCCTCCATGACACATCGACCTGCATGCGTCCGCCGCGCTGCGGGACACGGCGCAGCCGGTCGGTCTTCCACAAAGACTGCTGCGATCACATGCCATCGAGGGGCCTCCCAAGCGCCTGCCGGACCATCCAGCCAGAGCGCACAAACCGCAGCCGAAACAGTGTCAAGGCGCCCCGCAACCTCTCGCCAGAAGAAGCGAGTTGCGGCGCCCTCAGAACCTTTGGGAGATGTGCAAAAGGCGACAGGAACACCACCAGCGACCGTGCCAGCCAAGACCAGCGGCTGCGGTTCCCCGACCGCGCCTGTCCATAACTTTCGACTGTCAGTCTGAACCATTTCTTGCGAAGCGCGCGCCAGTCGCTGCGGCTCGGATGATAGACGACAAGCTCTGGCGCATAGGCAATTTCATAGCCCTTGGCCGCAGCGCGCAGACACCAGTCCTTGTCCTCGGACAATCCGTTGATCAAAGGACCCGTGTCCTCGACGACCGCGCGCCAAGTCAGCAGGTTGGCCGTCACCGAAAACCCCTCTTTCTCGACATAGTCCTTTTGCTGGAACGCGAAGACGGCTTCGAAAGCTTGGGCGCCGCTGCGGGGCGGCGGCGTCTCATCAAACACGCGGATCGCGCCGCCGACGATTTGTTTGGTCTCGATGACAGCGAAGGCATGCTCGAGCCAGTCCTGCGCCGGAATACAATCGGCGTCCAAAAAGAAGATGCGCGGTGACGTACTTTCCTCAACGCCGCGGTTGCGCGCGGTTGCCGCGCCGCGTCGGGCCTCAGTGACGAAGCGGACATCCGGATGCTTCGAAATGATCGAAACGAGGCTTTCCGTTGACGCGTTGTCCACCACCAGAATTTCCACGGGCTGCGGGCGCGCCGCCGCGGCAAGAGCATCAAGACAGCGCTCCAGCCGAACAACGTCATTGAAATGGGGAATAATGACCGCAGCCGCCGGCATAACCGGCACTTCTGAGGACTCCTGCTCTGAGGGGCGTTCAAGGATTGATGCGCTCACCGCAGATTCCTTCCGTCGCTCGTTGCAAACAGCTCCAGAGGCGCCCCGAGCCCCTCGAGATCTGCAGCCAAAGGGGCGCCAGATCGCTTGCGGCGTCCAACCACCCGCGCGGGAGCACCGGCGAGAATTGAGAACGGTGGGAAGGTGCCGCGCACGACGCTGTTGGCGGCAACGATGCAGCCATCTCCGACATTGGCTCCCGCAAGCACCACCACGCCGGTCGCGAGCCAGACATCGCGGCCGATGACCACGTCGCACTCGCCCATCTCCTGCTCCGTGACCGGTTGCCCCTCGTCGAATTTGTAATGCGCGGCGGTAATCATCACGTTCGGGCCGAAAAGCGCGTTGTCCCCGATGGTAATCTTCCCGGTGGTCGGCCCGGCCCAAAGCATGCAGCCACCGTTCAGATGCACCCCATCGCCAAGCTCGACGCGCTCGGCTTCAGCGAACCAGACAGTGGGCGAGATGGTCACATCCTTGCCCCGCGTGACACGACGCAGCGGGGTGACATGGGTGTAATTGTAGTAGTTGAGAATTTTCAACATGTGCAAATAGGCGCGCGGGTCCAGCAAGGTGGTCACCAACCTCAGAAACCGGCGAGGACGCGACAGTGATCTTTTCTTTGGCACGGCATTAATCCCCCGAGAGTTCGAAAAAATTTCGACCGTCAATAGCCCTTCAACCAAGTCTTGCGCTGCGACCAAACCCGGTCCCAAGTGACCCGCTCGGGCAGATCGGCTTTGCCCGAGACGAACGCGCGGATCCTGTAGAGCGCAAACCGCACCCCTGCCCAAAGCCACAGCAGGAAGAGTCCGATCGGCACCTTCCAAGGCTTCCAGTGCTCGCGGACCAACGTGGCCCGCGCACGCCCGACAAGGATGATCTTTTCGGCGCGCACATTGCTCGAGGCCCCGACAAGATGCATGATCGTAGCGCTCGGCGTGACCATGGGACTGTAGCCAAGCGCCCGCGCCCGATGGCAGAGGTCCGCTTCCTCGCCATACATGAAGTACTTGAGATCAAAGCCACCGAGTTGCTCCCAAAGGGCCTTGGGGATCATCAGGAAACACCCCACGACCACGTCGACGCAGCGCTCCGTATCCCTGTTCCAGTTGCCGATCGCTTCTGGGTTGAAGAAACCGCTGCCGGGAAAGAGCTTGTCGAGATAAAGCGCACGGCAAAACTGGCTGCGTACCGTGATCTGGTCGAAGCAGGACGCCGGGTTCAGCGAGCCATCTGGAAACAGCGTCCGCCCACCGTAGATCCCCGCAGCGGGGTTGCGCCGCGCGAAGGCCAGAAGGCTCGCGATCGCATTTTCGTAGGTCTCTGTATCGGGGTTCAGCAGCAGCAGCATATCGGCATGCGCGAGCCCACTGGCCAGATTGTTGGCCTTTGCGAAGCCGTGGTTCTCTGCGCTGGCGATCGTCTGGATCTGCGGAAAGCGCTCTGCGATAGCTGCGGCGGAACCGTCTGCCGACGCATTGTCATAGACGATCACCTCGGCAAGAACGTCGCCGCCAGCTTCGAGCAGGGTCTCGATGGCCTTCAGGGTCAGGTCGCGGGTGTTGTAGCTGACAATGATGATCGTCACATCCGGCTCGCCGAGCATCGCCGCCATTTCCGGAGACCAGATGCGAAGCGGTTGCGGACCACTTCCGCTGTACGACTTTGCGGACTGGCTTGGAATGGCAGTGGCGGACGGCTCGGCATCTGCGAACTGCGCGACGGACCTTGCTCCGGACTGCTGGTACATTGAGTTTCCAATCGTGGTTCGCGGTGTCAGATCGACCATGTGGCAAAGGACATTCCGGTGAGTTTCCGGAACTCTGCAATGTCTTCGGCGAGCTCTGCCCTGACACGGGCGATAGCCTCGTCGGGAAAAACCCTCTTGCTGTCCGGGAAAGGCGCAGCGATCAGCCGCTTCAGACGGTCCCGCGCCTCAAGGCTCAGCCGATCCCGCACCCAGCTGCCGATCCGCGTGTCCCGCGCTGACCTTAGGATAGGCTGCGGCACGCTTGTCAGTTCCTTGCCACGGTTCAGCGACGGGAGGGTCGGACCTCCCAGTGGGTCGAGACCCAGAAAGGCCTGAAGATCGCCCAGCACCGCCTGCGGCTCGGTCTTGAGGCGCTCGAACTCGACAATCTTGATCTGCTCGAGCGGAAAATACTCCAGATATGCCTTGAGCTGGCGGGCGTAGCAGCTGACCGATAGAATATGCCGATACGGCTCCTTCAGTGTCAGACGGATCGGATCCGCCGGGAGCGGCCCCTCATTGCGGCAAAGCGCGACCGGATCCGGCAGATCAAATCCTCGCGCCAGCATATGGTCGTACTGCGACACGAAACGGCGCACGGGATCGCGCACCACGTACACAAGTCGCACATCGGGCAACTCGCGATAGATGCGCCCGGCGACCCCAGGAAACACGTCCACTTTCGCGTAGTTGGGACTTGCCTCGCCACGCTTCAACGAGCCGGGATCGAATTGATTTCCGTACCACGTCTCGCCAAGCACGTGCTTTTTGGCGGTGAAATAATCCGGCTCCTTGTCCCGCGACATGCTGACCTGAGGGTGATGCTGAAAATAGTTGTGCAGCGAGGTCGTCCCGGCGCGCATCGCCCCGATGATAATGAAGTTGGGCAATGTCTTCGCAACCAGCGTGTTCGGCTGCACGCTTTGCTCGCTCGAGAATTCGATTTTCATGTTGGAAATGTCCTTCGAACAAACCCCACTGGTGACGCGGGCTTGGGCGCTTGCTTCGCTTTACTGTCGAACTCGAGCATCCAGGCCCCGCTGCCCAGTAGGAACAGAATGAGGGCATAGGCTTCGCGCCACACGTGCACGCCCCACATTGCGAGGAAGAGCGCTGCGATCGTGATGATGTACCCCTCGCGATAGGCGCTCACCCGGGGGTCGGAAATACGACGTGCCATAAGCGCCAGAGGCAGCCACAGGAAGCCAAGCAGGATCAGCAATCCGGCCGGCACCCCGTGGCGCAGCGTGACCAACATCCAGAACATGTCGACACTGTCGGACATGCCGGGGATATTGACCCATTCGTGAAGGCCGATACCGAAAAGCGGCGAGCCCTGAATGTTCGCCAGCGCATAGCCGAAGATCCGCGTCCGGTTGAAAGCGGTCTTGGGATCGAAAGCAATCTGGCTGATGACGAACTCAAGAAACACGCCGGTCACCAGCTCGATCAAGATGAGAACCAATGCGATCGTCGCCAGAAGATGCCAACGATCACGGATAGTTCGGGCAATGCCGCTCCAGCCGAGCAGAAGGACCTGCAGCAACATCGCGACCAACGCTCCGGACGATAGCGACAGGAAAGCCACGAAGGCCACAAGTCCAGCGCGGCTGTAGCGCGAGGACGCAGAGGCTCCATACCCGAGCACACGATAGGTCAGTGCGATGAAAGCACCGATGCAGATGCCGAAGTGGATCGGATGATCGAGTGTCGCCTGCACCCGCTCAAGCCCCATGCGGCGCAGCGGCGGGACCTCCGGCTGCGAGGGGTAGATCGCGTTCGTCAGATGCAGCAGCAGATTGTAGCCGGTGAGCGTCTCGAGCAGGGCGAAAGGGCACAGAAACACGACTATGCCGAACATCAGTTTGACCATCGCCGCAAAGCTCTCTGCATCGCGGATCACGCATCGACCAAGCAGGTACGCGCCCAGCGTCTCGATCGCGTTGATGCCGCTGAACTCGATCGCTTCGGAAAGCCCGTGGTTCGCGACCATGCTGAAGAAAACCCAAACGCAAAAGGCAATCATCGCCACGTCTGACACGATGATCCGGCCCGCCGCCCCACGCAGCAACCGCAGCATGAGCGGCAGGACCAAGATGAGGAGCAACGTCCGCGAGGTCGACAGCTTCACCGGCCCGGCCGACAGCTGAAACGCCACGAAGAGCGAGATGAGGAACAGCACGACTGACAGCGGCAGCACCGCGGGAACCGCCGCAGCCGTCTGCCGCAATTCGCTGCGCTGTCGCGGCAGGCCTTTGAGCGCCTCAACCGGCATCTGAACGCACGTCCTTTTGCAGCGGCAACAGCTTTATCTTGGCGCTCTCGGCAAACCTTCCGTCTCCTCGTACCGGGGCCGCGCCGGGCTGGGGGGTCGCGCGCGAGGGTGTAAAGCCATAGTCGAGAGGGCCGCGCCCATACAGGTTCGAGAGGAAATGCTCCGGACAGTCGTTCAGGAAAGCCCCAACCAGATGATCGCCGCCACGCTCGATAAGCGCGATTGCCGATTTTGTGCGGGCGATCCCGGCCCGACCGTGGCGCAGAACAAGCAGCGTGCCGTCGAGCAGGGGAGCGAGCGCTTCGGCATCCGCCGTGAGACAGGTGGGCGGCATGTCGACCACAATCAGGTCGAAGCGCTCGCGCAGCGCGGCGAGCAGATGCGTCATACCCGCTGAGGCCAGCAGTTCGGTCGGATTGCGCGAGGCCTCAAAACTTGGCAGCACGTAAAGGCTTCCGTCGCCCTCAACCTTCTCTTCAAGGAAATAGCCATCCGGGCCGGCACCCGCAGCAAGCAGTTCCGCCAGACCGCCCCGTCCAGACCCCTGCCCGGCCCCCTGCCCTGCTTCCGGCAGTCCCGCCGACTGGGGATGCCGCAGGTCCGCCTCGACCAACACGGTGCGCAGCCCGCTCCGCGCGCCTGCCATGGCGAATTGCCGCGCCACCAGAGTCTTCCCCTCGCGCGCGGCTCCCGATGTGAAGCCGACGGCGACGGCTCCCTTGCGCAGATCCGGCATCGCAACCGAAAGCAGTCGGCGGATGGCCTCGTCGAAAAGCGGGCGGTTCTTGTTGAAATCCGGGGCCGCTGCAAGAACGTGCAGCCCTAGTTCGTCGAGCTGCCGAGGGTAACGAACCCTTGTGTCGAGCAACTCGCGCAACGCGAACACCAGCGATAGAGCGGCAAACGTCGCGAGGAAAGCAGCGGTGGCGTATTGCGCCGGACCCGCAGCCGAGGGCTCGGTGGGCACCATCGCCATACTGACCACCCGCACCGGGTGCGAGCGGATATTCTGCAATTGTTGGACCTCGTTCCGGCGCCGGAGCAGGTCGCGATAGAGCGCCACGTCCGCGTCGTGGGTCATCTGTCGCAATGCCACTGCGTCGCTGCTCAGGTTCGATTCCTCTGCCTGAATTCGCTCACGGATGCTCTGTAGCTGCGCGTCGAGCCAAGAGACCATCTCGGCGCTGGCCGCCGTCACCCGCGCGTTGTGCTCAAGCAAAAAGGCCTCTGGCAGCCGATTGGCGATAGCTGCCGCCGCCTGTGCATCCGGCGACGAGACGGTGACCGAGATGAGCTGCGTCAATTCGTTGGTATTGGTCTCGACCACGCTTGCCAGCTGCTGAATGGTCTTGATCGGAGTGGTCTCGGTGCCCCCGTCCGGAGCCGCAATCGCCGCATCATCAAGCGGCGCGTCCTCCGCAAACAGTCCGGCGGGCAAGACCATCTTGATGCGCTGCTTCAGCGTGTCCTTGATCAGCGTCTTGGAAGACCGCAGTGCCTCGGGCTGCGCCACGAGATCAAGATCGCTGATCACGCGTGTCAGCACCGGCAGCGACTCGATGATCGCGGCTTCCTTGACGATGGGCGCAACCTCGTTCACCCAAGTGACCTTTCGGTCATCGGCGAGCGCCGAGAACGCCGAATCCGAGGTCAGCAGCCGCTCTTCGCGCTCGTCGAACCACAGGATCGAGGTTGCGCTGAACACCGGCGGCATCGGTCGCAGCAGCAGGAAGACCAAGAGCGCCGCCAACACGGCCAAACCAAGGCTGATGGGGCTCTTCTTTTTGACCGCTTGCAGGATATCCAGCGCCGACAGCGTCAGTCCCGTATCGATCTTTCCGCGATCAGTCATTGCGATCTCCCGTTCCGCCCCGGCTGGTCCAGCCCGAAAATATCCTGTGATGCGAGCACTTTGACTGCGTAATCATGATCTCAACCCCAACTCGCGGATAAGCATTCCCGAGAACTGTCGGAGGTTCTCTCGCACCCCCGCCTGCCGGGCATTGCGCGAAAGAAAGAAGCCGTCGTATTTCGGCGCACGCCGGAACAGCGCCCGCATCGCCAGCAGCCGCGCGAGCAGGTAGCGGCGCTTGCGCACCTGCCCCGGCTGCATCGGTTCAAGCGTGTTGATGTCAAAGGCAGAGGTGGTCACAGCACCCTGCGCTTCTGCGGCCCGTAGGATTTCCGAACCAAGCGCCGTGCGCGCCATCACCAGACTCGTGCCTTCCGCTTCCTCGAAACTGGGGTAGCCCTCGGCGTCGGTCTGCCAGGCATCGGCGCAGACGATGTCGGCGAAACTGCCGATACCATCGGGGCAAAGCTTGCAGCGCTTCTGCACGTGCCGCGACAGGATCTGGCCCCAGCTGTCGCGATAGCTCATGCGCGCCTCACGCCCATCCTTCAGCGTCGCCTTGGCGTAGCCGGGCCAGCCATCGCCACGATAGCGGAAGGCTGCAACCTCGCCCGGATCGACGCCCATCTTCTCGAGGACCTTGCCAGCACCCGCGGCACTGGGAACGCCCGCGCAGAAAAACGAAAGGGCCACGGCCACCTGACGGTCTATCCGCGGATCGATCCGGGCCAATGCCCGCAGGGTGGCCACGTCGCAGGGCTTGCCCACAAAGGCGATCCGCCCGCCAGTGTTCAACGCACGCTCCAGTTCCAACAGCGGCGCCGACGGCGCATAGCGCGAGCCCGCGGCGGCGAAGACATGATCACGACTGGTGCTGCTCACGCCTTGTGTGGCCGTCGGCTCGATGCGTGACGCTGCGGTCTGCACCACGGTATCCACGGCACCGCTTTGCAGAAGATGGGTGAGGATCGCAGAAAGTACGCCGCCAGAAGAGGCGTTGTGGCGAATATCCGGGTCGGTAGCATGGCCCGAGCGCACCTCCAGATAAGGCCCCCAGAGCTCATGGTCCTGCCGCCCTGCCGCGTTGAGCGCCAGTTGCCGTGCGGGGCAAATCTCGGCGATCTGCTCTTCCTCTTCGGCGCTCAGTGCGGCGGTCTGGACCGGACGCAGATAGCCCGGCTCTGCCAGCGTCATGCGCAGCGATGCGGGTGCCAGAATACTGCAGGCACCGCAGCCGGCGCAGGTGTCGGCCCGAAGCACCTGCTGCAGCGTCGCCGAACTTGGTTCGATCTTGCGGTCGGGTGTCAATGCGTTCATCGCGGTTCCTATGCGCCGGAACAGCGCCAGTCATGGCGTCCCGGCAAATGCCTATGGTGTCCTCCGCGTACCGGCCCGTCAGCGGGCGGCGCGAGGCCTTAGAAAAGTCTCTGGTCGAGCGCGTCTGATGCGCGCGCATGGTCAAATTCAGATCGGCGGGCGGCGATCGCCCGACGTGAAATTTCTGCTTGCCGGACTACTGGCCCGGCACGGAAACAACGCTTAGGTGCACTTCGATGAGGTCCCCCGGCAGCAGTGGCATGTCCTCCGCGCCATTCAGTACGAAGACCTGCTCGGCGTCCCCTGCCCCGCGGCGCACCGTGGCGGTCACATCGCTTTCTTGGTCCATCGCCGCGGAGCCGGAGTTGAGAAACAGCAATTGCTGGCGTGCCGCAGTCAGACGCGCGCGCGTGGTCTCACGCTCGACCAGCGCCTCGCTGAGATCTTCCAAAGCATCGCGGCGGGCCTCGTCCTCGAAATCACCCAACTCGAAATTGAGGCGGGCAAGTTCCTTTTCCGCGGCGGCGAGATCGCTCGCGGTGTCCAATCGGCGCGTGGCCGAGGACAGCAGCGAGCGACGAGTCGCGGTCACGCGATCCACCTCGACGAGCCCCCGTTCGCGCAGGGTGCTGATGCGGTCATATTCGGACTGGTCCGCCTCTTCGCCTTCTAACTCGGCGGCGAGTTGCTGGCGCAGTATCTCGATCTGGTTGGCGATCGCGGCCCGCGCCTCGAGCAGATAGGAGCGCCGCGTCGCCTTTCCTTCGGACCCGGCTTCAAGGCGTCGCTGCTCCACCTGCTCCACCGTCTCGCTGCCGAGCAGCATGGCTGAATCGCTCGCATCGACTGAAGGCTCGAGTTCGGATTTGTAGCGGCGAATTCGCACATCGAGGGCCGCCAGTTCTGCCGAAAACGCATCAATGCTGCCCTGCAACTGCGCAATCTGCGTGAATGGATCGCGGTAGGCCGCAAGATCGCTTCCCACACCGCCTGACAGCGTCACTGCGCGGCGCGCGGTCAGACCGGGCGTGAATTCGAAGGCGCCGGGCAGTTTGACATCTCCGGCGACATAGATCGGCCGGAACTCGGACACCGAAAGGCTGACTTCGGTCGGTGATATCGAAAACAGCGTTTCCCGTCCGTCAAGGCTCCGCTGCCGGAAAGCGACTTTGCCAAACCGCTCGGAAATATCCTCTTCGGCTTGTGCCACGGTCTTGTCCCGCAGGCTCACCCGTCCGACGAGCGGCAGAGAGATCATGCCGTCGTCACCGATCTTTATCTCTCGATCCAAGTTCGGCAGCCCGGCAACGCGAACATCGATACGGTCTCCGGACTGCAGCACATAGTCCGCGGCAGAGGCCATAGTCGCGCAGAGAAAGGTAGCAAAAAGAAGCCAAAACGGTTTCATCACAATGGTCCTTCGGTCACGCCGGACATCAGGAGCGAAACAAGCTCCACCGGCATCGAAAATTTATGTCGCTACAAATCGTGCTGCAGGGTCCCGGGGGGTCGCCGGGGCCGTGCATGGTCATAAACAGCCAGCGGTCACTGCGGTCGGATTGGGCTCATTGTCCCCAATACATCCGCGCAAAATCCGAATGATCGCAGCGTCAATCTGCTCGATCACCGTGTCACTGCTGTAAAGCTCCGCACCTTCTTCGTCGAAAACCACACCAGCGCTCCGGTCGAGCCGGGTGTACCGATTACCCTCCACCCGCCAGCCAAGTGCTTGGCCTCGCTCCAGCGAGACATATCCGTCAATGGTGCTGTAGGCGGCAGAGAGTTCAGGCAGTGTGTTGTCCATCACCGTCACGTTTTCGGACCGCGCGGCGATCGACAAAATCGGAGTGTGGAGCCGCCCCTCCCCGGCTTCAGGATCGGCGATCAGCAGGTTCCTTGCCACGGATAGACCAAGTGTCTCGCCAACGACGAGCGAATTGATGTGACCGTTGTAGATCACGTTATCTTCGATGGTGATATCGCGGTAGAAGAAGCTCTGCCTTTCGGCATCGGCTTCCGCCTTTGGGTTTCGCATGAAGAGCCCCTGCGCAAAGCTGTCATCTGCTGCGGCCTGCTGTATGAGCATGTTCTTCCGGATGATCACGTCGCGCGTGGGGGCGTTGGAATTCGTCGTCCAGAACTGGATGAGATCAGGATGATCGCCACGTCCGGGCGCCTCCTCATGCCGCCAAGGGTGCAACTCGCGCACCACATTTCTCTCGATCCTGGCATCCTGCAACTCTCCGAAGGTCATCCCGTCAGAGCGGATGTCTTGCAGCAGGTTTCTGTCTACCTCGAGGCGCGCCACGCGCTCAAAACCAAAGCCGCGGTAGACCGCCGTGGCGCGATTGCCGGTCACACGCAAATCCTCGGCATCACGCACATAAAGCGCGCGCCCGGCATAGGCGCCAGAAACCAGACCATTGGCGGCAGCGACCGCCTTTGCATCGAGAGGGTCGGCACCGATCCCATCGGGGACACGCGTACCCGCAAAGCTGCAGGCCCGCACTGTGATACCCCGCGCCGGACCGTCGGCATCGCCTCGAATATCCAGCATCGCGGCGAGTTTGCCATCGTCTTTGCGCGGCTGATAACGAAACGCCAAGCCTTCAAGACCGAGGTTTCGCACCCCGCGCAGCTGGATCTTCTCGAATGTCGCGGGCGCGTCTGGACGGGCCGACCGCAAGGTCACGGGCTTGTCGAACGCGGCAAGTGGCGCACGCAAACTGAGGCGCCCATAGGCCCCCGGAGCAAGCGAGATGATCTCGCCACCACGCGCCGACGCCAGCGCAGCCATAAGGTCTTCGGACGTTGAAACCAGCACAGTTTCTGCGACCTCAGAGACCGGCGCTGGCGCATCCGCATTGGCGGCAGAAACACCCACGCCGGACAAGCCGACGGCGGCCAAGACACCAATAAAGAGCACCCGCAGCCCGGTGCAGCACTTGCGCATCGCACCGCCGAAGCGGGGATCGCAAGTCGACACGGCAATTCGCGGGCTGCTCGCCATTGACCAAACTCCTGTCCTTAATGGGAAAAGTTCTTGCGGCTCTGTTCGATGCCGAAAGCAATTAATAAAAGATTAACGTAGACTATCCCAATGCACTGACATCTGGTGGTCGCTGTCAACTGCGCATGCACTCAACCCAGAGAGTTTTGCGCGTGGCGAGAAAATCTTCTCTGCAACTGATTGATTTCTGCGCGCTGCGCCAGAGAGCAGCCGTCCTTCAGGACCTGTCGCGCCGTCCGCCAACACTGCAGGACCGGTCCGCGCGCGGGGAGAGTCCCCCTCGCATTGGATCTTTGGCGTCCGCCTCTCAGACGATCTTCAAAGCGGGATCATCCGGGCCTTCTACCCGCCCGCTCACGTCGCCTCGGGCGTGCCGATCCGGTCGATCTTGCCCACCAGCGCGATGGCCGTGGCAAGCGCCGAGGCGGTGGCCTGCGCCATCTGCGGCAGGATCATCCACTCCAGCGCCCATGCCGCGCCCGAGCGTTCCTGTTCGTGAACCATCGCCTGATGCATCCCCGACAGCTGCACCGCGTTGAACCGCGCCAGCGTCACAAGAAGTTCCGCGCTCACCGGGTTCTGCTTGTGCGGCATAGCCGAAGAGCCGCCGCCGCCCGAGAGCTTGATCTCGTCCAGCCCCTGCTGCGCCATCAGGCAGACGTCCTGCCCGATCTTGCCGAGGCTGCCGGTGATCAGCGACAGCAGCCCGGCGTAATCCGCCACGCCGGCGCGCATCGCGTGCCACGCGCCATCGGTGCTCGCGAGGCCAAGCGCTGCGGCGACGTGATCGACCACCGCCTGCGCGTCCTTGCCAAGCGCCTTGCGGTCACCCGAGGCACCACCGATCTGCACCCGCTCGACGCGCGGCGCCAGTTGCGCCAACCGCTCCAGATGCGCCGCGAGCGGCTGGTGCCACGGGCGCAGCCGGTCGGAAACGGTGATCTCGGTGGCCGCCTGCATCCGCGTGCGGCCCATCAGCGGAGTCTCGCCGCGGCGCGCATCGAGATCGATCAGCGCCGCCTCCAGCCGCGCCAGCCGGTCCGCCAGCAGCGCGTTGCTCTGCTTCAGGGTCAGCGCCAGCGCGCTGTCCACCACGTCCTGCGAGGTCGCGCCCTTGTGCACCGCAGGCACCAGATCAGGGCCGACGATCTGCTTGAGCTGTGCCACGAGGCGCGGCACCGGCACCCCGTCTTGCGCCATGCCCGCGCGAATGTCCGCAAGATCGATCTTTGCCGTCTCGATCTTCGCCGCCGCGGCCTCGGCCAGCGCCGCATCGGCCCGTCCGCAGGCGCCGAGCGCGCGGCTCCATGCGGCCTCGAAGGCCAGCATATGCGACATTTGCCGGTCCGCCGACCAGATCGCCGCCATTTCGGGGTCGGCGAAGAGCCCGCCCAGCCAAGGGTGATCGAAAACGCTCGCGCTCATAGGTCCTGTCCCTCCACATGCCGAAAGGGCGGCCTGCACAGCCGCCCCGTCGCCTCGTTCTAATCTCTGCGCCTCAGATGTCGAGGAACACCGTTTCGCCCTCGCCCTGCAGGCGAATGTCGAAGCGGTACGTGCCCTCGCCGGTCTTCTTGGCGATCAGCGTGTCCACGCGCGGGCGCTGCTCGATGCGCGCCAGCAGCGGATCAGCCGAATTGTCCTCGTCCTCGAAGTAGATGCGCGTCTGCAACCCGATGTTGATGCCGCGGGCGACGACCCAGAGCGAGATATGCGGCGCGCTTTCCACGCCGCCCCGGCCTTTCACCTTGCCCGGCTTGACCGTGCGCAGGGTGAACTCGCCGGTCTCGGCATCGGCGGCAAAGCGGCAATGGCCCGAAACCTTGGGGTCCGCACCCTCCTGCCCGGGGAACACGCCCTTGGCGTCGGGCTGCCAGCTTTCGATCAGCGCGTCGCGCATCGCCCAGCCGGTGCCATCATAGACGGAGCCGGTGATTTCGATGATCTCGCCGTCGCAGCCCTCCTCGATGGGGCTCACGCCGATCTCTTCGTCGTAATAGCCCGCGTTGCCCGCGTAGGTGGGCATCAGGCCGATGTGGACGTAGGGCCCGGCGGTCTGCGAGGCGGTTTCCACGAGGGTGTCGAGTTTCTGCACCATGATCACATGCCCTCCAGCTTGTTCTCGAACATCGACTGGCGACGGCCGCGCAGCACGATGTCGAACTTGTAGGCGAGGTAGTCGAGCGGGCGCGAATGCGCCAGATCGAGCGGGGCGACCAGCGCATCAAGCTGGGCGCGGTTCTTGATCGTCGCGGCGATCGGGCAGTGGTCGATCAGCGGATCGCCCTCGAAATACATCTGGGTGATTAGGCGCTGGCCGAAGCTGTGGCCGTAAACGGAGATGTGGATGTGCATCGGACGCCAGTCGTTGCCACGGTTCGGCCACGGGTAAGCACCGGGACGAATGGTGAGGAACTGATAGTAGCCGTTCTCGTCGGTCAGCGTGCGCCCGCAGCCGCCGAAGTTCGGGTCGAGCGGCGCAAGATAGGTGTCCTTCTTGTGGCGGTAGCGTCCGCCCGCGTTGGCCTGCCAGATCTCGATCAGCGTGTTCGGCACCGGCTTGGCGTTCTCATCAAGCACCCGGCCGTGCATCAGGATGCGCTCACCGACCGCCGGCGCCGCGCCCTTGGTCCAGTTCAGCACGAGGTTGTTGTCGAGTTCGCCCAGCTTGCCGTGGCCGAAGGTCGGGCCGGTCTCTTCCGACGGCGAGCTTTCCATCGACAGCAGCGGCAGGTTCGGGGACCGGGTGACGCTGGTCTTGTAGCCGGGGTCATAGGCCACCGGATGAACCTCGCGGTTGCGCGGGATCAGCGGGCCCTTGTCCTTGATCGAGTCTGTGGTGATGAAGTTGCTCATTCGGCTGCCGCCTCCATTTCGGCATAGGTCGCCTTGGCCAGTTTCAGCGCGTGGTTGGCGCGCGGAACCCCGGCGTAGATCGCCACGTGCTGGAAGGCCTCCAGCACGTCTTGCTTGCTGGCCCCGGTGCGCGCGGTGGCGCGGATGTGCATCGGGATCTCCTCGAAGTTGCCGGTCGCCGCCAGCAGCGCCAGCGTCAGCATCGAGCGCTCGCGCTGGCTGATCGCGTCAGAGGCCCAGACCGTGCCCCATGCGCTGCGGGTGATCAGCGTCTGGAACGCCTCGTCGAGCGGCGTCTTGGCGGCCTCGGCGCGGTCCACATGGGCGTCGCCCAGCACCGACCGGCGGGTCTTCATGCCCTGTTCGTAAAGCTCGTCCATTCAGGCGGTCCTCCTCAGAAAGTCATTGATCAGGCGGGCGGTTTCGGTGGGCTGTTCGACGCAGGGAATGTGCCCCGCCCCGTCGATCAGCGCGAAGTCCGCTCCACAAAGCTCGGCGGTGCCGCGCACCAGCTCGGGCGGCGTTGAGCCGTCCTCGGCCCCCGCCATCGCCAGCACCGGCAATTTCAGCGCGCGGGTGCTTTCGGTGAGGTCTGCGCCCGCGATGGCGGCGCAGCAGCCCACGTAGCCGTCGAGCGGGGTGCGTACGAGCATGTTCTTCCAAAGCGCGAACTGCGGATCGCTCTCTCGGAAGCCCGGTGTGAACCAGCGCTCGAGAATGGCATCCGCCAGCGAGCCCACACCGTTCGCGCGGATGCCGTCGATCCTTGTCTGCCACATCTCGGGGGTGCCGATCTTGGCCGCCGTGTCCATCAGCACGAGCGCGCGGACAAGGTCGGGGCGTTTGGCTGCCAAGCCCTGCCCGATCAGCCCCCCGATCGACAGGCCAACAAAGGTGATGTCTTTAAGATCGAGCGCCGTGCAGATCGCCTCGGCGTCCGCCACCAGCGTCTCCATTTCATACGGAGCCGCCGGCGCATCCGACAGCCCGTGCCCGCGCTTGTCGAAACGCACCACGCGCAGCCCCTCGGGCAGCAGCGGAAGCAGCGCGTCCCAGACCCGCAGGTCGGTGCCCAGCGAATTGGCCAGCATCAGCACGCGGCCATCTTTCGGGCCTTCGTCGCGGATGTGCAGGGTCACCCCTGCGGCGTCGATTGTCTGCATGTGTCCTCCTCGGGCCGGTTAAGGCGTGGCGCTCTTCTGCCATGGCAAACCGCCCGTGAAAAATATAAGTAGAGGCATCACTCATAACTTATGGGTTATATATGCTCCACCCTCACCTGCGCATGCGCCACCTTAGGGTGTTTCTCGAGACCGCCCGCCTTGGCAGCCTCAGCGCCGCCGCCGAGGCCCTGCACGTCAGCCAGCCCGCCGCCTCCAAAACGGTGCGCGAACTTGAAGAGATCCTGAACGCCCAGTTGTTCGACCGCAGCGGACGGCGGCTGGCGCTAAGCCGGGCAGGCAAGATCTTTCAGCAATACGCGGGCACGGCACTGGCCGATCTCGAGCGCGGCGAGCAATTGCTGCGCGAGCTACCGCAAAGCCAGCACAAACTGTCCGTCGGCGTGCTGCCCACCGCCGCCACCGGGCTCTTCCCTGACGCCGCCGCGCGCTTTCGCGAAAGCCACAAGGACTGCACGCTGCGCGTCTCCACCGGGCCGAACTGGCTGCTGCTGTCGCAATTGCGCGAAGGCGCGCTCGATCTGGTGGTCGGGCGCATGCCCGCCACCGGCACCGGCGAGGGGCTCAGCTTCCGCCAGCTTTACTGGGAGCGCGTGGTGCCGGTGATCCGTCCCGGCCACCCGCTCGCCGGGCAGGCGTGGGAGCCGTCGGACCTGATCCGCTTCCCGCTGATGCTGCCGCCTGCGGGCGCGGTGATCTCGGGCTCGGTGCGGTCGTTCCTGCAATCTCTGGGGCTGGGCGAGCCGGTTCCCGCATATGAGAATGTCTCCCACGCCTTCGGCCGGCGCGTGGTGGCGCGGTCGGACACCATCTGGTTCATCTCGGCGGGCGTGGTGCGCGCCGAACTGGACAGCGGCGAACTGACGGTGCTGCCGGTGCAGAACGAGCTTCTGGGCGGCCCGGTCGGCATTTCGCTGCGCGACGGCACGCTGCCCGACCCGGCGTTGCAGGCACTGGTCGACGAGCTTGTCGCGGTGGCCGAGCAGCACCCCGCGCAGGCAGAGTGAGGACAGCCCCGGCCAGTCTCCCTAGCCCGCCGTCGCCAGCGCCTTCATCTCCGGCACCGGGCTAACCAGATCTGTGCCCCCGGTGAAGGCGGCGATGTTGTTGCGGATGAGGTCGGCGGCCATCTCCTGTACCTCCGGCGCATTGCCCGCCATATGCGGCGTCAGCACGACGTTCTCCAAGGCGATCAGCGCCTCGGGCACCTCCGGCTCGGCCTCGTAGACATCAAGCCCCGCCCCGGCGATAGCACCGCTCTGTAGCGCCGAGATCAGCGCCTCCGTATCCACCACCGAACCGCGCCCGACGTTGACCAGATAGCCTTTCGGCCCCAGCGCCTGCAGCACCTCGGCGTTCACCGCGTGCTGGGTTGCCGGGCCGCCGGGCACGCAGGCGACGAGGTAATCGCACCGCTCGGCCAGTTGCAGCAGCGAGGGCACATAGGCATAGGGCAGATCGTCTTTCGGCGTCCGGCTGTGATAAAGCACCTCAAGATCAAACGCCGCCGCACGCCGCGCCACCGCCGCGCCGATGCCGCCCATGCCGTAAAGGCCGATCTTGCGGCGCGAGAACAGCGGCCGCGGCATCTCGCCGTAGTTCCATGCGCCCGAGCGGGTCAGCCGATCCTGATGCGGGATGCGCCGTACCGCCGCAAGCAACAGCGCCATCGTGTGATCCGCCACCGCGCCCGCGTTAACGCCAGCGCCATGGGTCACCTTGATGCCGCGCGCAATCGCAGTTTCGACGTCGATCCCCTCGTAGCCGGTGCCGACGCAGCAGATCAGCCCGAGGTTCGGCAACTCGTCCATCTCGGGGCCCTTGGCGCCTTTGAAGCCCGCAGTGACCAGCACACGGGTCGCCGCGCGCTCTTCGTCGCTCAGATGGCCGTAGCCTTCGGTGCAGTCATGCAGCGCGTAATGCGGGCCCAGCAGGGTGTGATAGGCACGGGTCTTGATGTTGATGGCGACATGCTGCGGCATCGGGCGGCTCTCCGGTCAGGCGCCCCGCAGGACGGGACGGGTCTTGCACTGGCGCCGCCCCTCCCCCGCGCGGCGCAATTCGCGCCCATCTGCGCCGAGCGCCGCACTGGATACAAGCGCCCAAGACCGAACTAGCGCCGGTAGCGGCCCGGATAGGGCTCCATGGCTGGCAAATTCAGCGCCGCCTCCCATTCGCTGAGGGTCATGCCGGCCAGATCACCCGCGCTGCGCCCCCCCGGGATCGCCGCGGGCGGCAGCGTCACATAGGGCACGCAAGCCAGCGAACAGCCCACCATGTCCGAGGTGATCCGCTGGGTTTTGGTGCCGATGAAGATCTCGCGGTACTTCACGTCCTGATCGGCGCCGCAGCGCAGGATCGACTTGGCGATATTGGCCTCGATGTCGGCCAGCGGCGCGTCGCCGGTGCTGGCGGTGTCCGAAGCGTCTTCGATGAAGAGGTTGGCTGTGGTCATCCGGTCCTCGGCGATGGCCAGCGCCAGCGCGCACCAGATCGTCGTTTCGGTTTTCGGGCGAATGGTCTGGGACTTGTTGGCGCAGACCACCATCGCCCCCGGCAGCGGCGCAAAGCGCCGCTCATGCCGCGACCCGAACAGCCTGTAGGCCGCGTCAAGCAGCGGCTCCATCGGCAGCACCGGCACCTCGGCACCATCGTGGCGCGGCAGCACCATCTTCGGCGTCACCCGCCCCTGCGCCAGATCATCGGCCCGCGCAAGATCATACCCCCAGACCGCGCCATTGACGCCGCAGAAGCTGGAGACGGTGATCATGTTGATCTGCCCGATGTAGGCGTCCTCGCATTCGGCCCGGTCGTAAGAGACGATGCCCTCCAGCCCGTCGTCCATGTCGGCGGCAACCGTGCCGATCGACAGCTTCAGCGCCGCCACATAGCCCCAGCCGGTCGACGGCGGATTGCCGTATCCGGCGCAATTATCGGGAAACGGACCGATGGCGTTCTCGGCCACCTCGCGGAAATGCTCGCTCATCAGATCACTCGCCTCGCACTTACTTCTGATTCAGCCGCAGATGCGCGGTCACCCAAGCGCCGCGGTCTTTGGCGCTGCCGCCCGGATCCACCGGCGTGACGATGAGCATGGCACTGCCCAGCTTCACCCGGTGCGGTGTGGCGTCGATCCCGGCGCTGCGCACCTGCTGCAGATCGCCGGGCTCGAAGCCAAGCTCGGCGCAGAGCTCGGCCAGCGTCGTGCCCGGATGGGTAAAGACCCCGCGCGCCTGCGGCGAGAACCCGGCGGCCAGCAGCGCGGTCGGCGTCGGCGCGGTGGCGGTACCCTTGGGCGCAGAGTGGTCAGCCATGGCAACCTCGATATCGCTGGGGATCTGCAGCAGCCGCCGCTGGGTGAACCGCACCTCGGTCATCGGGTCCGCGATCACATGCGGCGAGCAGTCGTGGTAATAGGCGTTGACCAGCGAGGCGCGCAGGTTCGTCTCGCTCAGCCAACTGGCCCCCATGCCGGAATAATGCCGCGTGCCAAGCGCATCCATCCCCATGTACATGGCGTTGAGCCCGGTCCAGAAGCCCTCGGGCGCCCAGGTCAGGTAATCGTCCTTGTTCTTGAAATAGAGGTAGTCGCCGGGCACCGGCGGCCCCTCCAGCGGTGCCTTGATCATGAACAGCGTCGCCGGATTGGGCGTCTCTTCTTTGCCGACCCGCCAAGGTCCGATGTACATGCGCCCCCAATGCGCGGCCATCTCATCAAAGCGCGCCGCGCCCAGCCCGTTCAAGAGCCCCAGATAGACCGCCATCTGAAAGCCACCCGCGCATTCGCCGCGGAACGGCCACAGAGCGCCGGGCACCGGCGCCATGGCCTGCGCCGCCCGCGTGCCGGGCGCCTGCGCGAATTGCGCCTCGCTGGCGCCCTCGTCGTCGAAGAACTGCCAGAACCGCGACAGCCGCTCCGTCCCCGCGCTGCCAAGACGGGGCAACAGATCGATGTCGGGGTTAAAGTAATCCACGTCATAAGCGCCGATGTTGAAGCGGCTCATCGCCTCTATCGCCGCAAGCCGAAACCGGATCTCGTCGCCTGCCGCCTCGAGGGAGGCAAAAGCATGGCCCTGCGGAGAAAGTTGCCACGCCTCGACGATCTGCCGTGCCAGCGGCACCTCCAACGCTTGAATTGCCGCCGCATCTCCATCTTGAAACGCCACATCGGCCTGCTGCTCCGCCGGGACGGTCAGATACTTGATCACCTCGTGCAAGGCCGCGTCCGAGCCATCTATGGGCTGGCCTGCGATACTCAGGCCGGTAAAGGGTTTTTGCGGTGCGGTCACATGCGGCTCCTTGGCTCGTCCCGTGGGTCGCCCCGCTCGGGAATATCTACTCGTCTAGGACGCGGATACGGCCCAGAGTCGTCCGGGCTACCACAATCCGCGTGGAAACTGTTGCAATCATTTCGGGAAATACTTGCATTTTCTCTATGTAGCGTTGAACGTTCTTCCCCAAGGTAACCAAGTATTTCTAGTAACAGCATAAAACCCCAAGGTTCCGCGGCCTGCGCAAAACCAACGTAAAAAGTGTATCGCCACCGCGAACCACCGCAAGAATGGGCACGACATCAGCCTGCGCGAGCACAGCTCAATGGGGTTCGGGGAGTAACGAATTTGACGCAAGCCGCGCTGAGGTTGCTCGGGGGGTATGAACTGCAGCTCGCAGATGGCACGGCGCTGCGTCTGAGTTCACGCAAATCCTTTGCCCTGCTCGCCATCCTTGCGCAGCGGGCCGACCGTGCCGTGCCCCGCGAAGAGATCGCCACCCTGCTCTGGGGCGACCGCGGCGAAGAACAGGCCCGCGCCAGCCTGCGCCAAGAACTGTCGGTGCTGCGCCGCACCCTGTCCCGCAGCGGGCTCGACTGCATCGAGTCGAGCAAGGAAGCCGTGCTGCTGGATTCGCGGCAGCTGTTCATCGACATCCGGCAGATCGACGCGCTGGTCGCCCGCGCCACGCCCGAGGCCGCCGCAGAACTGGCCGATCTTTATCGCGGCGACTTTCTCGCCGGTCTCGACATCCGCTCCGAAGCCTTCGAGGACTGGCGCCGCCTGTGCCGCGAGCAACTGCGCGACCGGGTGCTGGAAACTCTGCACGAGGCGTTGATCGAAGATCCGGCGCAGGCGGCGATCGCCCGCGCGCTGCTGCGCATCGACGAGACCAACGAAGAAGCACACCGCGCCCTGATGCGGCACTACTGGCAGAGCGGTCGACGCGGCGAGGCGCTGCAACAGTTCCAGCGCTGCCACGATGCGCTGCTGCGCGAACTCGACGCCGAGCCCGACCCCGACACGCTGGATCTCTATGAAGAAATCCGCGACACCACCGCCCCGCCGGTCAGCGGACGCGGCGCCGGCCTGCTGCGGCCCGACGGCAGCGCCACCCCCGAGCGGCGGCAACTGACCGTGGCGGTGCTGGGCTTTGCCCGCCCCGAAGACCTCGATCGCGATCCCGAAAGCCTCTCGGCGCTGCTGGCCGATTTCGCCGCCCACTGCCGTGACCACATCGGCGCCTATGGCGGCAAGATCATCGATCAGGCCGACGGGCGGATGATCGCGCTCTTCGGCCACCCCCGCGCGCATGAGGCCGATGCCGAACGGGCGGTGATGGCGGCACTGGGCCTGCTGGAAACGCCCTTCCGCGACGCTACGGGCCGTGCGCTCGCGCTGCGCGCCGGTCTTGCCATGGGCGAGACACTGGTGGGCCAGCAAGGCCCCGAGGGTGCCATCGTCTCGGTCGCCGGCCCTGCGGTGATGACCGCCTCGCGGATCGAACTGCAGGCCGAGCCCGGCCAGACCCGCGTCGCGGGCGCCATGCGGCACGCCTTGCGCGGGCAGTTCAAAATGACCCCGGCAGCAGGCACAGGCACAGGCACAGGCGATGGATCGCAGGTTCAGGTGGTGCTGGGCGAGCGCGCCCACGCCGACCGTTTCTTCATCTCTGACGCCACCCGGCAACTCACGCGGCTTACGGGGCGCGAGGCAGAGCTGTCGGATATGCTGCGCCGCTGGCGCGCCGCCACCGAAGGCGAAGTGCAGGTCGTCGTCCTGCGCGGCGAGGCAGGCATCGGCAAATCGCGCCTGCTGTCAGCCTTCAAGAAACAGGCGCTGGCCGATGAGCCGCGGCTGCTGCAGTTCGCCGGCTCGCCGCATCATCAGAAAAGCGCCCTGTACCCGCTGGTCCAGCACCTGCAGAAGATGCTGGGCTTTGCCGAGTTGCCCGACACCGACGCCCGCCGCGCGCGCCTGCGCCAGTGGCTGGAAAAACGCCCCGGGCTCGATCTTGCGCAGGTCGAGCAGGTGCTTTCGGCGCTGCTTGGACTGACTCCGGCACAAGATGGCGGGCTGCACGATCAGGACGCGCTGCTCTCGGCGATCATCAAGCTGCTGCGCCTCGCGGCCACCGAAGGCCACCCGCTGCTGCTCGTGGTCGAAGACATGCATTGGCTCGACCCCACGTCGCAACTGCTGCTGGTGCGGCTCGCGAACGAGCTTGAGGATCTGCCGCTGATGATGCTTGGCACGTCGCGTCAGGCCGAAGGCATCGCCGTGCCAAAGCCGCCGCGCATGCACAGCATCACGCTTGGCCACCTCGATCCTTCGCAGGCCGCCGCACTGGTGCGCGGCATCTGCCCCGAAACATGGACGCAAAGCCGCATCGACGAGATCGTCGCCCGGTCCGACGGCATCCCGCTCTATCTCGAGGAGCTCGTGCACACCGCCGCCGACGGCGTCGACGGCGCGATCCCCGACAGCCTGCAGGCCTCACTGACGGCGCGCATCGATCGGCTCGAAGGCGCGCGCACGCTGCTTCAACAGGCGGCGGTGATCGGGCGCGAGTTCGACCGCGCCACGCTGGCCGCGCTGGCCGGACGCCCCTCGGACGATCTCGATCCGACGCTGCGCGAACTGCAACACCTCGATCTGGTCTACCGGCTGGGCCGCAGCGCCAACGCCCGCTACGAGTTCAAACACGCGCTGCTGCAAGAGCAGGCGCATCAGACCATCCTGCTGGCCGAACGCGCGGCGCTGCACAGCCGCCTCGGCGACATTCTCGCCAACTCCCCCGAGCCCATCCCGGCCGAGCGCATCGCCCGGCACTACGAACTGGGCGGCCGCCCGCGTGACGCCATCGCGCGGCTCGAAACGGCTGGGAAACAGGCGCTGCGCGTCGCCGCCCACGCCGAGGCCGACGCGCATTTCGCGCATGCCGCCGAGCTTGCCCGCGGCCTGACGGATGCCGATGAGGCGGTCGTGCTGGAACTGAAATACCTGCTGCTGCGCGGCCCGCAGCTTCTGGCGCTGCACGGCTTTGCCGCGCCCGAGATCGAGGCCAACTACGCCCGCGCCCTGAAACTCGCCGACGGCACGCGCGAGCGCGGCGAGCTTGCGCATGTCTACTGGGGGCTGTGGAGCTACTACGTGGTGCGCGCCGACATCGCCACCGCCGCGCGCATCGCCGAAAGCTATCTGACGCTCTGCCGCGATCTCGGCGATGAGGTCGGCACGGTCGCCGCCAATTACGCGCTGGGGGTCACGCAGTATTACGCCGGCGCGCTCCCCATGGCGCGCGACGCCTTCCAAGAGGCCGTCGCGCAGCACCGCCCCGGCCTGCACGAAGAGCAGATCGAACGCTATGGGCTGGACCTGTCGGTCTGCGCCCACAGCTACCTGTGCTGGCTGCATGCGCTGTGCGGTGCCCCCGATGCGGCGCGGCACTCCAGCGCCGAGGCGATCAGGGGCGCCGAAGCCCATGCGCATGATTTCTCGAGCGCCTTCGCGCATGTCTTCACCGGCGTGATGCACCACTTCCTGCGCGCCCCCGCCGCCGCCTTGCATCACGGGCTGATCGCCGAACGGCTCGCCGACCGGCACGGCTTTGCGCAATGGCGCGCACAGGCCGAGATGGTCATCGGCTACGCCCGCAACCTGCAAGGAGACCCCGAGGGCCGCGCGCTGCTCGCCAAGGGCACCGAGGCCTATCTCGCCACCGGCGCCAGCCTCGCCCTGCCCTACGCACGTGCGTGGATGGCCGAGATCGCCCTGCGCGAACACGAGCCCGAGGCGGCGCAGGTGCTGCTGACGCAGGCGCGCGAGACCAGCAACGCCAATGGGGTGCGCTATTTCGAGGCAGACCTTCTGCGGCTCTCGGCGCGCTGCGGCGGTGACCCTCGCGAGCTTTTGCCGCGCGCACTGGATACCGCCCGCGCCACAGGGGCCAATCTTCTAGGCCTGCGCGCGGCGCGCGACATGGCCGATGCGGGCCTCGGCCCGGAAGAGCTGCGCCGGGCCTTGCAGGCCTTCCCCGCCGACATCACGGACGCAGAGATCGCCGAGGCACGCCAGAGCCTCGCCGGTCACGCCGCCGAAACCGTGCCCAGCCCCGCCTCGCGTTAGCTGTGCCGACCGTTTTGCAAAGGTGTGATGGGCTGCGGCTCTGCTCGACTGCGCGGGTGCCGATCCTGCCGCCGAAGGCTGGTTCCCCACTCACTCGCCAATAGTCGAGGCGCCGTGCCTAGTGGCCTTCCTGACGGATGTCGCGGATGGTCAGCACAGGCGAGGCGTCGATCTCATGCGCGTCCAGCATCGCCGCGACCCGCTCGAGCGAGGCCACCAGCTGCGCCTGTTCCCAGTCCTGCAGCCCCTCAAAGCTTTTGACGAATCGCTGCTGCAGCGCATTGGGCGACTGACTCACCGCCTCGCGCCCCTGTTGCGAAATCACCACATCGGTCTGGCGGCGGTCCTTCAGCGACCGCTCGCGCCCAACCATGCCGCGCGCGACCAACTTGTCGACCAGCGCCGTCACCGTCGCCTGACTCACCCCCATCTGTGTGGCCAGCGCCTTGGGCGTCGCCGCGCCATGATCCTTCTTGGCAAGGATCTGCAGCACCCGCAGCTGCGCAGGCGTCAACCCGGCCGCCTGCGCGAGCTTGCGCTCGTACAGCTCGGTCGCACGAAGGATTCGGCGCAGAGCGATCAGGCTTTGATCGGTGCGGTCGGGAACTGGATCGGACATGGAAATCTTTTGGCAGCTTTCTGCCGAAGCTTCAATCTGCGAAGCACTTGTCAGGGTCATTCGAAAGACTAAGGGGATTTGCTTCATAAAAACTTAGCATTCCAGCGCCAAAATGGCCTCAAAAGCCGCTATGAGCGTAAAAAATGCTTCAGCGGTTGAAACTTTAGAGCGCTTCGATTAGTTAGATAGCCGAACGAACCAGAGGACCCTGATCAATGCCGAAAGACATGACACAGCCTGAAACGCACACTCCTGTGCTGCGTAAGCCTGAAGCAACGGACGGGGCTGCGATCTGGGAACTCGTGCGCGCGTGCAAGCCGCTGGACGAGAATTCGATGTACTGCAATCTCGTTCAGGCAGAGCACTTCCGCGATACCTGCGTGCTGGCCGAACTCGACGGCGAGCCGGTGGGCTGGATCTCGGGTCACATGATCCCGAACCAAGAAGCCTTCTTCGTCTGGCAGGTCGCTGTGAGCCCCAAGGCTCGCGGCCTTGGCCTCGGCCGCAAGATGCTGGCGCATCTTCTGGAACGCGAGGAATGCGCGGGCGCAAATGAAATGAAGACGACGATCACCCGCGACAACGATGCGTCGTGGGGGCTGTTCCGCAGCTTCGCCCGCTCGATCGGCGGTGAGCTCACGGACGAGCCGCACTACACGCGCGACGAGCACTTCGATGGCATGCACGCGACCGAACACATGGTCACGATCGAGCTGCCCGAAGAGGAAGAGGCGCTGCGCGCCGCGGCCTGATCGCACCCCCTTACATCGCTACATCCTTATCTTTTCAAAGTTCCTAGAAAGGACTTCTGATATGCCGAAAGACACGTCTAACGGCCCGACTATTTACGCTCGCCGCGAATCCGAAGCACGCTCCTACTGCCGCTCCTTCCCGGTGAGCTTCACCTCTGCCAAGGGCTCGGAACTGACCGACGCCGATGGCAAGACCTACATCGACTTCCTGGCTGGCTGTTCCTCGCTGAACTACGGCCACAACGATGCCGACATGAAAGCTGCTCTCGTCGAGCACATCATGAACGACGGCATTGCGCACGGTCTCGACATGCACACCGAGAACAAGGAAGCCTTCCTCGAGACTTTCGAGCGCCTGATCCTTGAGCCGCGTGGCATGGACCACAAGGTGATGATGGTCGGCCCGACCGGCACCAACGCTGTCGAAGCGGCGATGAAGCTGGCCCGCAAGGTCACTGGCCGCCACAACATCGTGGCGTTCACCAACGGCTTCCATGGCATGACCATGGGCTCGCTCGCCGCGACCGGTAACTCCGGCAAGCGCGCAGGCGGCGGCATGCCGCTGCAGGGCGTGACCCACCTGCCCTACGAAGGCGCATTCGGCCCCGATGTCGACACGCTGAAGCAGATCGAGATGATGCTCGAGAACGGCTCGTCCGGCCTCGACGCGCCCGCCGCCTTCCTCGTGGAGCCGGTGCAGGGCGAGGGTGGCCTCAACGCCGCTTCCGCCGAATGGCTGCGCGGCATCGCCCGCCTTGCCAAGAAGCATGGCGCGCTGCTCATCGCCGACGACATTCAGGCCGGCATCGGCCGCACCGGCACCTTCTTCTCGTTCGAGGAGATGGGCATCGAGCCGGACCTCATTCCGATGGCGAAATCGCTTTCGGGCTTCGGCCTGCCGTTCGCCGCTCTGCTGCTGAAGCCCGAGCTGGACGTCTGGAAACCGGCCGAGCACAACGGCACGTTCCGGGGCAACACCCATGCCTTCGTGACCGCCCGCGTGGCGCTCGAGAAGTTCTGGGCCGACGGCAAGTTCCAGGCGGAACTGGGCACCAAGGCGAAGCTGATCGAAGACGAACTGAACACCATCGCCGACATGATCCCCGGCGCGTACCTCAAAGGTCGCGGCCTGATGCGGGGCGTCGATGTCGGTTCGGGCGACCTGGCCGGTGACATCTGCGCCGAAGCCTTCAAGCGCGGTCTCATCATCGAGACCTCGGGTGCCAACGACGAAGTCGTCAAGGTACTCGCGCCGCTGACCACGTCGGAAGAGACCTTCCGCAAGGGCTTTGAGATCCTGCGCGACGCCACCGCCGCCTGCCTGAACAACCACAAGATTGCCGCGGAGTAACAATATGATTGTACGCGATTTCAACGAACTGAAGAAAACCGACAAGCACATCGCCGACGCGCAATGGACATCCACCCGGATGCTCCTTGCCGGCGACGGCATGGGCTTCTCGTTCCACATCACCATCCTCGAAGCGGGCTCGGAGCACACGTTCCACTACAAGCACCATTTCGAAAGCGTGTACTGCATGAAGGGCAAGGGCTCGATCACCGACCTCGCCACCGGCGAGACGCACGAGATCAAGCCCGGCGTGATGTACGCCCTCAACCTGCACGACAAGCACATCCTGCGGGCCGAGGAAGAACTGCACATGGCCTGCTGCTTCAACCCGCCCGTGACCGGCACCGAGGTGCACCGCGAGGACGGGTCCTACGCACCGGCCGAGGAGACGGCGTAAGCCATGACCCATACCGTTGAGAAAATCGGCGGGACGAGTATGTCCCGCCTGAACGAACTGCGCGACACGCTGCTGATCGGCGGCCGCGAGGGCGAAGATCTCTACGGTCGCATCTTCGTGGTCTCCGCCTTCGGCGGCATCACCGACCTGCTGCTCGAACACAAGAAGTCGGGACAACCCGGCGTCTACGGGCAGTTCGCCAACTCCGACACCGGCCACGGCTGGCACGACGCGCTGACCGAGGTGTCGAAGGCGATGATCGAGGCCCACGAGGCGGTGCTCGACCATCCCGGCGACGTCGAACAGGCGACCGACTTTGTGCGCAATCGCATCGAGGGCGCGCGCAACTGCCTGATCGACCTGCAGCGCCTCTGCTCTTACGGGCACTTCCAGCTCTCCGAGCATATGCTGCAGATCCGCGAACTTTTGTCGGGTCTCGGCGAGGCGCATTCGGCCTATGTCACCGTGCTGATGCTGCAGCGCGCCGGTGTGAACGCACGCAACGTCGACCTTTCGGGCTGGCGTGATGACGGACACTACACGCTCGAAGAGCGCATCAATGGCGCGCTCGAGGGTGTCGATCCGATGACCGAGATGCCCATCGTCACCGGCTATGCGCAATGCACCGAAGGCCTGATGCGCGAGTTCGACCGTGGCTATTCCGAGGTGACCTTCTCGAAGCTGGCGGCTCTGACGTCGGCGCGCGAGGCGATCATCCACAAGGAGTTCCACCTCAGCTCGGCCGACCCCAAGCTGGTGGGCGCGGAAAACGTCCGCAAGCTGGGCCGCACCAACTACGACGTGGCCGACCAGCTGTCGAACATGGGCATGGAGGCAATCCACCCCAAGGCCGCCAAGACGCTGCGTCAGGCGCAGGTGCCGCTGCGCGTCACCAACGCGTTTGAACCGGGCGATCCGGGCACGCTGATCGACGACCAGCCGGCCGAAGAATCCGCGGTCGAGATCGTCACCGGCCTCGACATCGTCGCGCTGGAGCTGTTCGAACAGGACATGGTCGGGGTCAAAGGCTATGACGCCGCGATCCTCGACGTGCTGACCCGTCACGATGTGCGCATCGTGTCGAAAGTGTCGAACGCCAATACGATCACCCACTATTTGGACAGCTCGCTAAAGACGATGCGCCGGGTGGAAAAGGATCTGGCGGAGCTCTATCCGCAGGCGAAGATCAGCTCGCGCACGCTGGCCATGGCGTCGGTCATTGGCCGCGACCTGAGCGGTTTGTCGGTGCTGACGCGCGGCCTGCAGGCCATTGCCGAAGCCGGCTACGAGTCGCTCGGCGCAACCCAGGGCCCGCGCAATGTCGACGTGCAGTACATCCTTGAACGCGGCGACCTCGACCCGGTCATCGCAGCGCTGCACGGCGCCTTCGTGACACCGCAGGCAAAGAAGCTGAAATCGGCCGCCTGAGCCTGCGTGGTCCGACAGGGACATTTCGACCAACTAAGGGCGGCCTTCGGGCTGCCCTTTTTTACGCCCGCCGCCCTGCCACGGGCCAGCGTCCAAGCAACACGCAAAGCCCTGCAAGGAGGGTTGCGCCCCATCAAGCGCCGCCCGTCATTCCCCTGCCACATCCCGCGGGGCATTGTTCTTGGCAAATTTGCACTATAGTGGGACGGGTTCCCGCCGTTTCTTCCACCTGTTGTCCTGTCCGGAGGTGACCAGATGCAGACGCCCTATTACCTGATCGACAAGTCGCGGCTGCTGCCCAACATGGAAAAGATCGCGCATCTGCGCGAGGCCTCGGGCGCCAAGGCGCTGCTGGCGCTGAAATGCTTCGCCACGTGGTCGGTCTTTGACATGATGAGCGAGTATATGGACGGCACCACCTCCTCCTCGCTTTTCGAAGTGAAGCTGGGCCGGGAAAAATTCCCCGGAGAGACCCATGCGTATTCCGTGGCATGGGCCGACCACGAGATCGACGAGGTGCTGGCCAGCTCCGACAAGGTGATCTTCAACACCGCCGCGCAGCTGCAGCGTTTCGAAGAGGTCAGCCGCGGCCACACCCGCGGCCTGCGCGTCAATCCCGGCGTATCGACCTCGGGCTTTGATCTGGCCGATCCCGCCCGCCCCTTCTCGCGCCTCGGCGAGCATGACCCCAAAGACATCGAGCCGGTGCTCGAGCAGATCAGCGGCTTCATGTTCCACAACAACTGCGAGAACGACGATTTCGAGCGTTTCGACAATATGCTCGGCTCCATCGAGCAGCGCTTCGGCCACCTGATCCGCCAGATGAAATGGATCAGCCTCGGCGGCGGCATCCATTTCACCGGCGAGGGCTACCCGCTCGACCGTCTCGCCGAGCGTCTCAAGCGTTTTGCTGGCGAAAACGAGGTTCAGGTCTATCTTGAACCCGGAGAGGCCGCGATCACCAATTCGACCACGCTGGAGGTCACCGTGCTCGACACGCTCTTCAACGGCAAGAACCTCGCGATCGTCGACAGCTCGATCGAGGCGCATATGCTCGATCTGCTGATCTACCGCGAGAGCGCCAAGATGACCGAAAGCGGCGATCAGCCGTGGATGATCTGTGGTAAATCCTGCCTCGCGGGCGATATCTTCGGCGAGTTCAACTTCCCCGAAGCGCTGAAAGCCGGCGACCGGCTCTCGATAGAGGACGCCGCGGGTTACACGATGGTCAAGAAGAACTGGTTCAACGGTGTGCAGATGCCCGCCATCGCCATCCGCGAGCTCGACGGCAGCGAGCGGCTGGTGCGCGGCTTCACTTATGACGACTTCCGCGATGCGCTCTCCTGAGCGCGGCGTGGAAAAGACGGACAAAACGGAGGTCCTTTGAGTTGAAAAAAGACGTTCTCATCATCGGCGCAGGTGGCGTCGCTCAGGTCGTGGCGCATAAATGCGCTCAGAACAACGATGTGCTTGGCGCGATCCACATCGCCAGCCGGACGCTTTCGAAATGTGAGGCGATCCTTGAGTCGGTGCGCGAAAAGAGCGCCATGAAAACCGAGGGCGTTCTGGAAGCTCATCAGGTCGATGCGATGGACACGGCCGCCGTGGCCGATCTCATCCGCAAGACCGGCGCGCAGATCGTGATCAACGTGGGCTCCGCCTTCGTCAACATGTACGTGCTCGACGCCTGCATCGAGACCGGCGCCGCCTATATCGACACCGCGATCCACGAAGAGCCCGACAAGATTTGCGAGACCCCGCCGTGGTACGCCAACTACGAGTGGAAAAAGCGCGACCTCTGCGCACAAAAGGGCGTGACCGCCATCCTCGGCGCCGGCTTCGATCCGGGCGTCGTCAACGCCTTCGCCCGCTTCGCCATCGACCAGATGGACGAGGTCAAAAGCATCGACATCGTCGACATCAACGCCGGCTCGCACGGCAAGTATTTCGCCACGAACTTTGATCCCGAGATCAACTTCCGCGAGTTCACCGGCACCGTCTACTACTGGGAAGACCAACAGTGGAAGGAAAAGAAGATGTTCGAAAGCGGCCGTGACTGGGACCTGCCCGTCGTCGGCACCCAGCGCGCCTATCAATCGGGCCACGACGAGGTGCATTCGCTCTCGGCCAACTACCCGCAGGCCGACGTGCGCTTCTGGATGGGCTTCGGCGAGCATTACATCAACGTCTTCACGGTGCTGCAATCGCTCGGCCTGCTGTCCGAACAGCCGGTGAAAACCGCCGAGGGACTCGAAGTGGTGCCGCTCAAGGTGGTCAAGGCGGTGCTGCCCGACCCCTCCTCGCTGGCGCCCGAGTACACCGGCAAGACCTGCATCGGTGATTTCGTGAAGGGCGTGAAAGACGGCGAAGAGGTCGAGATGTTCGTCTACAACGTCGCCGACCACAAGGAAGCCTACAACGAGGTCGGCAGCCAGGGCATCTCCTACACCGCCGGCGTGCCCCCGGTGGCCGCCGCGATGCTGATCGCCTCGGGCGAATGGGACGCGAAGACCATGAAGAACGTCGAGGAACTCGACCCCAAGCCGTTCTTCACCATCCTCGACGACATCGGCCTGCCCACCCGCGTCAAGGACGCCAACGGCGACCGCGCCTGGAACGCATAACACCGCGTCGCGCAAACCCGGCAAAGCCCCGGAAGCCTTTACTTCCGGGGCTTTTTCTTTGCCACACAACACCTCAACTCGGCGCCCGGCGCGCCCCGGCACAGCGCTTGCCTCCCAACTTCTTCTCTTCAAAAATACGCCGGGGGTGAATTGGCCACAGGCCAAGAGGGGGCAGCGCCCCCTGCCCTGCGGCGCCCCTGCGCAAGCGGCCCGCCCCGGATTGCGCCCCCACCCGGCCTCCGGCACAGTGCAGCGCCAAAGACCCCGCACAGAAGGCTTGCCGCATGCGCCCCGTTCCCCCTGCCCCACCTCCTGCGGCATCAGGCCGCTGGCCGATGCTCGCGGTGATCTGCCTGGGCGTCGTCGGCGTGCTGACCACGTGGTTCTCGGCCACCGCCATCGTGCCCGAACTGATCACCGAATGGCGCCTCACCCCCGCGCAGGCCGCGTGGCTCACCAATGCCGTGCAACTGGGCTTCGTGGTCGGCGCCGTCGGCGCGAGCCTCGTCAACCTGCCCGACATCCTGCCGATGAAGCGCCTGATGACCGCCGCCGCGCTGATTGCCGCGCTGGCCAATCTGGCGCTGCTCGCCGCCGGCCCCGGCGGCGCCATCGCCGCGCGCTTCGTCACGGGCATCGCGCTGGCCGGGGTCTACCCCCCGGCCCTAAAGCTCATGGCGACGTGGTTCGTGCGCGGCCGCGGCCTTGCGCTTGGGTTCCTGATCGGGGCGCTGACCCTCGGCTCGTCCATGCCGCACCTGATCCGCGCGCTCACCGAGGGCATCAACTGGCGCAGCGTGGTCTGGGGCACCTCCGCCGCGGCGCTGGCCGCCGCCATCCTGTTCGCGGGCACCTTACGCGAGGGGCCGCATGCCTTTGGCCGCGCCACCTTCGATCCACGCCAGTCACTTGCGGTGTTCACCAATCGCCCGCTGCTTCTGGCGAACCTCGGCTACTTCGGCCACATGTGGGAGCTTTACGCCATGTGGGCGTGGTTCCTCGCCTTCGCCGCCGCCGCGCAATCGGGCGGGCTTGCGCCCTTCCCCTTCGGCACCGCCTCCATGCTCAGTTTCACCGTGGTCGCCAGCGGCGTCATTGGCTGTCTGCTCGGCGGCTGGCTGTCGGACCGGATCGGGCGCTGCCTGACCTGCGCCGGGATGATGCTGGTCTCGGGCGGCTGCGCGGCGCTGATCGGCTTTGCCTTCGACGGCCCGCCAATGCTGCTGGCCCTACTCGCGCTGGTCTGGGGGATCAGCGTGATTGGCGACAGCGCACAGTTCTCTGCCGCCGTCACCGAACTGGCCGAGCCGCAGTTCGTCGGCACCGCGCTGGCGCTGCAGATGGGCCTCGGCTTCGGCCTGACGGTGCTGGCCATCTGGCTGCTACCACTCTTTGCCGCCGCCATCGGCGGCTGGCAATGGGCGTTCCTTTTCCTGCTGCCCGGGCCGGTGATCGGCACAGCGGCGATGTTGATCCTGCGCCGCCGCCCCGAAGCGTCCAAGCTCGCCCACGGCGCGCGCTGATCTGCGGCCAAGCTCACGCAGGGCTGACCCGAACGGTCAGCCCTCCTCCGCCTCGATATCCTCGAAGGCCCCCGGCGACAGCTCTTCCCAGAACGCCACGATCGCCTCGGCGTTCAGCGCCGACATCCAGCCATGCCGCTCGAAATCATCCCGCGCCGCGCCCGACAGCCGCCCCATGAACAGCAGCTTGTCGGCATCGCGTTGCGTCGGCTTCCGGCTCGCCGCCAGATCGCGTATCCGCTCCAGCCGCCGCGCCCGCAGCGTTGACGGTTTCGCAGGGTTTCGCCGCGAAACCTCCGCCGCGCCGTAATCCTCGCGCAGCGCCTTGGTCAGATAGCCGACCGCATTTTTCACCCCCTCGCGCCCGGTGACGAAGTTCAGCTTCTCGGCCACGTATTTCTCGCCGTGCTCGCCCAGCCACTGCCGCGCCAGCCGGTCCGAGACCCCCAGTTCGCGCAGCTGCGCATAAAGGTCCGAATTGCGCAGCCCCTCGCCGTCGTCGAGATCGAGGATCGCCAGTTGCGGGTTCTCCGAAATCAGGAAACGGATCTCCGTCACCGTCCGGCCCATCTTGCGCGTCTCCGGGGTGAGCATAATGTTCGAGGTCTTGTTCACCTCGGCCACCGCCGGTTTGATGATCTTGGCGTTCAGCTGCTTGTAGACCTCATAATAGGGACTGTCGGCCACGCCCATCAGACGCCGGAACAAATCGAGCGACCACCAACCGGTGGAGCCGGTGCGCACGAAGCGATAGCAGTTCTCGTAAAGCGCCAGCGCGTGGCCCGAGGTGAAGCGGCGCTGGATGTTGAGATTGATCAGCGCGAACACCTTCGGATCGTGCAGCTTCTCGGCCAGTGCCGGCGAATAGGCATATTCGCAGACGCCACCCTTCAGCTTGGCGTAGCTGAGCAGCGAGCTGACACCCCATTCCTGCTGGCCCCTCTCGTCGAGCATGTCCCACTCGGCCACCGTCTCGGCCAGCCCACGTAGAGACTGTTTCAGCGTCTCCATGTCGTTCGAGTTGTAGCCAATCATCAGGCACAGAGTCCGCGCGTCGATCTGGTGGCGGCTCTGCGAGGTCAGCGTGTCATAGGCATTAAGCAGCAGCACATTCGAAAGCTTGCGCTGCAGCAGCGTCAGCTTGCCCGAAACGTGGATCGCCGCCACGTGCTTCTTGACCGCGCCGCGGCGCAGGGGGCCGCTCAGCCGCTCGCGGGGAATGTCGTCCATTCTGCTCTCGCTTTCCGGGCGCATGGGCCCCAGTGTCGATCCTCAAGGCTCCGGGCTCCTGAAGGCGAGTCGCCGTGGTCCGGTTGGGCGTCATGATCGGTTAAAAGGTATCCGCGGGCAAGTGGGTCTCTGGCACCTCAAGGCATTCCCGGAAACGGGTACCCATGGATTTCGCGCGGCTTGGAAAGGTATCCATTTGCGGGATCCGCCGGATCCAAGGCAGGGCGGCAGGACTCCGATTCGTGGCGAAAAGACCCTAAGCTGGGCAAAATCGACACTGAATAAGGCTCTGGGACTCGGGAACCCGAGAATCGGGGCCTCTTATCCCGAAAACGGGTGCCTACGATCCCGGAATCGGATGCCCGAAAGCCCGGATGCAGGTACCCTTTGCCATCTAATTAATTGATATAACTATATTTCTCGAACCCAAAGATTCAAAAGAAGATCCAAATACACTCAAACATCTGGTGGTGATGTGGCAGAATGATCCATATTTAGAGGGCTTAGGGTCTCAAGCTGGTTAACTTCGGCCCACCCATGTGCCATAGTTTCGTGGATATCGCGGCAAACAGCGAACGTGGTGAGGCGACATGGCACATAAACCGGGCAGTTCCCCGAAGGCTGATCTTCCCCCTTATTTCAATATCGACCCCGCAGAGGCAGCTGCCAAGCTGTCCGAGCCGATCGATACAGCCCGCTTTGCGAAGGCCGCCGCCTTTGCCATGCGTGGGCGCGACGATCTTGCCCGGCGCGGCTATGCCCCCGACGGCGCAAAGCGTCTGCGGCGCTTCTCCACGTGGGAAGTCTGCCGCTACCTGATCCCGGTGAACGCCGCGCATCTGCGCCGCGTGCTGCGCCAGAATCCCGATTTGCCACAGGGCGAAGGCGAGGGCGGCTCGAAGTGGTTCACCCTCGAAGAGGTGCTGCGCCTGCGCGACCACTTCGCCGAGGAAGGTGCCAAGGATCGCGAGTACCGCGCATGGCGCCCCGAGGGCCAGCCGGCCAAGGTCGTCTCGGTCGCGAACTTCAAGGGCGGCGTCGGCAAGACCTCCACCTGCGCACATCTGGCGATGTCCGCCGCGCTCGACGGCTACAAGGTGCTGGTGATCGACCTCGACAGCCAAGGCTCGATGACCTCGATCATGGGCGGCCAGGTCGAGGACGAATGGCAGACCGTCTTCCCGATGCTGGCGCGTGATTACGCGCAGCACTTGCAGCAGGAAAACGCGGTGCGCGAAGCGAGCGGGCAGACACCTTTCCCCTTTGATGAGACACTGACCGCCGCGTTAGAGGTTTCGCCACGAAACCTCGTGCAGAAAACCCACTGGCCCAACATCGATCTCATCGGCGCGCAGTTGAACCTCTACTGGGCCGAGTTCCAAGTTCCGGTCTGGCGCATGCAGATGCTCAGCTGGCCGCTGTGGGACGCGCTGACCAACGCTTTGCAGGACGGGGGCATGCTGGACGAGTACGACATCATCCTGCTCGATACGCCGCCCGCGCTTGGCTATCTGACGATCAACGCGCTCTCGGCCGCCGACATTCTGCTGGTGCCGCTGGGGGCGTCCTTCCTCGAGTTCGACTCGACGGGGCGGTTCTTTGACATGATCTATTCCACCTTCGCCTCGATCGAAGAGGGCGAGAACCGGGTGCGGCGGCAGGGCGGCCTGCCCGAGATGCGGTTCGAATGGGACGCGGTGCGGGCGCTGGTCACCCGCTTTGACGCGGCGCAGCAGACCGATCTGGCGAATGTGATCCAAGCCTATTTCGGCGACTTCATGACCACCTATCGCCAAGAGCTGACGGCGATGGTCGGGCAGGCGGGCGAGCAGGTCTCTGGGATCTACGAGACCGATTATCGCGACTTCAACCGCGACACCTACGTGCGCGGGCGCGAGACCTTCGACCGGACATGGGCCGAGGTGAAAGAGGTGATCCTCGGCACATGGTGGCGCGACGTGCAGATGGAAGAAGCTGAACGGGAGGCAATCTGATGGCCAAGAGACGCAAGCTGGAAGCCCCCTCGGCGGAGGACCTGAACCGCTACGAGGAAGAGTTTCGCCGCGAAACCGTCGGGCGGGGCCCGCTGTCGGCGCCCATCGCGCAGGTGGCGGCGGAGGCAGCTACGCTGCATGACCCCCGGCCCGCCGAGCGCCGGGCGGAGGATGCCAAGGACCGGGCCGATGCCGAACGGATGCGCGACGCCGAGGGGCGCGGGCTGATCATGCTCGAGCTGGCGGTGGACGACATCAACGCCGACGCGCTGGTGCGCGACCGGGTGGTGATCGACGCCGAGGAGATGGAGGAACTCAAGGCCTCTATCGCCAAGGGCGGGCTGCGGCTGCCGATCGAGGTCTTTGCCACGCCGGAGGACTCGCAGGGCTTCGGCTACGGGCTGTTGTCGGGGTACCGGCGCCTGAAGGCTGTGCGCGACCTTTACGCGCTGACAAAGGATTCGCGCTACGCGAAGATCAAGGCGGTGATCCGCGATCCCGAGGCGATGGGCGGCACCTTCGCGGCGATGATCGAAGAAAACGAGATCCGCGCCAATCTCAGCCACTACGAGCGCGGGCGGATCGCGGTGATCGCCGCGCAGCAGGGGGCCTTCGTCAACGCCGAGGAGGCGGTGAACGCGCTTTTCCCGCTGGCCTCGAAGGCGAAGCGCTCGAAGATCCGTTCGTTCGCGCTGATCTTCGAAGAACTGGGCGACATGCTGACGTTCCCCGATCTGATCAAGGAAAAGGACGGTCTGCGCATTGCCGCCGCGCTGCGGGACGGTGCCGAACTGCGGCTGCGCGACGCGTTGGCCGAGAGGGTGCCCGAGACCCCGGCGGAAGAGGCCGAGCAGATCGCGGCGGCTTTGGACGGGGTCGAGCGCAAGGTCGACCCGGCCCGCGGCGGACGCCCGAAGAAGGCCGCACGCGCGGCGCCCGCCAAGGCGCTGTCGTCTGGTCTGACGCTGCAACTCGGCGAGGACGGGCAGGGCTGGTACATCCGCGTTGGCGGCAAGCGCGTCGGACGCGAGTTGATGGAAGCGGCGATGTTCGAGCTGGAGCGGCTGCTGGAGGCGCCGGGCAAATAGGGCGCGGGGCCGAGGGAGAGAGCTTTGGGCAATGCCGTGGTGCCGGAATTTGCCGTCTCGGACTGGCAGCGATCGCGGGCGTTTTATTGCGACGTGCTTGGTTTCGAATGTCTCTACGCGCGTCCCGAAGAGGGCTTTTGCTATCTGCGGCTCGGTGAGGCCGAGGTGATGATCGATCAGATCGGCGCGGGGCGGACGTTTGGCGGGGCGCATCTGCCGGAGGGGTATCCGTTCGGTCGTGGGGTGAACGTGCAGATCAGGGTCGCGGCGGTGGCGCCGCTGCTTGACGCGCTGGAGCGCCATGGCCACCCGTTGTTCCTGCCCGTGGAGGACAGGTGGTACCGGATTGACGACGCGAAGAGCGGCAACCGGCAGTTTGTTGTTGCCGACCCTGATGGATACCTGCTGCGGTTCTTCGAGGGGCTTTGAGAGTGGCCTCTTAGTCCCTGAAATATATGTCAAAATTCCGGCATAGGTAGGTACACGCGCCGACCTATAGGGGCGCGCGGCGTGGGATCGGCGGGCGCGGCGGGAAATCTCGGGCTTTGCGGCGCGATCTCAGCCCTTGCTGCCTGCATCGTTCTTCGGCGGTGTCTGTTGCTCGGCGCTCGGCTCTGTCTGTGTGGTGGCGGGTGCATCGTCGGGCAGGCCGTTGTCTGCCCCCGCCGGGCGCGCGTTTTTCTTGGCGCGGCCCGGTTTCTTGGAGGGGCCTTCGACTGATCCATCCTCGGGCGTTTCGCCCAAGATGGTGCTGAGGTCGATGCCGCGCTTGGCGCCGCTTTCGCGCACCGCCTCGCGCAGCCGGGCGCTGCGTTTGAGCAGGCGCTTGAAGCGGGTCTCGTCCAGTTCAAGCAGGGTCGAGGGGGTGATCGCCACCAGTTCCGAGCGGCGGCGGCGCGGCATCAGCAGCGCCAGCTGGCCGCACATGTCGCCGCGGCCCAGCCGGTAGGTGTGCCCGGCGACCCGCTGTTCGACCGCGCCCGAGGCGATGAAGTAGACGCTGCGCACGGCGCTGTCGCGGCGGGTGATGAGATCGCCGGGGGCGACGTAACGGGTGCGCAGGCCTCGGGCGAGCGGACGGATCTCCTTTTCCTCGAGATCGGCAAAGAGCGGGAAGCGGCGGACAAGTTCTGTGCGCTGCACCGACAGGTCGAGCGGCGGGCGTTCGTCGGCCTTGGCGCGGCGGCGCGAGAGGTCCTGCGTGAGCGCGGTGTAAAGCTCGTCGCCGATCAGCCCGTCTTCGTGCATCGTATCGTATTCGCCCTCTTCAAGCCGGAGCGCGGTGCGGCGGATGAAGCGGCGTTCCAGTTCCTCGGCATAGCCGGGGTATTGCAGGCGCAGGCCCTCGAGCGCGCGTTCGGTGGCCTCGCGGCGGCGGGTGAGAACCTCGCGCAGCAGTTCGGCGACGCGGCGGCCGTGGATGCGGCGGATGCGACCGTCGATGAAACCTTCGAGGTCGCGCAGGATCTGCCGCTTCGACAGCAGCAGGTCAAAGCGGTCGGCGGTCATCCGGGCGAGGGGGCGTGACAGGTGTAGCCGGTTGTGTGCGAAGAGGGCGGCGCGGAAGGTGGTGCCATAGCGCACATTGGCCTTGGCGGCGCGCTGGTAGCCGGTGCGGCCCTCGCTGCGCGCGCCTTCGATCAGCCGGTCACAATCGGACAGCGCCTTTTGCGCGAGACGCAGCGAGATGGTGCGCTCTCGGATGCCGGCGGTGGTGGCGTCGCGCTCGGCCCCGGCCAGTGCGATGAGGCCCAGCGTGACGCGGTCGCGGTCTTGGATCTCGTCGCCTTCCTCGGCGGTTTTTACCGCTGTGTCGAGACGTTGGCCGAAGCGTTTGGCCTCGGAGCGGACGATCTCGCGGTCGAGCCCGTAAGTGTCTGTGGTGGTGGAGACCTGCTCGCGCACGGTTTGCAGCGCCACGGCGACGACCTGATTGCTCAGCGCCTGATCGAGCGGGCCGAGCCGGTCAAGCCCGAGCTTCTTGATCACCCATGTGAGGGTGGTGCCCTGCACCAGCAGCGTCCAGAGGGTGAAGCCGGTGGCGAGGATGCCGACGATGCGTTTCACCTCGATCGGCACACGGAAGCTTTCGGTGACGGCGAGCGCCAGCGCGAGGGTGAGCGCGCCGCGCAGCCCGCCCCAGAGGATGGCGACGCGGTAGGGGCGTTCGATCCGTGGCGAGAGGCGCAGCATGCGCAGGATCGGCAGCAGCCCCGAGAGGATCGCGCCACGCGCCGCCATGGCGGCGGCGGTGACCACGAGGATCAGGAGGAAGTCGCCGAAGTGCACGTCTTCGAGCAGCCGCGGGATCAGCAATGCGGCGAGGATGAAGATGAGCGCGCCGGCCCAATGCGAGAGGATGTCCCACACGTCGTTGAGATTGGCCCATGCGGTGGGGGGGATCTTGCCCGGGCCGACGAGGTTGAGGGTGATGCCGGCGGTGACCACGGCGATGACGCCGGAGGCGCCGAACACCTGCTCGGCGCCGATATAGGCGAGATAGGGCAGGGCGATGGAGACTGACAGCTGCGCCTTTTCATAGCGCGCGAGTAGCGCCATGGCGCCGATTGCGCCCTGCGCCACCAGCCAGCCGGCGAGCGCGCCGCCGCCCAGCAGCATGGGGAATTGCGCCAGCGCGCCGGCGAGCGTGGGGTCGGGCACGCCCTCCATCACGAAGCCCATGAAGAGGCTGAACAGCGCGATGGCGGCGGCGTCGTTGAGCAGGCTTTCGCCTTCGATGATCCGCACCAGCCGGCGTGGCGCGGCGATCGAGCGGAAGATGCTGACCACCGCCGAGGGGTCGGTGGTGGAGACGATTGCGCCGACGAGGAAGCAGGCGGCGAGCGGCAGAGAGCTTGTCCACGACAGCGCGAAGCCGACAAAGACGGTGGCGGCGACCACCGCGACGATGGCCAGCACGAGGATCGGCACCCAGTCGTCGAGCATCCTTCGCAGGTTCATGCCCAAGGTCGCCTGAAACAGCAGCGTGGGCAGGAAAACATATAGGAAGACGTTGGATCTTATCGGGAAATTTATGATCGCCGCAGCCACGGGATTGAGCGCATCGGTGAGATCGGTGCGCAGAAAGAAAATCGCCGCACCGCCGATGAGCGTGCCCAGAAGCGCGAGGATGGCGCTGTAGGGCAGGCGGAGGCGGGCCGCCAGCGGCTCGGCCGCGGCGATGACGAGAAAGAGCGACGCGATGACCGCGGTGACAAGAACGACATCCATGCGCCCCAGATAAACCGAGAATGACGTGGGGAGAACTGTGCGTTGGCAAAAATCTTCGTGGGGCGGCGGGCGATCGCGGCCGCGGCACGGGCGGGGGAATGTGCCGCGATACCGGGCGGCGGCATCGACTTTGGCGCGATGGCGGGGCGATGGTTCTTGAGAACTTGGGGGGCTGGCTGTATCTGCGGTGGCCAAACGGGGGGCGGACGCGGAATCGACAATGAGGCTTACCATGCAACCGGATCGTAGACAGTTCATCGGCGCAGGCGCTGCGCTTACCCTTTCGGCGCTTCTGCCGCGCGGCGCCTTTGCCGCCTTCTCGCCCAAGCCCGCCGACTGGCGCCGCTTCGCGCTGACCACGCAGGTGGATATCCCGGCGGACGGCAAGCCGGTGCAGGCGTGGATTCCCGTGCCGTCGGTCAATGAAGAAGACTGGATGCGCGCCGAAGCGCCGGCGTTCTCGGGCAACGCCGACAGTGCCGAACTGAAGACCGATGCAGAGAGCGGCGCGCAATATGTGCACGCGGTGTGGTCGTCGGGGCAGGAGGACGCCAAGCTGGAGGTCACCGCCGAGGTCGAGACCCGCGACCGTGCCATTGATCTGGGCGCGCCGGGGCAGGGGGCGCGCCTGTCGGACGCCGAGCGCGCGCTCTACACCGCGCCGACGCGGCTCATCCCCACCGATGGCATCGTCAAGGCGACCTCGGACATGATCACCGAGAACATGACCGGCGATCTGCAGAAGGCGCGGGCGATCTACGAGTGGGTGGTCGAGAGCACCGAGCGCAACCCCGAGACCCGTGGCTGCGGCATCGGCGATGTGGCCTCGATGCTGGAAGTGGGCGACCTGACGGGCAAATGCGCCGACCTCAACGCGCTTTACGTCGGGCTGGCGCGCGCCGCGGGCCTGCCGGCCCGCGATGTCTACGGTCTGCGCGTGGCGCCCTCGAACTTCGGCTACAAGAGCCTTGGTGCCGGATCGGAAAACGTCAGCAAGGCGCAGCACTGCCGCGCCGAGGTGTTCCTGTCGGACTACGGCTGGGTTCCGGTCGATCCGGCGGATGTGCGCAAGGTGATGCTGGAAGAGCCGCCGAAGGACCTCGCATTGGACGACCCCAAGGTGCGCGCGGTGCGTGCGGGGCTGTTCGGCGCGTGGGAAGGCAACTGGGTCGGCTACAACTTCGCGCATGACGTTGTGCTGCCCGGCTCGGAGCGCGACAGCGTCGGCTTCCTGATGTACCCGCAGGCCGAGATCGACGGCGTGGAGCAGGACGAGCTGGACCCGTCGAGCTTTGCCTATGAGATCACCGTGCGCGAGATCGAGGCCTGAGGCCAAGCCAACTTTCGTGACGGGTGGGCGGGGGCTTTACGCCGCCCACCTCGCGCCCACCTAGCCCCAGGGGCAGGCGCTGAGCGGCCTCAGCCGACCACGATCCCTGCGTCGCTGAGCGCCCCGTGCAGGCGGGCGAAGGTCTCGGAGCTTTCCATCGCCTCGTGCTTGCGCTGGCTGAGCAGCGCGTCCAGCGGCTCGGCGAGGGCGATCGCGGTGTCGACCTCCTCGTCGCTGCCGTGGCGATAGGCGCCGATGCGGATCAGTTCTTCCATATCGGCATAGCGCGCGGCGGCGCGGCGGGCGGTGCGGTAGATCGCGTATTCGTCCTCGTTGTGGCAATCGGGCAGCATCCGCGAGATCGAGCGCAGCAGGTTCACCGCCGGGAAGCGGCCCTGTTCGGCGATCTTGCGGTCGAGCACGATGTGCCCGTCCATGATGCCGCGCACCGCATCGGCGATCGGGTCTTCCATGTCGCCGCCATCGACCAGCACGGTGTAAAGCGCGGTGATGTCTCCGCCTGCGCCCGACCCGGGGCCGGCGCGTTCCATCATCCGGGGCAGTTCGGCGAAGGTGGTGGGCGGGTAGCCCTTGGAGGTCGGCGGCTCGCCCCCGGCGAGGCCGATCTCGCGCTGCGCCATAGCGAAGCGGGTCACGCTGTCGAGCAGCAGCAGCACCTGCTTGCCCTGATCGCGGAAGTGCTCGGCCACGGCGGTGGCGGTCCAGGCGGCCTGACGGCGCATCAGCGGCGGCTCGTCGCCGGTGGAGACCACGACCACCGAGCGCGCCATGCCTTCCTCGCCCAGATCCTCCTGCAAGAAGTCCTGCACCTCGCGCCCGCGCTCTCCGACGAGGCCGACGACGATCACATCGGCCTGCGCGCCGCGTGCCAGCATCGCCATCATCGTCGATTTGCCCACGCCCGATCCGGCGAACACCCCCATTCGCTGGCCGCGGCAGAGCGGGGTGAAGACGTCCATGACCTTGACCTTGGTGTTGAGCCGGGCGCCAACGCGGCGGCGCTCGAAAGCCGGGGGCGGCGCGGCGCGGATTTTGCGCGGGGCATCGCCTTCGGGCAGGCGGCCCTTGCCGTCGAGGGGCTGGCCGAGCGCGTTCACCACGCGGCCGATCCATGCGTCATCGGGGCGGATTTCGGCGGCGCTGTGTGAGACTTGCACCGGATCGCCGGTGCGCACCCCGTCCCAGCTGCCGAAGGGCAGCAGGCGCGTGCCGCGTTCGTCGATGCCCACAACCTCGGCCAGCACCGGGCCCTCGCGGCCCTGCACGAGGCAATGCGCCCCGATGCCAACGGCGCGTTCGAGCCCCGACACGGTCAGGACGAGTCCCAGCGCAGAGGTCACCTGCCCGGAAATGCTTGACCTTTCAATGGTCCGCGTAAGACTTGATAGCTCGGAAAACGCCGTGTGCATGGCTACTATCCATTGATCAGTTTGTTTTATTCATGCTATCCTTGTTTCAACCAAAAGGGAACTCTTCATGAAACTTGGTGGAATGTCCTTTTTCCAGCTCGCTTCGGACCGCATGACGTGGCTCGGGGCGCGGCAAACCGTGATTTCCGAAAACATCGCGAACGCCGACACGCCCAACTACAAAGCGCGTGAAGTCAATGATTTCGCCGAGGCGCTGGAAGGACAGCGGAGTTTCAACGGGCTGGCGACGACCGACGCGCAGCACATCAACAATACGACAACCGCGCCCGACGGCGTTCGGATCGAGCGCGACGAGACCGCGTGGGAGGCCAGCCTCGACGGCAACACGGTGTCGGTCGAGCAGCAGACCATCAAGGCCGCCGAGGTGGCGGGCAGCTACCGGCTTGCCGCCGAACTGTATCGCAAGGGCAACAGCCTGCTGACCATAGCGGTCACGGGCATTCGCTGAGAGGGACTGTCATGGATCCGCTGAAATCCATTCTAAACGTCGCCGCCAGCGGCATGCGCGCGCAGGGCGAGCGGCTGAAGGTCGTGTCGGAGAATGTGGCCAACGCCAGTTCGACCTCGAACGAGCCGGGCGGCGATCCTTACCGCCGCAAGGTCATCTCCTTCGAAGAGATGGTCGACCGCGAAAGCGGCGCTTCCATGGTGAGCGTCTCTGATGTGACCCGCGACGATACCGATTTTGAACTGCGTTACGATCCTGCGCACCCGTCGGCCAACGACGATGGCTTTGTGAAGGTGGCGAACGTGAAGACAATTCTTGAGCTGGCCAACATGCGCGAAGCGTCGCGCAGCTATCAGGCCAACCTCAACATGTTTGAGACCGGGCGCACCATGCGCACCCAGCTTCTCGATCTGCTGAAATAGGACTAGCAAGAATGGCGGAACCCACGTCGCTCCTTTCGCTGAACTCTGCCAGCGGGGCCTACCGGGCCTCGCGCGATATGCTGGCGGAAAAGACCCCTCCGATCGCTCCCGAGCAGGACAAGGGGCCAAGCTTTTCCGATATGGTCGCCAAGGCCGGCGCCGAGACCGTGCAGACCATGCGCGAGGCCGAGGCCACGGCGCAGACCGGGATGCGCGGCGGTGCCGATACGCAGCAGGTGGTGCTGGCCACGCTGGAGCTGGAATCGACGGTGAAGGTCGCCGTCTCGGTGCGCGACAAGCTGGTCGAGGCGTATCAGGAAATCATGCGTATGCCGGTCTGATCCGGTAGGGGGGCGCGGTGACAGAAAGCGACACGCACACGATCCTGTCGGAAGCGTTCCTGACCGTGCTCTACGCGTCCGGCCCGATCATGGCGATCGCGCTCACGGTCGGTCTGGCCATCGCCTTCTTTCAGGCGCTGACGCAGATTCAGGAAATGACGCTGACTTTCGTGCCGAAGATCGTGTCGATCTTTCTGGCGCTGCTGGTGCTGACCCCCTTCATGTACGCCATGGTCAAACGGCTGTCGGACACGGTGTTCGACCTGATCGTCAGCGGGGGGCTGTGATGCGGCTCGTCGATGCCTTGCTGGCCGCCGGTCTGGTGCTGCTGCTGGTGGCGCCGGGCGCGCGTGCCGATTGGAGCGATTTCTATCGCCCTTCCGAGCGCGCCGCCGCCACGCCGGCTCCGGCGGGGCGCGGCGCGGGGGAGGCGGTTGGTGATCCGGCGGGCGTGTGCATCCGCGAGATCCTGCGTGCGCAGCTGCGCCACCAGATCCCCGGCAACCTGCTTTTGGGCATCGGCCTGCAGGAGGCGGGCATGATGCATCAGGGCGAGTTGACGATCTGGCCTTGGACCGCGAACGCCGCGGGGGACGGGCGCTATTTCGAACGGCCCGAGACCGCTGCCAGCTGGACGCGGGCGCGGCGCGGCGATGGGGTCACCTCGATTGACGTGGGCTGCATGCAGGTGAACCTGCGTTGGCATCCCGACGCCTTTGCTTCGCTGGAACACGGCTTCGATCCGGCGCGCAACGTCGATTACGCCGCGCGTCTGCTGGTCTCGCTCTACCAGCAGACCGGTGATTGGATCGAGGCGGCGGGCCGTTACCATTCGGCGACGCCCGAGCATAAGGACGTCTACCTTTCGCGGCTGCGCCAGAACGTCGAGATCGCCAACGAGCGGCTGGAGATCTTCCGCACGCTGGCGGCTGCGGATGGCAGCGCGGGGGCGGCGCCGGTTGCCGTTGCCACGGCCGAGCCCTTGCCCGCGGGGCATTTCTGGACCTCGTCGATCACCACCCGCTCTGGCGCCGCCGACGAGGGCGCGCGCAGCCTGTTCGGGCGCGAGGTGATGCAGCCCGTGCTTCCCGCCTTCCGAAAGATGTTCTGATGGCCCTGACCGATCCCTTCACCGCCGCGCAGAAACGCAGCAACCTGCTGGGCAAGAGCATGGCCAACCGCGACGTGGCCTTCGCCATCGGTGTGACGCTGATGCTGGCGGTGCTTTTCGTGCCGCTGCCGCCGATCATTCTCGACTTCGGGCTGGCGGTGTCGCTGTCGGTCTCGGTGCTGATCCTGATGGTCGCGCTGTGGATCCCGAAACCGCTGGAGTTCAACTCCTTCCCGACGCTGCTGCTGGTGGTGACCATGCTGCGGCTGTCGCTGAACGTCGCCTCCACCCGGCTGATCCTGTCCGAAGGTCACACCGGCCCCAGCGCGGCGGGCGGGGTGATCGAGGGGTTCTCGCGCTTCATCGTCGGCGGCAACTTCATCATCGGCATCGTGGTCTTTGCCATTCTCGTAGTGATCAACTTCGTGGTGATCACCAAAGGCTCGACTCGGATCGCCGAGGTGACGGCCCGCTTCTCGCTGGACTCCATGCCCGGCAAGCAGATGGCGATCGATGCCGATCTCGGCGCCGGGCTGATCGACGAGGAGCAGGCGCGCAACCGCCGCAAGGAATTGGAGGACGAGAGCGGGTTCTTCGGCGCGATGGACGGTGCCTCGAAGTTTGTCCGTGGCGACGCGGTGGCGGGGATCATCATCACCATCATCAACGTCATCGGCGGCATCCTGATCGGCGTAGCGCAGCACGGGCTGTCGCTGTCGGAAGCGGCGAATTTCTACACCGTGCTGACCATTGGTGACGGGCTGGTGACGCAGGTGCCGGCGCTGGTGGTGTCGCTGGCGGCGGGCCTGATCGTCACCAAGGGCGGCACCGAGGGCGCGGCGAACGAGGCGGTGCTGGGTCAGCTGTCGAAGTTTCCCAAGGCGCTGTTCATGGCCTCGGCGCTGCTCTTTGGCATCGGCCTGCTGCCGGGCTTTCCGGCGGTGGTATTCACTGCGCTGGCCGGTTTGATGATCGGCCTTGGTGTGCTGGTGCAGCGGCACGCCGAAGAGGCGGTGCAGGAAAAGGCGCGCGAAGAAGTGGCGCGCCAGAAGGCCGAGGCGGCGCCCGCAGAGGACAACATCAAGGAGACGCTGAAGCTCGACAGTCTGCGGCTCGATCTGGGGCAGGCGCTGGTGCCGCTGATCTCGAGCCCCGACGCGGCGCTGGCGGGCAAGATCAAGAGCCTGCGCGGCCTTTTTGCGCGTGAGTATGGGTTTGTGCTGCCCACGGTGCGGATCAAGGACGAGCCGATGCTGCCCTCGCAGAGCTATGGCATCATGGTGCAGGGCGTCGAGGTTGCGCGCGGCGAGGTGCGCCCGGCAGGCATGATGGTGGTGAACCCCGGCGAATGCGGCCTGCAGGGCGAGAAGGGCAAGGACCCGACCTTCGGGCTGGATGCGCTCTGGGTCGATCCGCAGCAGGCCAAGAAGGCCGAGGCCATGGGGCTGACCGTGGTCGACCCGGAAAGCGTGATGATCACCCATCTGACGGAAGTGGTGAAAGAGCACCTGCCCGAGCTGATGACCTATGGCGCGACGCAAGAGCTGATCGAGGGGCTCGACCGCGAGTATCAGAAGCTGGCCAAGGACATCCCGGGCAATGCGCCGATGGTGCTGATCCAGCAGGTGCTGCAGGGGCTGCTGGCGGAGCGGGTTTCGGTGCGCAACCTGCCGCTGATCATCGAGGCAATCGCTGATGCCAAGCGCAGCACGTCGAACGTCACACAGATCATCGAGCAGGTGCGCCGCCGCCTCGCCAATCAGATCTGCAAGTCGATGATGGATGGCTCGGGCTTTATCTCGGTGATCACCATGGGCCCTGCCTGGGAGAAGGAATTCCTCGAGGCGCTGCGGGTCAGCGGCGACGAGCGCAACTTCGTCATGTCGCCGCAGCGGGTGCAGGATTTCGTGCTGCAGGCCCGGCGCGAGATCCAGCAGTTCGCCGAGCGCGACGAGTGGCCGGCGCTGCTGGTCAGCCCCGAGGTGCGCAGCTTCGTGCGCTCGATGCTCGAGCGGGTCAGCCCGATGACCACCGTGCTGTCGCACAATGAGATCCACCGCAAGGCGGCGCTGCGCACCGTCGCTACCATCGGCAAGTAGATGAACCTCTCGGCGCTCCTCACCGCCGAATTCCTTGGCGTGGCGCTGGTCTTTGCACGCATCGGCGGCATCGTCATGTTCGTGCCCGGCTTCGGCGAGGCGCTGTTTCCGGCCCGCCACCGGCTGGCCATGGCGCTGGTGCTGTCGCTGGCGCTATATCCGCTGACGCCATTGGGGCCGGTGGATTTCGACAATCCCGCCGCGTTCCTCGGCACCATGGCGATTGAACTGACGCTGGGGGTGTGGATCGGCGTGACGGCGCGCATCCTGCTGACCGGCCTGCAGTTCGCGGGCTATCAGATCGGCATGATCTCGGGGCTGGCCAACGCTTTTTCGCCCAGCCTCGGATCATTCGAGGGCGCGAACCTCATCTCTTCGGCGCTGATGATGGCGGCGGTGGCGGTGATCTTCGCCACCGATCTGCACCACCTGATCATTGGCGCCATGGTGATGAGCTACGACGTGTTCCCGCCCGGCCAGATCCTGACGGGCGATCTGGCGCAGCAGATGGTCAAGGCGGTGAGCGCGAGCTTTTACATGGGCCTGTCGGTTGCCGCCCCGTTCTTTGTCATGGGGTTGCTGCTCAATCTTGCCATGGGGCTTACGGCGCGGATGATGCCGACGCTTCCGGTGTTCTTCGTGGCCAGTTCGGTGCTGATCATGTCGGGGCTTCTGGTGCTGGTGATGGCCGCGCCGATGATGCTGCGCGAGTTTGCCGAGCAGTTCGCGAACTGGCTCGGCCTGCTGGTCTTCTGAGGGCGCCATGGCCGAAGACGAGGACAAGGACAACAAGACCGAAGAGCCGACAGAGCGAAAGCTTCGGCAGGCGCGCGAGAAAGGCGACGTTCCCAGTTCCAAGGAGGTGGGCAATGTTACGGCGGTGCTGTCGCTGTTTGCGGTGACCGCCTTTGTGCTGCCCAGCGTGTCGGCGCCGCTGTCGGGCATCCTGCGCAGCGTCTTCGAGACCGCGGGTCAGGTGCATGTGGGCGAGGACGTGGCCGGGATCCGCGATCTTGGCGGGGTGACATGGGGCGTCTTGCGCGGTGTCGGCATCCTGCTTGCGCCGCTGCTGACGCTGATGGTGCTGGGCGCCTTCGCCGGGGTGGCGCTGCAGGGCGATGTTGTGGTGGCCGCCGAGCGCATCAAGCCGAAGCTGTCGAAGATCTCACCCATCGGCGGGTTCAAGAAGCTGTTTTCGTCCAGCGCGATGGTTGAGTTTTTCAAGAGCATCGTGAAGGTGATGGTGGTGGGCGCCATCGGCCTGTGGATCACCTATCACGCGGTGCGCGAGCTGTGGCTGGTCCAGGGCATACTGCCCGGTATGGTGACCGAACTGGCCCGGCGCGCGGCAACGCGGATGCTGCTGGTGGTGCTGGCGCTGCTGCTGGTGATCGCCGTGGCGGACGTGTTCTGGAAACGCTTCGATCATCGCCGCAAACAGCGCATGTCGATGCAGGAAATCAAGGATGAGACGAAGGACACCGAGGGCGATCCGCAGATCCGCGGCAAGCGCGCGCAATTGCGCCGCGAGCGCGCCAAGCAACGCATCGCGCAGGCGGTGCCGCGTGCCACGGTGGTGCTGACCAACCCGACACATTACGCGGTGGCTCTGAAATACGAGAGCGGCGTGGATACGGCGCCGGTCTGTGTCGCCAAGGGCGCCGATCTGATGGCCGCCCGGATCCGTCATCTGGCGCGCGACGTCGAGGTGCCGATCATCGAGAACAAGCCGCTGGCGCGGGCGCTGCATGATGTGGCGGAACTCGACAAGCAGATCCCGGTGCAGCACTGGGAGGCGGTGGCGGCGATCATCGGCTACGTCATGGACATGCAGCGCAACATCAAGCGCCCGCTGCCCGAGGGGTCCAGCCTGCGGGAAGAGGATTGAGGGCCGGGCTTTTACCTGCCCGTCGCTTGGTACGGCGAAGTACGCTCAACGGCTCACCGGCAGATGGTCGCGCAAACATCCCGCGCGGCGTGGAAATATGGGAAAATCCGGGGTAGGGCAGGGGCGTCTGCCGGAGGTGACATCCTGCGGCACCGCGACTGTAGACCTTTGTATGCAGAACGGCTAAATGGGGCCAGACCCCCAGGAAAGGCATTGCATTATGGCTGAGAACAACACGCCTGACATCGTTTACACCAAGGTCGACGAAGCGCCCGAGCTTGCCTCGGCCTCGCTGCTTCCGATCATCCGCAGCTTTGCCGCCGCCGCTGGCGTTTCGGTCGGCACCAAGGACATCTCGCTGGCGGGCCGCATTCTTGCGACCTTCCCCGAGGCGCTGACCGAAGAGCAGCGCCAGTCGGACGACCTTGCATGGCTCGGCGACTGGGTGAAGAAACCCGAAGCGAACGTCATCAAGTTGCCGAACATCTCGGCGTCGGTGCCGCAGCTGGTGGCCGCGGTCAAGGAACTGCAGGGCCAAGGCTACGCGCTGCCCGACTACCCCTACGAGGCGACCACCGACGAAGAGAAGGCGGTTCAGGCCAAGTATGACGGCATCAAGGGCTCGGCCGTGAACCCGGTGCTGCGCGAAGGCAACTCGGATCGCCGCGCCGCCGCAGCGGTGAAGAAGTTCGCCCAGAACAACCCGCACCGCATGGGCGAATGGACTGCCGCCAGCAAGACCCGCGTTGCGTCGATGTCGGGCGGTGACTTCTTCTCGAACGAAGTGTCGGCGACCCTCGACAAGGCCGCGACCGCGAAGATCGTTCTGGAAACCGCGTCGGGCGAGAAGGTCCTCAAAGAGGGCGTGTCCTACCCCGCAGGCACCGTGGTCGACGCCACCTACATGAGCGCCGCCAAGCTTGACGCCTTCCTTGAAGAAGAGATCAAGAAGACGAAAGACGAAGGCACGCTGTTCTCGCTGCACATGAAGGCGACGATGATGAAGGTCTCGGACCCGATCATCTTTGGCCACGCGGTGAAAGCATGGCTCAAGCCGGTGTTCGAGAAATACGGCGACGAGCTGAAAGCGCTTGGCGTCAACCCGAACTCGGGCCTTGGCGACCTGCTGGAGCGGGTTAAGGACAAGCCCGAGATCGTCGCGGCGATCGACGAGGTGCGCGGCACCCGTCCGCCGATGTACATGGTGAACTCCGACAAGGGCATCACCAACCTGCACGTGCCCTCGGATGTGATCATCGACGCCTCGATGCCCGCGCTGATCCGTGACGGCGGCAAGGGCTGGGGCCCGGACAACGCGCAGCACGACACCAACTGCGTGATCCCTGACAGTTCATACGCCCCGGTTTACGACGCGGCGATCGAGTTCTTCAAAGCCAACGGCAAGCTGAACCCGGCCACCGCAGGCACCGTGCAGAACCTTGGCCTGATGGCGCAGAAGGCAGAAGAATACGGCTCGCACCCGACCACCTTCGAGATCCCCGAGGCGGGCACCGTCAAGATGATCCTCGACGATGGCACCGTGCTGCATTCGCATGAGGTGGCCGCAGGCGACATCTGGCGTTCGGCCTCGGCCCGCAAGGCACCGATCGAAGACTGGGTCAACCTTGCCATCGAGCGTCAGAAAGCCACCGGCTATCGCGCGATCTTCTGGCTCGACGCCAGCCGTGCCCACGACGCGCAGTTGATCGAGTTCGTGAAGCCGATCCTCGAAGCCAAGGGCGTTGCCGACAAGTTCGAGATCATGGCCCCGCGCGAAGCGACCATCGCCTCGCTCGAGACCATCACCAAGGGCGAGAACACCATCGCGATCACCGGCAACGTGCTGCGTGACTACCTGACCGACCTCTTCCCGATCCTCGAGCTGGCCACCTCGGCCAAGATGCTGTCGATCGTAAAGCTGATGAACGGTGGCGGCCTGTTCGAAACCGGCGCTGGCGGCTCGGCACCGAAGCACGTGCAGCAGCTGATGGAGCAGAACCACCTGCGTTGGGACAGCCTCGGCGAGTTCTGTGCGCTTGGCGAGAGCTTCAAGTTCCTTGCCGACCAGAAGGACAACGCCAAGGCGCGGGTGCTGGGCGATGCGGTGGAAACCGCGACGCAGGGCATCCTCGACCACGGTCGCTCGCCGTCGCGCAAAGTGGGCGAGCCGGACAACCGCGACAGCCACTACTGGTTCGCCCGTTACTGGGCCGAAGCGCTGGCGGCGCAGTCGGACGATGCCGAGATGGCGGCGTATTTCGCGCCCATCGCCAAGGCACTGGCCGAAGGCGAAGCGGAGATCACCGGCGAGCTGGCCGCGGCGCAGGGCAAGGCTGTCGACCTCGGCGGCTACTATCACGGTGACGCGGAGAAGACCGCGGCTGTGATGCGCCCCTCGGCAACGCTGAACGGCATCCTCGGCTGAGATCGTCTCTCCTGAGATGAAGGCGCCCCCGGTCCAAATGGCCGGGGGCGTTCTTGTGTCTGGAAGCGCGCGCATTTGGCTGGATTGCGGCGGTAATGAGGACGGCCGCCCGAAGTTTAAGTTTTCCGAGAAATCGCGCCGCCGGGTGTGGGGCGCGGCCTACTTCCAAAGGTAGGACTTTGCGAGCCGGCCACATCATCTGGTGGTGAACCGCAAGAGCTTCAGATTAAGCTGAGCTTTAACAACATCTTAACTCGCAGATTTTACGGTTAGAGACGCTCGAATCAGGTGATTCCAGCTTGCTTACCCGGTGGCGTATTGTCCCGGATTGAGTCGTTCTCGCGATGGTTGAAACCCAAGTTTCCACAGACTGTGGAAAAGATATGGCAGCTCAGTGGCTTGCCCGAAATTGGCGGGTTGGGGCAAAATTTTGCTCACGGAAAGGCGATTTTTAGCTAACCTGAGTGTGCCTGGGGTCGCTGCCACGACCGATCAAATCGAAGTTTTTCTCACTTCTTGTGGTAGCGTCACGCCCGCATTTTAAGGGCGGCGCCGCGCGTTCGGGTCTTGGAAAGGCGATTGAAGCCAGACTTTGCATTTGGTCTTTAAGTAAGAGTGGCGCCCGGGGGTTTCCTCCGGGTGTCTATTTTTATGCCGGGACGGTTTCGCATCGGGCGGGCCGTGCGCACCGTGTCTACTTGAACATTCGCCTGTCTTGAAGACTCGCCTGCCTTGAAAAATCACCTGTGTGGATATACATTTCCAGATGTCTATCCGTGCTCAGTTGCTTGGATAGGCTGACCGCGCTTAACGTGCTTCCCGGAGGCCCGCATGCAAGTTTCGAGATGGGGAAATTCGCTGGCCGTGCGCCTGCCTGCCGATCTCGTCCGCGAGCTTGGGCTGAAAGAGGGCGACCGGATCGACCTGCACCCCGACGCGCGGGGCCTTGCGGTCAGCCGCGCCGAGCGGCCCGAGGAAATCCTCGAAGGGCTGCGCCGGTTTCGCGGGCGGCTGCCCGAGGGCGCACGCCTGAGCCGCGACGAGGCCAACGCCCGCTGAGATGGCGCGCGCTTTCTTCGACACCAATGTGATCCTCTACCTCTTGGGCGAGGGGCCCAAGGCGGACCGTGCCGAGGCGTTGCTGGCGCGGGGCGGCGTGATCAGCGTGCAGGTGTTGAACGAGGCGCTGGTGAACTGCCGGCGCAAGGCCAAGATGACCCATGACGAGGCGGGCGCGTTCCTTGGCGCGATCCGTGCGCTGTGCGAGACCAGCCCGCTGACCACCGACACCCACGACATCGGCCGCGCCCATGGCGCGCGCTACGGATTCTCGGTCTACGACTCGATGATTGTCGCGGCGGCGCTCGAGGCGGGCTGCGAGACGCTGTGGTCCGAGGACATGCACGACGGTCTGCTGGTGGAAGGGCACCTGCGCATCGTCAATCCGTTCCGCGCAGCCTGACCGGCGGCTCACGGCGGGTCACTTAAACCTCACGTATTCGGGAACCTTTCGCGACCTTCTGCGGTTGCCGTTCAGGACATGCGGCAGGTGCAAGGGACAGGTTCGTATTGAAACGCGGGGTACTCCTGACCATTCCACTGCTCGTCGCGGGCTGCTCGGGGCGTCACAACTGGCTCGCTGGCGCGGGCGAAGAAGCACAATCGGTCGAAACGCTGTTCTGGGTGGTACTGGCCGGAGCGGCGGTGATCTGGAGCCTCGTGATCGGGGCGGCCATCTATGCCCACCGCGCCGATGCCAAGCCTAACCGAGAGCGCGAGGCCCGCCGCTTCATCATCTGGGGCGGCGTGGCGCTGCCGGTGCTGGTGGTCGGCGGGCTGCTGATCTGGGGCCTGCTCATCCTGCGTGACATCACCGCCGATGATGGCGCGCTGACCGTGCGCGTGGACGGCGAGCGCTGGTGGTGGCGGGTGGTTTACGAGACCCCCGGCGGGCCGGTCACCACCGCAAACGAGATCCGCCTGCCGCTGGGCGAGAGGGCGCTGTTCCGGCTGACTGCTGACGACGTGATCCATTCGTTCTGGGTGCCTGCGCTGGGGGGAAAGATGGACATGATCCCCGGACGCGAGACGACGCTGGCGCTGACCCCGCAAAAGCTGGGCAACTGGGGCGGGCTCTGCGCCGAGTTCTGTGGCGGCGCGCACGCACTGATGCGCTTTGATGCCGTTGTCATGGAGCCCGGGGCGTTTGACGCGTGGCTGGCGCATGAGGCGCAGCCGGCGCAGGTGGACGAAGGCGATCCCGGCTATGCGGTGTTCGAAGAGGAAGGCTGCGGCGCGTGCCACACCATCCGCGGCACCGATGCGCAGGGTCCGGTCGGACCAGACCTGACGCATCTGGCAGCGCGCGACAAGCTGGGGACGGGCATCTACGAGATGACGCCGGACAATATGGCGCGCTGGATCACCGACACCCACGAGATGAAACCCGAGATCGACATGCCCGCCTATCCGGGCCTGCAAGGCGAGCGGCTCGACGCGCTCGTGACCTTCCTGATGAGTTTGGACTGAGCCGCGCATGACCCAAGAGATCGACCTCTCCAAGCTGCCCCCGGCCGAGCCCTACGACAAGGCGCGCGACGAGGCGCAGCGCGCCCGGCTGATGAAGGTCTGGGAGACGCCGACCGGCTGGCGACGCATCTCGGCGGTGAACAACTCGTCGGTGGGCAAATGGTACCTGCTGACGTCCTTCGCCTTCTTCACCTTCGCCGGGTTCTTGGCGCTGCTGATCCGCGCACAACTGGCGGTGCCGAACAACGATCTGCTGTCGCAGAGCCTCTACAATCAGCTGTTCACCCTGCACGGCACGGCGATGATGTTCCTCTTTGCGGTGCCGATCTTCGAGGCGGTGGCGATCCTGATCCTGCCCGAGATCCTTGGCGCGCGCGACCTGCCGTTCCCGCGGCTTTCCGCCTTCGGGTACTGGTGCTTCCTGATCGGCGGGGTGTTTGTCTGCGGCTCGGTGTTCTTTGGCGTGGCGCCGCAGGGCGGTTGGTTCATGTACACGCCGCTGTCGTCCAACACAGACTACAGCGGGCTGGGGGCCGACATCTGGCTGCTTGGGCTGTCGTTCATCGAGGTGTCGTCGATCGCTGCCGCGGTCGAGTTGATCGTCGGCGTGCTGAAGTCGCGCCCGCCGGGCATGCGACTGAACCTCATTCCGCTTTACTGCTGGTACGTGCTGGTGGTGGCGGGGATGATCCTTTTCGCCTTCCCGCCGCTGATCGCCGGCGACCTGTTGCTGGAGATGGAGCGCGCCTTTGGCTGGGCCTTCTTCGATCCCGATCGCGGCGGCGATCCGCTGCTCTGGCAGCACCTGTTCTGGATCTTCGGCCACCCCGAGGTCTACATCATATTCCTGCCGTCCATCGCGCTGATCGCAACCATCCTGCCGACCTTCGCCGGGCGGCCCATGGTCGGCCATTCGTGGATCGTGCTGTCGGCGGTGGGCGTGGCGTTCCTGTCGTTCGGCTTGTGGGTGCACCACATGTTCACCACCGGCCTGCCTGAGATCTCGCTGAGCTTCTTCTCGGCGGCTTCCGAAGCGGTGGCGGTGCCCACCGGCATCCAGATTTTCTGCTTCATCGCCACCATGCTGGTCAGCAAGGTGCGCCGCTCGGTGCCGATGCTGTTTGCCGGCGGCGCGCTGGCGATCTTTGTCTTCGGCGGGCTGACCGGCGTGATGGTGGCGCTAGTGCCCTTCGACTGGCAGGCGCATGACAGCTACTTTGTCGTGGCGCACCTGCATTACACGCTGATCGGCGGCATGCTCTTTCCGCTCTTTGCCGGGGTGCACTACTGGTACCCGTTCGTCACGCAAAAGAAGATGTCCGACCGGCTGGGGCGCTGGAGCTTCTGGCTGATGTTCGGCGGCTTCAACCTTGCCTTCCTGCCGATGCACTGGACCGGGGTCATGGGCATGCCGCGGCGGGTCTGGACCTATGACGTCACCGATGGCTGGGCGGTGCTCAACATGGTCTCGACCGTGGGCGCTTTCGTCTTCGCGGCGGGCTTCGTGGTGCTGGCGGTCAACGTGCTCTGGCCGCGCGGCAAGGCGCCGCTGGTCGAGCGCAACCTGTGGAACGCGGGCACGATGGAGTGGGGCGCCGAGGTGCCGGACAAGCCGTGGGGCGTGCGTTCGATCCCCTATATCCACACCCGCTACCCGCTTTGGGAGCAGAAGGGCCTGCTGGACGAGATCGACCGCGGCGAGTGGTTCCTGCCCGACGCCAAGGAGGGCAAGCGCGAGCTGATCATCACCGACATCCTCGACGCCCGTCCGCTTTATGTTCAGCGCGTTGGCGGGCCGAGCTATCTGACCCTTGGCGCGGCGGGCTGTCTTGGCGCGGTGTTCATCCTTGCCACATTCCATCTCTGGGCGTTGACGCTGATCTTTGGCGCCGGATTTGTCGGCTTCACCCTGTGGTGGCTGTGGACCGGCACGTCGCAGATCCCGGAGGTCCCCGAAAAGGCTGCGGGGCGCGGGCTGGTGCTGCCGACCTATGCGCAAGGCAACAACTCGCCCGGCTGGTGGGCGGTGTTCATCACCATGACCGGCGACATGACCGCCTTCATGGGGCTGGTGTTCAGCTACTTCTTTTATTGGACCGCGCTGCCGGACTTCCTGCCGAGCGCGGTGAACCTGCCGGGCTTTGGCTGGCTGCTGGTCGGTCTCGCGCTGTTGCTGGCGGGCTGGGGGACGGCGCTGCTGGCGCGGACGCGGCTGGCGGGCGGCAGCACCGGGCAGGCGATGGGCCTGCTGGTCGCGGGCGTGCCGCTTGGGGCGCTTGGGCTGGGCGCATGGGGCTGGGCGGCATGGAGCGCCGGGCTGGACCCCACCGAGACCTCCTTTGATGCCACTGTCTGGATCCTGATCCTGTGGATCGGCGTGCACCTGCTGCTCGACGCAGTGATGCGGCTTTACGTGGCGGCGCGGATCTGGTGCGGTCATTGCACGCCGCGCTATCACGCCGACAGCGCCAACCTGACGCTCTTCACCCATTTCGTCGCGCTGACCGCTGTGGTGATCTTTGCGCTGCTGGCGCTGTTCCCGATGCTGATGGGGGTGGCGTGATGGCCCGGTCCCGCGACAATAAGAAGATCGTCCCGCCCGGCGAGGCGCCGCGCGTCATCGATCAGGGCTCGGTGTGGATCCTTGTCGCCGCGCCCTCGATCTGGGCGGCGCATTTCCTGCTAAGCTACTGGGTCGCGGCGATCTGGTGCGCCAAGCTGGGGCGCGGCACACCGCTGGCCGAACCGCGCTGGATCATTGCCGGGCTGGGCGCGCTTTGCATCGCTGCGATCATCGGGCTGGCGGTGCTGGCGCTGCGCCGCTACGGCGGCGTCTTCGTGATCTTCGAGGAAATCACTGAAAGCTCGGAACGGGCGCGGGACCGTTTCGTCGGCCACGTGGCGCTGCTGCTGTGCGTGCTTTCGGCGGTGGCCATCCTCTTCACAGTGATCCCCGGCATGGTGCTGGGCCAATGCTGAGCCCGCGCCGCCTCCTCGCGCTGGCGCTGCTGGCGGGCCTTTGGATCGGCCCGCTGCCAGATCTGGCGACCGGCTCGATGGTGCTGCATATGGTGCTCCACCTTGGCGTGACCGCCGTGGTTCCGGCGCTCTGGGCCCCGAACCTGCGGCTGCCGTCGGGCGCGATGGCGCTGGCGCTTGGTGCGGTGGCCGAGATGCTGGTGGTCTGGCTCTGGCACCTGCCGGGCATGCACCTTTGGGCGCGTCTGACCGCGATGGGCCTTGTGCTGGAGCAGGCGAGCTTTCTGCTGGCGGGGCTGATGCTCTGGGGGGCGGTGCGCGCGGCGGGCGGCTTTGGCGGCGCGGTGGTGCTGCTTGCGACGACCATGCACATGACCCTGCTCGGGGCGCTGATCGGCCTCGCGCCGCGCACGCTCTACGGCGACATCTGCGCCGGGCATCTTGGCCTTTCGGCGCTGCAGGAGCAGCAGGTGGCGGGCGCGCTCATGGCCGGGGCGGGGGGCGCGATCTACCTTGTGGCCGCGCTGCGCCGGCTTGGTCGGGCGCTGCAGCTGAAGGAGGCGCAGGCATGAGAGTGAAACGCTGGATCCTCGGCGGCATTGCCGCGCTGCTGGTGGCGGGCAATACCGTCTTCTGGCTGGCGCCCTACAATATCGCCGCCTCGGTGCCGCATCTGCCGGGGGTGGGCGCTGTGCTGCACCAATACCTGCGCAACGCGGTGGCCATCCGTGCCAGCGGCGAGGAGATTCCGCGACATGTAAACCTTGAGGACCCGGCGCTGATCCGCCTCGGCGCGGGTCATTTCGCCACCGGCTGCATGACGTGCCACGGCGGGCCGGGCATCGCGCGCAACCCGGTGGTGGAGGGCATGCGCCCCGAGCCGCCGACGCTCAGTTCCGAGGATTACGGGCCGAAGGAATTCTGGTGGATCGCCCGCCATGGCGCCAAATACACGGGCATGCCAGCGTGGCCGGGCGAGGAGCGCGACGATGAGCCTTGGGCGCTGGCCGCCTTCCTTTCGCACTATGACGGATTCGACCGGGCGCAGTTCGAGCGTGCAGCTTTCGGTCGCTCGGGGGGCTACGAGAGCGCGGGTGTGCGCTTTGGCGGACTGCCCGGCGCGATCCCGCAGGATCTGGCCTGCGCGCGCTGCCATGGCGAAGATGGGCTGGGCCGCGAGGGCACCGCGCCAAAGCTGGCCGGACAGTCCCGAGAGTGGCTTGAGTTGGTTCTGGGGGCCTATGCCGAGGGTCACCGCGAGAGCGGGTTCATGGAGCCGCTCGCTGCGCCGCTCAGCGCCGAGACGCGCGCGGGGATCGCGCAGCGCTATGCGGGCATGAGCGCGACGTGGCAAGGCGCGGCGCTGCCCTATGGCGATGCGGAGCGGGGCCGGGCACTGGCTCGGCAAGGCGATGAGCACGAGGATATCGCCAGCTGCGCGTCGTGCCATGAAGGCGGCGCAGACGGGCTGACGCCGAAGCGGGCGGACACGCCGCGCATCGCCGGGCAGGATGGCTACTGGCTGGTCAACTGGCTGCATCTCTATCGCGACGGCCCGGTGCCCGAAACGCCGCGCGCGCCTCTCATGCAGGCGGCGGCGAAGAACCTGACCGACTCGGATATCGCAGACCTTGCGGCCTATTACGCTACGCTCGGCCCGGCGCAGGTTCAGGACTGAGCCGCCGCAGACCGGACCGATCCGCGCTCGATCAGCCGCACCGGCACCTCGCAAAGCAATGGCGGGGCCTCGGCGGGCAGCTCAATCGCCTCGAGGGTGGCCTGCGTCACCGCCTCCAGCGACTGGCTGACCGTGGTGAGCGCGTGCGAGGACCACGCGGAGATCGGCGCGTTGTCGAAGCCGATCACCGACAGATCCTCGGGCACACGCAGGCCAAGCTCGAACCGGGCGGTGTTGAGCACCCCCAAGGCGATCTCGTCGGTCACGCCAAAGATGCCGTCCAGACCGGGCACCCTCAGCAGCGCCCGCGCTGCCTCGACGCCCGTCTCATAGCTGTTCGGGCCATCGGCCCAGCGGGTGACCGGAATTCCGCGCAGCGCCATTTCCGAGCAGAACGCCTCCGCTCGCTCCAGCTTGGCCGAGGTGCGCGAGGCAGAGATCACGACTGCAACCGCCCGGCACCCAGCCTGCGCCAGCCGCGCGGCGGCGAGCCGTCCGCCGTGGGCGCTGTTGGCGAGGATGAGATCGGCGCGCGCGCCTTCGGGCGGGCGCGGGCGGTTGATCAGCACCATGCGCGCGCCATTCTGCGCGCAAAGCCGGATCAGCGCGTCGGGCGCGGCGCCTGACAGCAGCACCACGGTGCGCACGCGGTAGTCCAGCAGCCGTTTCAGATCTTCGGTCATACCACCCGCGCTGTTCATCAGCAGGCATTGCAGGCGGCGGGCGTGCAACGCCTTCGACAGCGCGTCGAGCTGAGCCGAGATATAGGGGTTGGAGAAATTGCCGCCGACGATGCCCACCAGATCGGAGCGCTCCTGATGCAGGGTGCGGGCAAGGCGGTTGACCCGGTAGCCCAGTTCTTCGGCGGCCTTAAGGATGCGCGCGCGGGCCTGTTCCGAGACCTGCGCGCCGGGGGTGAAGGCGCGCGAGACCGCCGAGCGCGAGACCCCGGCAAGGCGGGCGACATCGGCGGCAGTCACGAACCGGCCCTTGGGCGGACCGAGTGGCGGGCGGGGCGGTGGGCGGGACGGTGTCATCGGCGGCAGAGGCCGCGGTCCAGCACCTCTTGCGCCAGCGCCAGCATCGGCGGCAGCGGATAGCTCTGGTTCAGCCCGCGCAAGGCGCGCAGGTGGGTCAGGGCGGCATCGAAGGTGGGGAAGTCTTCGGGACGCCGCAGATGCAGCCAGAGCGCCAGAACCGTCACCGAGCGCGAGCGCCCGCCGCGGCAATGCACCAGCAGCCCACCTTTGCTGTGCGCAGGATAGTGCGGTTTGCCCGGTGTGTAGCAGGCGGCGAGCCCGTCGATCAGCGTCACCGCGGCAGCGAGGGTTTCGGGCGCATTGCCTGCGCCGTCAATCATGCCGATTTGGTAGCGCCGGAGGTGACGGCCATCGGGCAGCGTCAGCGGTCCGGGAAAGAGGTTGATCGCCAGATTTAGGCTGCCGGTGATCCCCGCCTCGGCCAGCGTCTGCGGGTCTTCGGCCGCGGGCAGATTGCCCAGCCACAGACCGGAGAGACCGGGGCCGGTCTGCTCGGTCACCTGCCAGAGCAGCGGGCGCCTGTCTTCGGCGGCTTCGGCGGCGGGAACGGACTGGGGCAGATGGTGGCGCATGGCTCAGACCTCCAGAGTGTCAGCGGTGCACAGCCGCGGGCCAAGCGCGGCGCGCAGTCTGGGCGCGGTGCTCAGGTCGACGAACGCGGGCAGGATGCGCGCCGCGGCGGTGTCGCGCGCCATCGTGGTGATCTCGGACAGGCGCGGGTGCACGTTCCAGCCCATCCAGCGGGCACGGCCCGACGCGATCATCGCGTGCGCCGGGCTGCTGCGCGGCACATGACCCGAAAAGATGAAACGAAAGCCGGGCCGCTCGCGCAGCGCGGCGGGCAGGCCGTGCTCGGCGTTGGGGCCGTCGGCGACGATCACCTGTCCGGTGCGTGCGGTCTGCGCGCAGATCTGCGGCGGGCGCTGGCCGGTCAGTCGCTCGGCCTCGTCGGCGATGGTGGCGCAGGCCTGCACCTCGAGCCCCGCGTCGGTGAGAGCGCGGACCATATCCGGTCCGCGCCCGTCTGCCGGGCAGGGCAGCACCGCGCCATCTCGCGCGGCCTCGGCCATGGACGTCACCTGCGTGGCGAGCGTGTCGTCGCGGTCGCCATATGAGGCGTCTGCCAGCACCGTGGCGGCGCGCGGAAAAGCGTCGCAGCGCAGCAGCGGGGCCTCGGTGGAGAAATCTCCGGTGTAGAGAAAGCCGCCAGCCGCCGTGTCAAAGCGCATCCAAATGCCGCCCGGCGCGTGGCCCGCGCGCCCGGTCTTGATGCGCAGGCCGTGTATCTCGGCGGTTCCGCACTCGGGCAGCCGGGCTGTGCGCGGTGGACGCAGGGGTGCGGGCAGCTGCCGGAGGGTCTCGGCGGTGGCGTAGACGGGGGGCGTGCCGATCTCTGGCAGGCGATCCAGCGCGCCTATATGGTCGACATGCGCGTGGCTCAGCAGCACCGCGTCGATGCGGCCAGCCCCAGAGAGATCCGCGTGCTCGCCCGCTTCCAGCCCGCCGCCCATGTCGAGCAGCAGCCTTTGGCCTTGGATTTCCAGCAGGAACACGGCAGCGCTCTTGCGGCCAAGCCCGCTGAGAGCGGTCAGTCGCGCCATGGCAGCACTCCTTCCGGCAGGCGGCGACCGAACAGCAGCGACAGGCCCATCAGCGCCAGCACCACCAGCACCATCAGGCAGCCCACCGCGGCGGCGAGCGTCGACGAGCCGGCTTCTTCAAGGAAGATGATCATCGGCCCGATGGTGGTGGCGCGGGAACTGACCAGCAGCACCGAGGTCTGGATCTCGTTGATCGCGGTCATGAACACGAGGATCGCCGCCGCGGTGGCCGAGGGCGCCAGCGCGGGCAGCACGATGTCGCGCAGCCGGGCGAAGATACCGGCCCCGGCCAGTTGCGCCGCCTCGTCGAGACCGCGGTCGATCTGCGCGTAACCGCCCAGAATGGGCCGCAGTGCCAGCGCGAGGTAGTTCGACAGATAGGCGGCGAGGATCACCCAGACGGTGCCGTAGAGGCCGGACCCGATGAACGGCAGCGGCCGCAGGAAGAACAGGATCATCGCCACGCCGATGATGATGCCCGGCAGCGCATAGGCCAGTTCCGAGGCGAGCCGGAGCAGCTTGGCCAGCCAGCCGCGCCGCCAGCTCAGCACGTAGCCAAGCGCCACCCCCACCGGGATCAGCACTGCCACGGTCAACAGCGTCAGCCACAGCGAGGTCGCAAAGGCCTCGCGGATGCCCTCGTGATGAAAGAGCGCGTTGGCGAAGTTCTCGAAGGTGATGGTCTCGGCGGTCAGCGGCTGGCCGTAGCCGCGTACCAGCGCGGTGCCGAAGAGCGCCGAGAGCGGCAGCACCAGACAGATCAGCAGATACCCCCATGCCAGCGCGCTCACCGGCAGGCGCCATCGTCCGAGCGCCATGCGCGGGACGCGCTGCGCGGCGTCGACGCGCTGGTCGCCGCGGCGCCCGAGCCACGCGGTCAGCGTCATGCCGATCACCGTCAGCACCGCCAGCAGCAGGGCGAGCAGCGCCATGTCGTTCAGCGCCGACGGTCCGTAGGAGTTGAGCCGCCGGTAGATCAGGGTGATCAGCGTCGAAACCCGCGCCGGGATGCCCAGCATGGCTTGAATGCCGAAGTTGCCGATCGACGAGACGAAGGCCAGCGCCGCCCCGGCGAAGACGCCGCCCCGGATCAGCGGCAGGATGATGTCGCGGGTGACCGCGCCGCAGCCGGCGCCATTGGCATGCGCGGCCTCGATCAGCGAGGCGGGCAGGCGCTGCAGCGAGGCGCGCACCGACAGGAACACCAGCGGGGCATTGTAAAGCCCCAGCAGAAAGACGATGCCGCTCATGGAATAGAGCGGGTGCCGCGTGCCCGGCGGCAGCGACAGGCCCAGCGGCCCAAGGATCGGGCTGGCGGGAGAGAACGCCTGAATCCACGCCAGCGCGGTCACCTGCGGCGGGATCATCAGGGGCAGCACGAAGCCGAACACCCAAAGCGTCCGCCGGCGCATGTCGGTCAGCGTGGTCAGCAGCGCGGCAGAGGTGCCCACCAGCGTCGCGAGCAGCGTTGAGGCGAGCGAGATCCAGATGGTGTTGAGCGTCGCCTCCAGCACCCGCCGCCCGCCAAGGATGTCGGCGATGCGCGCGGCGTCGAAGCTGCCCTGCGGAAATAGCGCGGCATAGACCAGCCGGCCCAGCGGGGCGATCGACAGCAACCCAACGAACACCGCCAGCACGATCATCAGAGCGCGTTCCCCGGCGAGGGCCCGGAGCAGTCGGCGCGCCCGAGGAGGGCGCGCCGTTTGGTCTTGTATGAGGGTCACGCGATCAGAGCCCGAAGATGTCGGCGAACTGCGCGCGCACCGCGTCATTGGTCTCGACCGCAGCGTCGGCGTTGTAGCCCAGCAGCTTCATGTCCTCGATGCGCGGGTAGCCCTCGGGACCTTCGACGCCGGGCAGGATCGGCAGGTTGCCCTGTTCGGCCACCAGCTCCTGACCTTCGCGGCTGAGCAGGAAGTCGATGAACAGCTTGGCCGCCTCGGGCTGGTCGGTGCCCGCCATGATCGCCGCGGGCTCGGTGATGAAGCTGACGCCGTCTTCGGGGGCGATGTAGTCGATCGGCGAGCCGTCGGCCTTGGCGCGCAGGGTGTTGGCGTCGACGATGATGGCGTATTTCGCCATGCCCGAGGCCACGGCCTTGGTGGCCGGACCGTTGCCGCCTTCGGGCACGATGTCCAGATCGTTGAGGCCCTCGTAGAACTCCCAGCCGATGCCTTCGGCGTTGATCAGCGCGTGCAGGTGGTTCAGCGCGGCGCCCGAATAAAGCGGCGAGGGCACGGCAATCTGGCCGCGGTTCTCTTCGACCAGCAGGTCCATCCAGCTGCTGACCGGCTCGGCGATCTCGGTGTTGTAGGCGATGCCGGTGGTGATCGCCTTGGTGCCGAAGAAGGTCATGTCGGGATCGTAGGTGGCGGCGTCGTAGTCGGCGACGGGTGCGTCTTCATAGGCCATCAGGTGGCCGCCGGCCTTCAGCTCGCCAAGGTTGATGACATCGGCCACCAGCAGCACGTCGGGCTGCACGTTGCCGGCTTCGATCTCGGCGCGCATCACGTTCATCAGCGCCGAGGTGCCGTTGCGGGTCCATTCGACGGTGATGTCGGGGTGGGCGGCTTCAAAGGCGTCGACGGTCTGCTGGGCCTGTTCCGGCGCCTGGCTGGTGTAGAGCGTCAGCGTGGTGTCGGCGAAAGCGGCGCTGGAGAGCAGCGACGCGGCGAGGGAGAGGGTGAGAAAACGCATGTTCGGTGTCCCTGTGATTGCGTGTTCAGATCGGGTGAGAGGAGGAGGTGGCCGGATCGGGAATGACCCAGCCGTCGCGCAGGGCGAGCGAGATCCGCTGCCCGCGGCTCAGCGAGGCGGGCGCGGCAATGTTCACGGACAGCGGGATGTTGCCAGCCGGGCCAGCCATGACCTCGGCGCGCAGATAGGCGCCGCGATAGGTGGCGCGGGTGACATGGCCTTCGAGGCCGCTGGCGGCCTCGGTCAAGGCAAGGTCGCCGGGGTGGAACGAGATTTTGGCGCGGCGACGGGGCGTCTCACCGGGGGCGCAGCGCAACTCGATGGGCTGGCCGAGCAGCGAGGCGGCAGCGCGGCCGTCTCCGAGCGGGCGAATGTCTTCGGCCTCGATCACCCGGCCTTCGCCGATGAAGCCGGCGACGGTCTCGCTCTGCGGCTGGCTGAACAGCGCCTCGGGGCGGTCGAACTGCAGGATGCGGCCCTTGTCCATGACGGCGACGCGGTCAGCGAGGGCCAGCGCCTCGGACTGGTCGTGGGTGATGTAGAACATGGTGGCGCCGGAGCGGGCGTGGAAGGCGGCGAATTCATCCTCCAGCGCGCCGCGCAGGTGCACATCGAGATTGGCCAGCGGCTCGTCGAGCAAGACAACGCGGCTTTCCATCGCGAGGCAGCGGGCGAGGGCGACCCGCTGGCGCTGGCCGCCCGAAAGGTCGGCGGGGCGGCGGTTGGCGAGCGGGCCGAGTTCGACCAGATCGAGCACACGCGCAACGCGGGAATTTCTCTCCGACTTGGGAATGCCCGAGATTTTCAGCCCGTAGGCAACGTTCTGCGCCACGGTCATATGCGGCCAGAGCGCGTAGTTCTGAAACACCACGCCGATGCCGCGATGCTCGGGGGCGAGGTGCTGGCCGGGGCTCGAAACCGTCTCGCCGCCGATCTCGATGTGCCCAGCGTTCAGTTTTTCAAACCCCGCAAGGCAGCGCAGCAGGGTGGTCTTGCCGCAGCCCGACGGGCCGAGAACGGCGACAAACTCGCCGGCCTCGATGCTCAGCGAGACCTGACGTAGCACCTGTGTCTGACCGTAGTTCTTGTCGATCTGGCTGATGCGGATATCGCTCAAGGTTTGCTCCGTCGCGGGCTCGTGTTGCAGGGCTGCACAGGTGTGCAGTCTTGCGGCGATCTCTGGAGATCGGGTGCGACAGAGCGGCGACAGGGGCATGACAGATCGGTGAAAACCTCCGCCCAAAAGGAAAACGGCACCCCGAAAGGGTGCCGTTTCGATGCGTTGCGAGGCTTTGCGGCTTAGCTGCCGCGGTAGGTGGAGTAGCCGAAGGGCGAAAGCAGCAGCGGCACGTGGTAATGCGCGGCCTCGGACATGCCGAAGCGGATCGGAACCACGTCCAGAAAGCGCGGCTCTTCCGGCGGCGTGCCGCAGGCGTCGAGGTAGGCCCCGGCGTGGAACACCAACTCATAAGTGCCGAGCGCGAATTCCGCGGCGGGCAGGATCTGTTCGTCGGTGCGCCCGTCGTCATTGGTGACCAGCGTCTTCAGAAGGCTCCGGCTGTCGCCCTCGATCCGGTAGAGCTCGATCTTCAGCCCCTCGGCGGGGCAGCCGCGCGCGGTGTCGAGCACATGGGTGGTGAGGTATCCGGTCATCGAAGGTCTCCATATCCTGTCCGCGCCATTCTGGCACAAGCGCCCGCGCGGTAAAGGCCCGCCGGGCCGAGACAGTTTCTGGCAGAATTTGAAGATCAGGCGGCGGCGAGGCGCCGCGTCATGTCGAGCATCCGCGCCGAGAAGCCCCATTCGTTGTCGTACCAGCCAAAGAGCCGCAGCTGTCCGCCTTCGATCACGCGGGTCTCGCGCGTGGAGAGCACCAGAGACTCGGGGCGCGCGCGCAGGTCGGTCGAGACGCAGGGGTCGGCGGTAAGCCCGACCAGCGGCGAGCCATTGAACATCTCGGCCAGCGCGGCATTTGCATCGTCCGGCATCTGACGCAGTTGCAGCACCGCATCCACCGCCGAGACGGAGATACAGGGCACCCGAACCGCGGTCACGCTGAGGCGCCCGTCGAGGCCGGGCAGCACTTTGATCACCTGTTTCGCGGCGCTGGTGCTGGTGGGAACCATCGACACGGCGGCGGCGCGGCTGCGCTCGTAGCTGGCTCCGGGCGCGTCCACCGTGGGCTGGCTGCCGGTGTAGCAGTGGATCGTTGTTACATGCGCGCGGGCGATGCCGAAGCGCGCCTCGATCGCCTGCAACATCGGGGCGATGGCATTGGTGGTGCAGGAGGCGTTGGAGACGATCCGTGCGTCGCCGATCTGATCCTCGTTGGCCCCCAGCACGCAGGTCACATCTGCCGCCTCCGACGGGCCGGACAGCAGCACCTTGCGCGCCCCCGCCATCAGCCCGGCCTCGGCGTGGGGGCGGTTCGACGCCGCACCGGTGCATTCCAGAACCACATCGACGTGGCTCAGATCCAGCTCGCGCAGATCGCGGGTGGTGTGGAAGGGGATGCGCCTGCCGTCGACGATCAGCGCGCCGGGTTCTTCGGTGACGCTGCCGGGGTAGGGGCCGAAGACGCTGTCATAGCGGAAGAGATAGGCGCACATCTCGGGCGCGGCGATGTCGTTGATCGCCACAAGTTCGAGGTCGGCATGCGCAGGATCAGTGAGCAACTGGCGCAGCAGGGTGCGGCCGATGCGGCCGAAGCCGTTGATCATGATGCGGGTCATGGGGTGCCTCCACGGAACTTGAACGGCGCAAGCGATACGCCTTTGCGCCTCGGGGTCAAGCGGGGGAGGTAAGACGGGAGCCGGGCGAGCGCCTGCCCGTTGGATGGCGCCGCAAGGTTGGAGGTGGGCGCTTTATGCTCGCCGCGTCCGAGTGACCTCCGAGCGCCGTACTGCGATGAAAAGCGCCAGCCCGCCGGGACGGCGTCGCCCATTGGGCTCGAACCGATGGCGCCACACTGGACGACCGCTCGCCTGGCGGCTTCGCCTTGATTCCGGGCGGGCAGGTCCGCCCGGCTTATCCCACAAAACGGGCGCGGTAGGCGCTGGGGCTCTGGCCACGCAGCGCGCGGAAGCGGCGCGAGAAATAGGCCGGGTCGGAGAACCCCAGCCGATAGCCGATCTCGGCGACCGGGATTTGCGTGAAGGCGAGCATTCGGCTCGCTTCGGTCATCACCTTGCCCTCGATATAGCGCGAGGCACTGAGCCCTGTGGCGGCGTGGCACAGGCGGGTGAGATGGCCGGGCGTGATCGACAGCGTGGTGGCGTAATCGCCGGCGCGCCAGCCCTCGGCCATGTGCTGTGCGATCAGCCGGTCGAACGCCTGCATTCTTGTGCTGCCGGTGGCGCTTTCAGCCTCGGGCGGGGCGAGCGCGCTGATCTCGGCGAGGATCGCGTGGGAGAGCGCGACCAGAAGGTTGGCGCGGAACGGCCCGGGCTCGGAGAATGCGGCGCGCAGCTCGCGTGCGAGCGCCTCGAGCCGCGCCGAGGCGTCGCCGATCACCGGCCGCGAAAGATGCGCCGACAGCGCGGCAGAGCTTGGGCGCATCGCTGCGAGCACTGGGGCGGGAAACGACAGGACGAGCCCCTCGCTCAGCCGGGTAAACTCGAACGCATGCACGATCCGTACCGGGATAAGCAGGAACTGCCCGTCGTCCAATGCCCGTGTCTGCCCGTCGATCTGCACCTCGGCATGGCCCTTGTGCATGAAGAAGACCTGCGTGATCTCGGCGTGCCTGTGCGGCGTAATCACCCAGTCATGCAGGCGCGCGCGGTCCCAGATGCGTTCGCAATGCACGGTATCGGGAAAGCCGCCGGTCTCTCCGAAAAGGTCGAACAGGGGGATCGAGGGATGCTGCGTCATGCACGAATAGTACCAGCCATTGCGCGGCGCGTCTATTCGCGCCCGGTGGCGCGGGGCCTAGGGTAGCGGCGAAAGATGGGAGGAACATGCATGAAAACCGACGTCGTGATCATCGGCGGGGGGCCGTCGGGCCTGCTGCTGTCGCAGTTGCTGAACCGCGCCGGGGTCGAGACCATCGTGCTGGAACGGTCGAGCCGCGAGCACGTGCTGTCGCGCATCCGGGCGGGCATCCTCGAATGGGGCACGGTCGAGTTGCTGCGCGAGGCGGGCGTGGGCGCGCGCATGGATGCCGAGGGTATCCCGCATGACGGCACCTATCTCACCGACGCCGAACTGATGGTGCACATCGACTTCAAGGCGCTCACCGGCAAGCAGGTCATGGTCTATGGCCAGACCGAGGTGACGCAGGACCTCTATGCCGCGCAGGACGCCATGGGCACGCGCATCGTGCATGGTGTCGAGGATGTGACCATCCACGATCTCGAGGCCTCGGAAGCGGCGGTGGAATATACGCTCGACGGCCAGCGCCACCGCATCGCCTGCGCCTATGTGGCGGGATGCGACGGCTTTCACGGGGTCAGCCGGACCACGATCCCCGAAGAGAAGCGCCGCGAGTTCGAGCGGGTTTACCCGTTTGGCTGGCTGGGGATCCTGTCGCGCACGCCGCCGGTACATGACGAGCTGATCTACGCCAACTCGCCGCATGGCTTCGCGCTGGCCTCGATGCGCAACGAGAACCTCGTGCGCTACTACGTGCAGGTGCCGCTGTCGGATAAGGTCGAGGACTGGTCGGACGAGCGCTTCTGGACCGAGTTCAAGCGCCGCATCCCGTCGGAGGCCGCCGCCAAGCTGATCACCGGCCCGTCGATCGAGAAATCCATCGCGCCGCTGCGCAGCTTCGTGTCCGAGCCGCTGCGCTGGGGCCGGCTGTTCCTTGTCGGCGACGCCGCGCATATCGTGCCGCCGACCGGGGCGAAGGGTCTGAATCTTGCGGTGTCCGACGTCTATTACCTGCATCAAGGTCTGATCGACGCGGTGAAACACGGCAAAGAGACCGGCATTGAGGGCTATTCCGAGCGCGCGCTGGCGCGGATCTGGAAGGCCATGCGCTTCAGTTGGCAGATGACCACCATGCTGCACCGCTTTGAGGGCGAGGACAATTTCGCCGAGGAAATGCGCCGGGCCACGCTGCTGCATCTGTCGGACTCGGAAACAGCGCGCAGGGACCTTGCAGAGAACTACGTCGGCCTGCCGCTCTGAGGCGGTTTCAGGCTTATCCGGAAATTTTGCAGTTCCCTCGCGTGCAGGGCCCGTTCCTCGGAACGGGCCTTATTTCATTCATGCTATTGACGAAGCTTGCGTCCTGCGCGAGAGGGTGCATAGTCATTATGGCGCAAAATTTCCGCAGGGAGAGTAAATTTTGCAAGATATCGGGGAGGCCTTCCGTCTGGCGCTCTCGCTGGTGCTGTCCGGCGAGGCCGATCTTTATGAGATCGTCGGTCTGTCGCTGCGGGTCAGCCTCAGCGCGACGTTGCTGGCCTGCGCCATCGGTCTGCCGATCGGGGCGCTGATCGCGGTCAGCCGGTTCCGGGGGCGGGGCGTCGTGCTGGTGGTGATGAACGCGCTGATGGGGCTGCCGCCGGTGGTCGTCGGCCTGCTTGTCTATCTCTATCTCTCGCGCTCGGGTCCGCTGGGGTTTCTGGGCCTGCTCTATACGCCCGGCGCGATGATCGCCGCGCAGACCATCCTCATCGTGCCCATCGTCGCTGCGCTGTCGCGGCAGCAGCTGGAGGATCTGCATGCGGAATACGCCGAGCAGTTCCGCTCGCTGTGCCTGAGCCGTTGGCAGAGCATCACCACCCTGCTCTGGGATGGGCGTTACGCGCTGCTGACCGTGGCTTTGGCGGGCTTTGGTCGCGCCGTGGCCGAGGTTGGCGCGGTGATCATCGTCGGCGGCAACATCGATCACCTGACCCGGGTGATGACCACCGCCATCGCGCTGGAGACTTCGAAGGGCGATCTGCCGCTGGCGCTGGCGCTGGGGATCGTCCTGCTGGTGCTGGCGCTGGGAGTGAATGCCGCGGTGCAAACGCTGCGAATGACCGCCACCCGGCAGGCCTATGCGTGAGATGAGACATGTCTGATCTACAAATCACCGCCGTACCGCCGATGCCCCGCGCCCGCGCTGCCGCGGGCTACCCCGCGCCGCTGCTGCCGCTGCGAGTGCGGGGGCTGCGGCTCGAGGTCGATGGCGCGCCGCTTCTGGATGGCGTTGATCTGTCGCTGATGCCGGGCGGCTGCACGGTCATCATGGGGCCAAATGGCGCCGGCAAGAGCCTCCTGCTCAAGGCGCTGCACGGGCTGCTGGCCCCCACCGCCGGCGAGATCATCTGGAACGGAACGCCCGCGGCGGAAGCGACCGGACGGCAGGCGCTGGTCTTTCAAAAGCCGGTGCTGCTGCGTCGCTCGGTCGCCGCGAATATGGATTTTGTTCTCAAGGCGCGCGGCGGCGATCGCCGCCGCCGCGACAAGCTGCTGGATGACGTGGGCCTGCTGCACAAGGCGCGCCAGCCCGCGCGGCTGCTGTCGGGCGGCGAAGCGCAGCGGCTCGCGTTGGCGCGGGCGCTGGTGACCAACCCCGAGGTGCTGTTCCTTGATGAGCCCACCGCCAGCCTCGATCCCGCCTCGGTTCTGGTGATCGAGCGCATCGTGTCAGAGGCGCGGTCTCGCGGCACCCGCATCGTCTTTGTCACCCATGATGCCGGACAGGCGCGGCGCATGGCCGATGAGGTCGTCTTCCTGCATCGTGGGCGCGTCGCCGAGCACAGCCGCGCCGCAGAGTTCTTTCCCGAGCCGCGAAGCCAAGTGGCGCGGGATTACCTCGCCGGGCGGATCGTTCTCTGATCCCGGCGAAGCTTCACCAGTTTTTTGATGACCAAGGCAAAAGGAAGCCACTGATGAAATTTGCCAAACTGATCGCCTCCACCGCGCTGACCCTCGGCCTTGCCGGCGGTGCCTTCGCGCAGGAGCAGTCGATCATCGTGCAGTCCACCACCTCGACCGCGAACTCGGGGCTCTATGACTACCTGCTGCCGATCTACACCGGCGAAAGCGGCATCACCGTCAACGTGGTGGCCGTGGGCACCGGGCAGGCGATCAAGAACGCCGAGAACTGCGACGGCGATCTGCTACTGGTCCACGCCAAACCGTCGGAAGAGAAATTCGTCGAAGCGGGCTTCGGCACCGAGCGCACGGACCTGATGTACAATGACTTCGTCATCGTCGGCCCGGAAAGCGATCCGGCGGGCGTGAACGGCATGTCCGACGTCGAGGCGGCGCTGACCAAGATCTCCGAGGCAGGCGCGCTCTTTGCCTCGCGCGGCGATGATAGCGGCACCCACAAGAAAGAGGTGGCGCTGTGGAAGGCCGCGGGTGTCGATCCCACCGCCGCGTCGGGTGAGTGGTACCGCGAGACCGGCTCGGGCATGGGCGCGACACTGAACGCGGGCATCGGCATGGGTGCTTACGTGATGACCGACCGCGCCACTTGGATCAGCTTCCAGAATAAGCAGGACTACGCCGTGGAGGTTGAAGGCGACGAGGATCTGTTCAACCAGTATGGCGTGATCCCGGTGAACCCGGAAAAATGCCCCTCGGTGAACATCGATGCGGCGCAGGATTTCGCAGACTGGCTGCTTTCCGAGGATGGTCAGGCGGTGATTGCCGACTATGAGGTCGACGGCCAGCAGCTGTTCTTCCCCAACGCCCCGCAGAACTGATAGGGTCCGGGGGCGGCACATCGCCGCCCCCATCACGACAGACCCGAATGACCGACCTGCAGACCCCGCCGCACCAATATCTCACCGTTCGCGAACTGGCCGATCTGCTGCGCCTGAAAGAGCGCAAGGTCTACGATCTTGCCGCGTCGGGCGAGGTGCCCTGTTCGCGCGCCACCGGAAAATTGCTGTTCCCCGCCGATGAGATCCGGGCATGGATCGAAGGCGCGCAAAGCGGTGGGTTTGCGGCCCCGCGCGCGCCGCGGCCGGGCGTCTTTCTGGGCAGTCACGATCCGCTGCTCGACTGGGCGATCCGCCAGTCGCGCTGCGGCCTTGCCACCTATTTCGACGGCTCGCAGGACGGGCTGACCCGGTTCGCTGCGCGCGAGGGCGTGGCCAGCGGTCTGCATGTGCGCGCGCCCGATGGCAGTTGGAACCTCGCCGCTGCGCGGGCCGCCGCCGACGGGCAGGACGTGGTGCTGATCGGGTTCGCCGCGCGCCGCCGCGGGCTGGTGCTGCGCGAGGCGGGCCCGGTACCGCAGGGGCTTGCCGATCTGTCCGGCCTGCGCGTCGCGCCGCGGCAGGAGGGATCGGGCACGGCGGTGCTGCTGCGTGATCTGGCGCAGGAGGCGGGCGTCGATCTGGCCAATCTTAGCTTTACCGCCACCGAGCGCACCGAGGACGACGCTGTGCAGAGCGTGCGGCGCGGCGAGGCGGATGTGACCTTCGGCCTCGAGTCGGTGGCGCGCAGCTACGGTCTGCGCTTCGTGCCGGTGATCGAGGAGCGGTTCGACCTGCTGCTCGACCGGCGCGCTTACTTCGAGCCGGCGCTGCAGCGTCTGCTGGCATTCTGCCGCTCCGCGCCCTTCGTGAGCCGCGCCGAGAGCCTCGGCGGCTACGATCTGTCGCGGTTTGGCGAGGTGGTCTGGAACGCCTAGCGCAGCGCCGCCTCGGGGAAGCAGGTGGCGGCGCGGCCCTGCGCCTCTTGCCAGCGCCCGATCGAGCGGCGGGTCTTGAAGCCCGGCAGCCCATCGGCGCCGCCGACGTCGTGGCCCATCCGCTCCAGCGCGCGCTGCATGGTCGCCACGTCCGAACGGTAGAGCCCGCCGACGGCGCCCCAGCGCGCGGCGAAATCGCCAACGCCATAGTCGATGCGATCGCCCACGTGCCCGACGAAGAGCGCGTAGAGGTCGCTCATATTGTAATCCTTCAGAACATAGAAGTTCGGCGTCACCACGAAGGCGGGGCCGTGCCGTCCGGCGGGCATCAGCAGAAAGCCTTCGCCGCGCCGCTCATGCTCGGGGAAGGGACGGCCCGAGATGCGGGTGATGCCGAGCTTCTCCCAGTCGGCGATGCGGCGCCCCTGATCGGGCCCCTCGAGCGTGCAGGAGACCGAGGCCGGCACCCGCACCTCGAAACCCCAGTCGCGCCCGGTCTGCCAGCCGTGCTTTGCCAGATAGGTGCCGATCGAGGCGATGGTGTCTGCCTCAGAACGCCAGATGTCGGCATGGCCGTCACCATTGCCGTCGGCGGCGTACTTCAGGAAATTCGAGGGCATGAATTGCGGCTGACCCAGCGCCCCGGCCCAAGAGCTCTTCATCGCTCCGGCGGGCGCGTGTCCGGCCTGCGCGATCTGCAGCGCGGCGATGAGCTCTTCTGTGAAATAGTCCGCGCGGGTGGACATGAAGCCCTTGGTGCCCAGCACTTCGAAGGCATTGTGCGGGATCGACACGCGGCCATAGCCGCTCTCACGGCCCCAGATGCCGAGGATGATGCGGCCCGGCACGCCCGTGGCCCGTTCGGTTGCGGCGAGGGCGCTGGCGTGCCGCTGTGCCATCTGCCGCCCGACGCGGGTGGCGCCGTCAATGGCACCGCGGCTGAAGTATTTCGAGGGCTGGCCGAACTCGGCCTGTCGTTGTCTCTTTGGGGTCTGCGGTGTGGTTCCGGGCGGCACCAGATCGGGCAGATCCCAGTTCAGCGACACGCCAGAAAACGCCGCCTCGAAGGTTCCGCGCGAGACGCCCTTGCGCGACGCTTGCGGCCAGACAGTCTGCTCCAGCCAGCCACGGAACTGCCGTTCGACAGCGGCGCGATCCAACGCGGCTGCCGGGACGGCGGCCAGAACCAACCATAGCAGCGCGCCCGCGCAGAGGCGCCCGAGGTTACGGGGGTGGATACGTTGAATCATGGACCTGCTCCGCCCGGTGTTTGCCCAAGCCTAGCGCAGTGGCTGCGGCGGCGAAATGCTCTCTTCGCCCCATTGCGCCATCTTGCGGTCGATGGTCTTGCGCGAGACCCCCAGCCGCCGCGCCGCTTCGGCCCGATTGCCATCGCAGAGATCGACCATGTGCAGGATGTGACGTTGCACAACGAGATCGAGATCCTCGATCGCTTGCACCCCGGTGACCGATCCGGCCCCTGCGAACTCCTCGGGGAAGCCGCCGAGGATCACCGAGCGTTCGATCAGGTTGCGCAGTTCGCGCACGTTGCCGGGCCAGTCGTAGCGCCGCAGTTTGAGCAGGGTTTCTTCGTCCAGCGCCAGACCGGGCATCCCCAGCGCCTGACTGAACTGCTTGGTGAACAGCGCCGCCAGTTCGAGGATATCGTCCGAGCGGTCGTGCAGCGGCGGCATCTCGACGGTCAGCACGTTGATCCGGTGGTAAAGATCGGCGCGGAACCGCCCCTGCGCCACCATCTGCGGCAGGTCGGCGTTGGTGGCGAACAGGAAGCGCAGGTTGAGGGGCAGTTCGCGCTCGGCCCCGGCGGGCCGGATGCGCTGGTCTTCGAGCACACGCAGCAGCGCCGCCTGCAGCGGTTCCGGCATCTGCGCCACTTCGTCAAGGAACAGCGTGCCGCCATCGGCGAGCAGCAGCAGCCCAGGCTTCAGCCGCTCGCCGCCTTCGAGTCTGCCGAACAGTTCCTGCACCATGCGATCCGGCGCGATGGCCGCGCAGTTGACCGGAACGAAGGGTTTCTCGGCGCGGTCCGAAAGCTGGTGCAAATGCCGCGCGGCCAGTTCCTTGCCGGTGCCGCTGGCGCCGGTGAAAAGCACCGGGGTGGGCAGCGGTGCCAGCTTGGCCAGCATGGCACGCACCGCCACCATCACCTCGGATTTGCCGATCAGCTTGCCTTGAAAATTCCCGGTGCGCAGTTCCCGCCGCAGCAGCGTGTTGTCGCGGCGCAAGTACTTGCGGTCGAGCGTACGCGCCACGGCGCCGAGGATCTGGTTGGCGCGGAAAGGTTTGAGGACAAAGTCGCTGACCCCGGCGCGCAGCGCGGTGATCGCTGTATCAAGGTCGGCGTAGGCGGTGATCAGGATGGTGTCGCCGAAGAAACCCTTGCGTTGCTGCTCGGCCAGCCAGTCGAGCCCGGTTGTCTTCGGCATCACGTTGTCGAGGATCACCAGATCGAAATGCGCCGCGTCGAGCTTTTGCGTCGCCTCCTGCGCCGAGGCGGCCTCTTCCACTCGCTGTACGCGGGGGCCCAGCATCTTGACCAGAAAGTTGCGCATGCCCGGCTCGTCGTCGACCACGAGGATCGAGGCACCGGCCAGCGTCGGGCCGTAGTCGTCGGTGGAGGCGTCGTTCGGCGTCATGCGCGGCTCAGTGGTCGTCGAGCCGGGCGTTGGAGGTGGAGTAGACCTCGGCCGAGGTGAAGCCGATCTCGTGCAGGCCGAAATAGGCCACGATGCCGATGACGATGATGGCGGCAAAGCCGGTGAACATGGCTTTCATAAGCGGTCACTTTCCTTTGGTGGGCTGATCCGTGGTCGCCCGTTTGAGATAGTCTATCAGGTCGGCCCGGTCATCGCTGCCCGCGATCACCTGCATGGGCATCTTCGAGCCGGGAATGTAGTGATCTGGCCCCTGATCGAACAGCGCGTCGATCGTGGTCTCATCCCAGACGATGCCCGAGCCGTCCAGCGTGGCGGAGTAGCTATAGCTCGGCACGGTGCCGGCGGCGCGCCCGAAGACGCCATGCAGGGTCGGGCCGGCCTTGCGCGACGGCCCGGGGGTGAGGGCGTGGCAGATCGAGCATTTGCGCATGAACTGCCGCTCGCCGTTGGGCATGGTTTCGGCATCACGCAAGAAGCTGCGCGCGCCGGAAATACCGGGTTCGAAGGCGTCGAGCATCTCGACCGGCCATGAATAGGCGATATCATCCAGCCCCCCGGCGTGGATCACGCTGCCGTCGTTCGAGAAGGCCAGCGCCCAGACCGGCCCCTGACGGGTGGCGCGGAAATCGCGGGTGATTTGCCAGTCTTGCGTGTCGACGATCATGATAAAGCCTTCGCCATCGCCCACCGCCAGTTGATGGCTGGCGGGGTGATGGGCCATAGACAGGATCGGCCTGCGCTCCAACGTCAGATCGGCAAGCTGGGCGCCGGTCTCAAGATCGACCACGCGCGTGCCGCCATCCACCGCGCCATAGGCGATCCAGTCCGCGCCAAGGGCGATGCGGTTGATGCCAAAGCCGTGCTGGGCCAGCGGCACCGGGGCGGTGCCATCCGGCGGATAGCGCAGCAGCGCGCCGCTCATCGTGCCCGCGAAAAGCGTCCCGTCCTCGGCAAAGGCCAGCGCGTTGACCCCGGAGCCGGGCGAGGGCAGGTCGACGCCTTCATCCCCTGCCAGCGGCCAGAGCCGGATCGTGCCATCCCAGCTGCCGCTGGCCACCGAGGCGCCATCCGGCGCGACTGCAAGCGCGGCAACCTTGCCCTGATGATGGCCCAGAACCCGCGCGGCGTCGCCCCAGACCCGCACCGCGAAATCGTCGCCGCCCGAGACCAGCGTGCCACCCGGCCCATAGGCCAGCGCGGTCACCGCCGCCGCGTGACCGTCGAGCCAGCGCGGCGTGGTGCCGTCCCAGAGGCCGACCGAATTGTCGAAACTGCCCGTCGCCAGCTTGCCCGAGGGCGAAACGGCGATGGCCATGATCGGACCGCCGTGCCCCTTGAGCGTGTTGAACCCGGTCGTGCCTTCGCCCTGCGCCGCCAGCGAGGTGGCGCAGAGCGTCAGGACAAGGACAAAGGCCAGCCGGCCCATGGGCTCACTCCGCCGGAGTGGCCGAGTTCCCGGCAGACTTTCGGGCCTCGGCGGCTTCGCGCTCCTTGACCTTGTCGTACCAGATCGAGTGGTGCTGGTGCGCCCAGTTCTCGTCGACCTGACCGGAGCCCATGGCGTCATAGGCGCCTTCCATGCCCACCGTGCCGATGTAGATATGGCCGATGATCACCGCCATCATCAGGAAGGCGACGATTGCGTGCCACAGCTGCGCGAACTGCATTTCTTCCTGCGGTGCAAGCTCCACCGGGAAGCTGCTCCAGCCGAACCAGCCCGGAACGCCCCAGTCGTTGAGGATCGAGAAGGTCTTGGAAAAGAGCGGCAGATCGAAGGGGAAGAGCAGCGACAGGCCCGACACAGAGACCGACGCGCCCAGCACGATCACCCCCCAGAAGATGATCTTCTGCCCGGCGTTGAACTTCTTGGCCGGCGGGTGCTTGTCGCCGATGATGCCGCCCGCTTGCGCGAACCACGTGATGTCGGTGCGGTCGGGGATGTTGTGCCAGACCCACATGACAAAAACCATGATCAGGGCAAGCATGAAGGCCCAACTGACGTTGTTGTGGATCAGCTTGGAATAGGTCAGCAGGAACGAGTTGAACTGATGGCCGAAGACCGGGATCAGGAACATCCGGCCAAACAGGGTGAAGAGCCCGGTGAAGGCGAGCAGGATGAAGGACCCGGCGAGCGTCCAATGCGCAAAGCGCTCGATCCATTGAAAGCGCTGCACGGTCTTGCCGGTCTTGCCGCCGTCGATGCGGATACGGCCGCGCAGCACGAAGAACACGGCGAGGATGCCGATGGTGCCGAGCAGAAGCCATCCGCCGTAGGTGGCCAGCGGCCCCTCGCGGAATTCCAGCCACCACATGCCGCCGTCTTGGATCAGCACCTTGCCGTTGGGGTTGAGCGTCGAGGCGCGCACGTCGGCCTCGTTGTAGCGCAGCGCGCGCCACAGGTCGGGGTCGGAGGCCCCGCCGAGCGTGCCGAGCTGCGGCGCCTCGGGGGCTTCGCCGCCGATATTGTCGCGGCGGAAGCTGTCGTCGATTTCGATGCCCGCCTGTCGGCGCATGATGTCCTCGAGCGTCTGCGCCCCGCCGGTGGCGGAACGGTCTGGCTCGGGCGGCAGCAAAGTGGCGTCCTGAGCCGCGGCGCCCAGCGGGGCGGCGACCGTCAGGACCAGTGCGAAAAGGGCCAGCAGGTGGCGCAGCATGGTCATCTCCCGGATGCAGGGTCACGCAGACCCCGCGCGGAACGGCGGCTTTCGCCGCCCCGCGCGGGGCAATTGTGCGTCAGCGGCAGGCCCGAGGGCCTGCCCTCTTTGGCTCAGTTGGCCTTTTCGTCGTAGGCGGTGCCCCAGCCCCAGGCGCCCGAGCCGAAGCCACGGGCCACCACGCGCTCGCGGTAGATCGACGACACTTCGTCGCCGTCACCGGCCAGCAGGGCCTTGGTCGAGCACATCTCGGCGCAGATGGGCAGCTTGCCCTCGGCGATCCGGTTGCGCCCGTACTTCTGGAACTCGGCGGCGGAGGTGTTCTCTTCCGGGCCACCGGCGCAGAAGGTGCACTTGTCCATTTTGCCGCGAGAGCCGAAGTTGCCCGCCTGCGGGTACTGCGGCGCGCCAAAGGGGCACGCGTAAAAGCAGTAGCCGCAGCCGATGCACAGATCCTTGGAGTGCAGCACCACACCGTCTTCGGTCTGGTAGAAGCAGTCCACTGGGCAGACGGCCATGCAGGGCGCGTCCGAGCAGTGCATACAGGCAACCGAGATCGAGCGTTCGCCCGGCTGGCCGTCCTGAATGGTCACCACCCGTCGGCGGTTGATGCCCCACGGCACCTCGTGTTCGTTCTTACACGCGGTGACGCAGGCGTTGCACTCGATGCAGCGTTCGGCATCGCAGAGGAATTTAGCTCGTGCCATGTATCGCTCTCCTTACGCCGGCATGATCTTGCAGAGGGTGGCCTTGGTCTCCTGCATCTGCGTGACGGAGTCGTAGCCATAGGTCTGCGCGGTGTTGGTGGATTCGCCCAGCACGATCGGGTCCGCCCCGTCGGGATACTTCGAGCGCAGATCCTCGCCCTCGAAATAGCCGCCGAAGTGGAAGGGCATGAAGGCAACGCCTTCGCCCACCCGCGGGGTGACCATGGCCATAACCTTGACCTTGCCGCCCTCGGGACCTTCGACCCAGACATCGCCACCGTCCCGCACGCCGAGGTTGTTGGCGTCGCGCGGGTTGATCTCGACGAACATGTTCTGCTGAAGCTCAGCGAGCCACGGGTTCGACCGGGTCTCGTCGCCGCCGCCCTCGTATTCGACCAGTCGGCCGGAGGTGAGGATGATCGGATAGTCCTTCGAGAAGTCGTTCTTCTGGATCGAGGCGTACATCGTCGGCACCCGCCAGAAGGTTTTGTCGTCGTAGGTCGGGTAGTCTTCCACCAGATCGCGCCGGTTGGTGTAGAGCGGCTCGCGGTGCACCGGGACCGGGTCGGGGAAGGTCCAGACCACGCAGCGGGCCTTAGCGTTGCCGTAGGGGGCACAGCCATGCTTGATCGCCACGCGCTGGATGCCGCCCGACAGGTCGGTCTTCCAGTTCACGCCACCGATCTGATCGGCGAACTCCGACGGGTACGGCCCGGTCTGCGATTGCTCGCCAAGGTCGGTGTCGGTTTCCGGACGCGAGTCGATGTAGCCTGCGACATATTCGATCATGCGCCGCTCATAGGGCGTCAGATCGCTGTCCCAGCCCATGTCGATGAGCATCTGCATCGTGAACTCGGGATAGCCGTCCTCGATCTCCGAACCGACGGGGTAGGATCCCTCGGCCAGCAGGTTCTCGCCATTGCGCTCCACACCGAAACGGGCGCGGAAGGGCAGGCCGCCTTCGGCGACCGGCAGCGAGATGTCGTAGAGGTTGGCCGAGCCCGGGTGGTTCATTTCGGCGGTGCCCCAGCAGGGCCACGGCATGCCGTAGTAGTCACCGTCGGCCGGTCCACCCAGCGCCCGCAGAGTGGTGCGGTCAAAGGTGTGCTGGTTGGCCATGTGCATCTTCAGGCGTTCCGGCGACTGGCCGGTGTAGCCGATGGTCCACATGCCCTTGTTGAACTCGCGTGTCAGGTCCTCGATCAGAGGCTCTTCGCCGTTCACCGCGATGTTGCGGAACATGCGGTCGGCAAAGCCGAACTTGCTGGCGAACTTGTGCAGGATGACGTGGTCGGGAAGGCTCTCGAAGAGCGGATCCACCACCTTGTCACGCCACTGGAGCGAGCGGTTCGACGCGGTGACCGAGCCATAGGTTTCGAACTGCGTCGCGGCCGGCAGCAGGTAGGTGTTGTCGGTCCGGTCATGCAGGATCGCCGAGACGGTGGGATAGGGGTCCACCACGACCAGCAGGTCGAGCTTCTCCATCGCCGTCTTCATTTCCTTGAGGCGGGTCTGCGAGTTCGGGGCGTGGCCCCAGAACACCATGGCGCGGGTGTTGTCGGGCTGTTCGAGGTTCTCTTTCGCCTCGAGCACACCGTCGATCCAGCGGCTGACCGGGATGCCGGTCAGGTTCATCATGGCCTTATCCTTGCCGTCCTTGCCCTGCATGGTGGCAAAGCGGCCTTTCAGCCAGTCCAGATCCTCTTCCCAGACGCGCGCCCAGTGCGCCCAGCTGCCCGCGGTCAGGCCGTAGTAGCCCGGCAGCGTGTCGGCCAGAACACCAAGGTCGGTTGCGCCCTGCACGTTGTCGTGGCCGCGGAAGATGTTGGTGCCGCCACCGGCGGTGCCCATGTTTCCGAGAGCCAGCTGCAGGATGCAGTAGGCACGGGTGTTGTTGTTGCCGTTGGTGTGCTGGGTGCCGCCCATGCACCAGATCACGGTGCCCGGACGGTTGTTGGCCAGCGTCCGCGCCACGCGCTCGAGCTGGCTGCCCGGCACCCCGGTGACACGCTCGACCTCATCCGGGGTCCAGTTGGCGACCTCGGTGCGGATGTCATCCATGCCCCAGACGCGGCTACGGATGAAATCGCGGTCTTCCCAGCCGTTTTCGAAGATGTGCCACAGCAGACCCCAGACCAGCGCCACGTCCGAGCCCGGACGGAACCGCACGTATTCATCCGCGTGGGCGGCGGTGCGGGTGAACCGCGGGTCACAGACGATCAGCGGCGCGTTGTTCTGCTCTTTCGCCTTCAGCACGTGCTGCAGCGAGACAGGGTGCGCCTCGGCGGGGTTGCCGCCAATGATGAAGATCGCCCGCGACTTGTGGATGTCGTTGTACGAGTTGGTCATGGCGCCGTAGCCCCATGTGTTCGCCACGCCGGCAACCGTCGTCGAGTGGCAGATACGTGCCTGGTGATCGACGTTGTTGGTGCCCCAGTAAGCGGCGAACTTGCGGAACAGATAGGCCTGCTCGTTGCTGTGCTTGGCCGAACCGAGCCAGTACACCGAGTCAGGACCCGAGCTGTCGCGGATGTCCATCATCTGGTCGCCGATCTCGTTGATCGCCTGCTCCCAGGAGATGCGCTGCCATTCGCCGCCCACCTTCTTCATCGGGTACTTTAGGCGGCGTTCGCCATGCGCGTGCTCGCGCACCGAGGCGCCCTTGGCGCAGTGCGCACCGAGGTTGAACGGGCTGTCCCAGCCGGGCTCCTGCCCGATCCAGACGCCGCCCTGTACCTCTGCCATCACCGTACAGCCGACCGAGCAGTGGGTGCAGACCGATTTGACGGTCTTCACGTCGCCCGCGGCCGCGGTGGCGGCCGTGGCCTGGGTCACGGTGCCGCCGGTCGCGGCAACCGCCGCCAGACCGCCGATGGCCAGACCCGAACCGCGCAGGAAGGCGCGGCGATCAACCGAGGCATTGGCCGCCTCGGAAAGGATACTTGTCCGCTGGGGGCGTCGCGCAACCCCGTTGGTCTTTTTCCTCAACATGTTTCTCTCTCCCCTTGCGTGCTCGGCCCCCCATGGTGCCTCGCTTGCTTGGTTATGCTCAGAGCCTTGGACAGTCGGGCGTCACGCAACCAGTCGTCCTTGGCGGGGGAAGCCTCGTCCGGTCAGAACCGGGCGGCGGCGTAGTAGGCGCGGGTGTGCGCGGTATCCTGCAGCTTGTTCGACTGCAGGTCGGGTTCGGCGGCCTCGGCCTCGGTCCCGGTGGTGGTGGCCACGGCGACGGCCGCAAGCGGCGCGGCGGTCGAAGCCAGCTTCAGGAAATCGCGGCGGCTGCTTGCCTGCTCGTCTTTCCTCTTCATTGAGAGACCTCCTCTCTCTGGGTTGCGGCGGTTGCCCGCCCCTCTGCGGATCACTCCGCGCTCATCCGGAAGGCTTCTGCCTCAAGCTCCATGAACGCCCGGCCGAGACGGCCAACAGGGGCGTAGAAAACGGAGTTCTTGGCACCTTCGAGATCCGAAAAGAAATGCGCGGCCCACGGGCCGATGTGCTTGTTGAAAAAGCTCTTCTGCTGGCCGAGCGTGGCCGGCGTGCCAAAGCGGCCGACGATCATCGCGCCCATCATCTCCATCAGCGAGGCGATGTTATCCTCGGGCTCGAACACGTTTTCGGCGCGGGCGAGGCCGCGGGCCGTCATGTCCTGCCGCAGCAGCGCCAGCGGTTTTTCGTTCAGAAAGCCGGTCAGGTAGTAAGAAGCGTAGGGCAGCAGTTCGCCGCGTCCGAGGCCGATGAACAGGCGGTTGTATTCGCTCTCCACCGCTTTCGGCTTCGAGAGGCGCGCCACCTTGGCGAGCGTGGTCACTGCCTCGCCGATCGGGCTCTCGTCGCCGGTGAGGCCAGCGGTCTGGTCGATCAGCCCTTGATCGGCGGGGCGGGCAAGGATCAGGCCAAGAAAGTTGTAGAGATCGGCACGAAGGCGGTCTTCTTCGGCGATACGCATGTCGGGGGCTGCGGTCATGTTGGGCGTGTCCGTCATCATCAGGCCTCGAAGGAAAAGCGCATGCGGCGGCTGCTGGCCGGCAGCGGGCTTTCCTCGGGCTCGGGGTCAATCTGGGCGGTGTCGGCCGCCTGCGGCGCGGTCGGCTGCAGCGGCGGGATTTCGGGCTGCGCTTCGATTGTCGGGCCGAGGGTTTCGGGCGCGCGGATCGAAACGGTGCCGGCGTCGGCAACGCTTTGCGCTGCCTCGGTGTTGCCTTCGTCTTCGTCTTCGTCTTCGGCCTCTGCCTCGGTTTCGGTCTGCTGCTGGCCCGAGTATTCGAGATGCGCCAGCAGCCCCTTGCCGACCTGATAGGTCGTCTTGAAGTCGGCGGCGGGCGTCACGGCGGTGAAGTCCGTGTCGTAATCGTTCAGCCCATCAAGGCAGGCCAGCACCGGGTTGGAGCGCCAGAGCGTGCGCAGAGCGCGGTTCTTCAACCGTTTGGGCAACTGCGATTGCAGGAACTTGCGCACCGTCTCGCCGTCGGTGATGTCTTCGGGCAAGGGCAGCCCGGCCTCGGCAAGAAGGTCTTCGTCGCTGCGCTCGGCAAGCTGTGCCTCGGTTTCGGCGCGGCGGGCGTCGTCCTGCGCCTTCTCCTCGGCGCGGGTTTCGGCCTCTACGGCGGCCTTGCGGCGGGACCAGAAATCTTTCACTGCAGCCTCCCTCTCTTCAGGGCGGGCGAGGCGTAGACATCCGCGGTGGTCGAGATGCGCGGGTCGCCGATGCCGTCCTGTTTGCCGTCCACCTTTGCACGATCGCGGCGCCGTTTCACGAATTCTTCTTCTTCGTGATGGCGTTCCACGAAATCGCCGACCCAAGCCAGCAGCCCGGCGGGCATCGGCACCTTCTCGACGATGTCCTCGCCGCTGTCGGAATAATCCTGCGCCTCATAGGGAGAGGCGGTGACCAGCACGATCTCGAACGGCTGCGCGCCGAGCGTCGGGCGCATGATCACATAGACGCTGGGTTCGCGGGCGGTGATGCCGTGCAGATAGGCCTCGGTCTCGGCGCGGTAGAGTTCCAGTGGCACGGTTCCGGCGTGATATTCGACAACGTCGCCCTCGCGGCGCAATTCGCGCCAGTCCGCCGGGCCCGCGCCCGGCAGCACTGCCACGGCACGCCACGCCCATTTTGCCCAGCGGGTCACGCCGGGGGTGCGGCGCAGCACCACGCCGATAGACATGAATTGATCGTTGCTCGGATGACCAGTCACAGTGATATCCTTCCTCCCACGCTCATTGAAACATGTAGACCTCATGGCGAAAGGGCCAATCGGTGCACCGCGGTATTCTGCGGCCGCAGTTGGACATTTTGGGTAGTCGCTCAGGGGGCAAAAATGGGGCAGGGACGAATTGTCCATCCCGAGTTTTTTGCTCTGGAAAAGTGCCGCGGTGCAGCATGCGAATCACCTGCCGCGCTGCGGCCCGGCGTCGCAGCTGGCCAGCGGCTTTCCGCTCGAGGATTTGAGTTGTGAGAGGGGGCGAATCGGGTCTAGCTAGCGGTCTCAGCGAGCGACGAAAGCCCATGAACCGCGCCGTCCGCCAGGAAGGAAATCATGACCAAGACCCTGATAACATGTGATTGTATGGGCACCCAGTCCATCGATGCCGAGGCCCTTGCCGAGGCGACGGGATTCGAGGTCGCCCCCCCTTGCAAGGCGCTGTGCACCTCTCAGGTCGACCGCGCGGCAAAGGGATTGACGCAGGGGAATGTTGTTCTTTGCTGCGAGCAGGAGAGCCGCACCTTCGAGGCCCTCGCCGAGGAGCTGGGGGTCGAGCCCGCGCCGTTGCTGGATCTGCGGGACCGGGCCGGGTGGAGCGCGGACCAAGGCTCGAAAGTGGCCAAAATGTCCGCCCTCGCCGCCGAGGCCATGCTGCCCGCCGCGTCCGAGAAAACCCTTGATGTGATTTCCGAAGGGTTGTGCCTCATCATCGGGTCCGCCGAGGCCGCGATCGAGGCCGCCGAACAATTGGCACCGCACCTGGGTGTGACCGTGCTGCTGGACGAGGCGGACGAACTGCCCGACACCCGCGCCTTTGACGTGGTTACCGGCAAGCTGCGCAAGGCGCAGGGCGCGCTCGGCCAGTTCCGCGTGACCATCGATGCGCTGCGGCAAATCGAGCCCGAGGGCCGCGCCTTCACTCTGACCGAGCCGCGCGACGGCGGCGTGTCGGAATGCGATGTTATTCTCGACCTGCGCCGCGAGCCGCCGCTGTTTCCGGCGCACGAAAAGCGCGAGGGCTATCTGCGCGCCGATCCGGGCCGTCCGCAAGCCGTGGCGGCGGCGGTCATGGCCGCCTCGCACTTGGTCGGCACCTTCGAAAAGCCGCTTTACGTGCGCACCGAGCCGCTGCTCTGTGCCCATTCGCGCGCCGGGCAGACCGGCTGTACCAATTGCCTCGACCTCTGCCCGACCGGCGCGATCTCGCCCGATGGCGAGCATGTGTCGATCGATCCGATGATCTGCGCCGGCTGCGGCGCCTGTTCCTCGGCCTGCCCCTCGGGCGCGATCAGCTACGACGCGCCGCCGGTGGACCTGACCTTCCGCCGTGTGCAGACGCTGGCCAAGACCTATCTCGAGGCGGGCGGCCATGCGCCGCGCCTGCTGGTGCATGACGCGCATGGCGCCGAGATGATCCGCCTGTCGGCGCGCCACGGCGATGGCCTGCCCGCCGATGTGATCCCGATGGAAATTCGCGCCATCGGCGCCTTCGGCCATGCCGAGGCCGTGGCTGCGCTGGCCGCCGGTTTCGCCTCGGTGACCGTGCTGCCGGGGCCGGGAGCTGATATTCCCGCGCTGTCGGCGCAGGTGGCGCTTTCCGATGCGATCAGCGGCGGCGGCAAGGTCACGCTGCTGGAAACGCCCGACCCCGATGCCATGTCCGCAGCGCTCTATGCCGAGCAGGCGCCTGCGCCCGTCGCCACGCCGGTGCGCCCCATGGGCACCCGTCGCCAGATCACCCGTCAGGCCGCCCGCGCGCTGCACCCCGGCGCCGAGACCCTGCCGCTGCCCGAAGGGGCCCCCTACGGCGCGGTGCTGGTCGATCAGGACGCCTGCACGCTGTGCCTGTCGTGCGTGTCGCTTTGCCCCTCGGGGGCGCTTGGCGACAACCCCGACCTGCCGCAGCTGCGCTTTCAGGAAGACGCCTGCCTGCAGTGCGGCCTCTGCGCCAACGTCTGCCCCGAGGATGCGATCACCCTCGAGCCGCGGCTGCAGCTGGGCGACGAGGCGCTGGAGCAGCGCGTGATCAACGAGGAAGAGCCCTTCGCCTGCGTCGAGTGCGGGTCGCTCTTCGGGGTGAAGTCGACCATTGACCGGATCACCGAAAAGCTTCAGTCCCATGCCATGTTCAGCGGGGACAAGCTGCGGATGATCCAGATGTGTGACGACTGCCGGGTGAATGCGCAGTATCATGCGCAGGACAACCCCTTTGCCGCCGGGGAACGCCCGCGGCCCCGGACGACCGACGATTATCTCAGCAAGCGGCGCGACCATTGAACCGCGACCCAAGGGAGGCCCCGATGAGCGACGATTTCAACATGTCCATGCGCAAGTTCCTCAAGCAGGTGGGCGTCACCTCGCAGCAGGCCATCGAAGAGGCCATGCGCGAGAACGCCACAGCCGGCAAAAGCTACGCGGTGAAGGCCGTGGTGACGATCGAGGAGCTTGGCCTGACCCATGAGGTCACGGGCGAGATCAAGGGACAGGAGTAAGACTTGCCAGCCAGCAGAGAGACGGTTCAGACCGTCCTGAAGAGCATCGCCGATCCGGTTGCGGGCGGCGACATTATGTCGAGCGGCGTGGTGCGCGCGCTGAACGTGGACGAGGCGGGCGCGGTGCGGTTCGTCATGGAAATCCCGCCCAGCCAGAGCGACGCCTATACCAAGATCAAGGAGCAGGCGGAAACCGCGCTGCGCGCCACCGAGGGTGTCTCGGCGGTGGCCATCGTGCTGACCGGGCACACCGAGAAGGCGCCGCCGGATCTGAAGATGCGCAAGGCCGAGCCGCAGGGCCCGCAGCCGGTGCCGGGGATCAACAGCATCATCGCCATCGCCTCGGGCAAGGGCGGGGTGGGCAAATCCACCGTCTCGTCCAACCTCGCCTGCGCGCTGGCGCAGCAGGGCCGGCGTGTCGGCCTGCTGGATGCCGACGTCTACGGCCCCAGCCAGCCGCGCATGCTGGGGGTCTCCGGTCGTCCAGCGAGCCCCGATGGCAAGACCATTTTGCCGCTGCGCAACCACGGCGTCACCATGATGTCGATCGGCCTGATGACCAACGAGGATCAGGCGGTGGTCTGGCGCGGGCCGATGCTGATGGGCGCGCTGCAGCAGATGCTGACGCAGGTGCAATGGGGCGCGCTCGACGTGCTGCTGGTGGACCTGCCGCCGGGCACCGGCGACGTGCAGATGACCCTTAGCCAGAAGGCCAAGGTCGACGGCGCCATCGTGGTCAGCACGCCGCAGGACGTGGCGCTGCTGGACGCGCGCAAGGGCATCGACATGTTCAAGCAGCTCAACGTGCCTATCTTGGGCATGGTCGAGAACATGAGCACCCACATCTGCTCGAAGTGTGGTCATGAAGAGCATGTCTTCGGCCACGGCGGCGTGGCAGCCGAGGCGGCGAAGCTGGGTGTGCCGCTGCTCGCCGAGGTGCCGCTGGATCTGCAGATCCGCCTTGCTTCGGACGGCGGCGCGCCAGTGGTGGTCAGCCAGCCCGACAGCGCACAGGCCAAGTCGTTCCACGACATCGCCTCGGCGCTGGTGGCCAAGGGGGTGGCATGAGCGCGGCCGAGGAACTGGCCTTCCCGCCCCTGCTCTGGGGCGAGGAGGTCGCCACCGATGCTTTCGACCATGCCTGCCAGCGCGCCCTTCTGGGGTGCGATGCCGGGCTGGTCGCCTATCGGTTCGGTGCCGACGTGCTGCAGGGCGCGCTGGTCTTCGCGCCGGAGGTGCCGCTGGCGCAGGCGATGGCGATGCTGCCGCTCTGCGGTGTGGGGTTCCAGAACGCGCTTGGTGTGATGGCCCCGCCCGAGGTGGCCGTGCATCTCGATTGGGATGGCGGGATCCGCGTCAACGGCGCCTCCTGCGGCCACTTCCGCTGCATGGCCGCCACGCAAGACCCGGCGCAGGTGCCCGGCTGGTTGGTCATCGGCTTCACCTTGCCGCTGATCCCCGCCAATGACCGCCCCGGCGACACCCCCGATCAGACCTCTCTCTATGCCGAGGGCTGCGCCGAGGTGCAGCCGCCCGCGCTGCTGGAAGCATGGGCGCGCCACACGCTGAACTGGGTGAACCGCTGGGAAGGCGAGGGCAACCGCGCGCTGCATTCCGAATGGCGCGCGCTGGCGCAGGACGTGGGCGAAGAGGTCACGCAGAACGGCCTTTCCGGCACCTTCCTCGGTGTCGACGAGGATTTCGGCATGCTGCTGCGCGACGCCGAGACCACCCATGTGATCCCGCTCACCACGCTTTTGGAGCCCGCCCCATGAAATTGGCCCGTGCCATCCATTTCGACGAGAGCGACAGCCGCGTCTTCGCCAGTCCTGCGCGCACCGGTGAATGGTGCCTGTCGGGGGGCTTCGAGTTCTCCAACTGGACGGAGGGTGACCTCACCGGCAAGGCCCGGCAGGCCTTCTCCAACGGCTGGCTGGGTCTGGAAACCTTTGGCCGGGTCACCTTCGTCGCCGTCACCGCGCTGGAGCCGGGCGAGCTTGAGGCGCTGACCGACCGTCTGGCCGAGCATTTCGTCACCTACTACGGCGCTCCCTCGGTCGAGGCCGCGCGCCCGGTCGCCGCCGAGGAACTGGCGCAGATGATCGAACTGTGCGACGACCATGCGCCGAACACGCTGCTGACCGTCGCGCGCGAGTTGACCGATGCCGGTGTGCGCGAGAGCTACCGGATGATCGAAGCCAGCGATGCCGGGCTCGACCAGTTCGCCGTGCATGGCTCGCTCGACGATCCGCACGAGCCGCATCAGCACTGACCCGCCGCGCACGCCCGTGCTAGGCTCGGTGCCAGTATGAGACCCGTGACCCGCCCGATGATCTCTGTCCGCCTGCGCCTGCTGATCCTTGCGCTGGCACCGCTTGTCGTGCTCATGCCGCTGCTGCTGCTGCTGGGCATGACCCGATGGACCGGCGATTACGACGATCTGCTGGCGGCCAACGTGCAAAGCGATCTGCGCATCGCCGAGCAATACCTGTCGCATCTGATGACCCGCACCGGCGAGGAGCTGACAGGCGTCGCAGAGTCCGTTGCCTTCCAAGACGCCTTCGAAAGCGGTGGCCCAGACCGGCAGTTCCTGCTCAACAAACGCGCCGAGTTGCGGCTGGATTTCCTCTACTACCTGCCCGCCGCCCAAGTCGCCGGCGCGGCGGCGCGCTGGCCGGTGATCGCCGAGGCGGCGCGGGGCCGCAGCCAGACTGCTATCGACGTCTTTCCACCCGCGGCGCTTGCCGCGCTGCCCGGCAACCTTGCCGCCCGCGCCCGCATCGACCTGATCGAGACAGAGGCCGCGGTGCCCACAGACCGGCTGGTCGAGGATCGCGGCATGGTCGTGCATTCGGCAAGCCCGGTGCGCCTGCGGGGTCGGGAAGGGGTGTTGGTGGGGGGCATCCTGCTCAACAGCAACCTCGGGTTCATCGACGCGATCAACGCGCTGGTCTATCGCAATCCGCTCACCGGCGGCACGCGGCAAGGCACCGCGACGTTGTTCCTCGACGATGTGCGGGTCTCGACCAATGTGCGGCTTTTCGAAGACGTCCGCGCGCTCGGCACGCGGGTCTCGGCGGTGGTGCGCAACGCCGTGCTGGGCGAGGGCGAGACGTGGCTGGCGCGCGCCTTCGTGGTCAACGACTGGTACATCTCGGGCTACCTGCCGCTCAGCGATAGCTTCGGGCAGCGGGTGGGAATGCTCTACGTCGGGTTTCTCGAAGCGCCCTTCGCCGAGGCCAAGCGCCGCGCCTATCTGTGGATGATGGCCGCCTTCGCCGGGGTTCTGCTGCTTTCGGCGCCGGTGTTCCTTTGGATGGCGAAGGGGATCTTTGCGCCGCTGGAGAAGATGACCGCGATCATGCGCCGGGTCCGGCGCGGCAACCTTGCGGCGCGCATAGGCCCGGTGGGCGATGACGAGATCGGGCAGGTTGCGGCGCATCTCGACGGGCTGCTGGATCAGGTGCAGGACCGCGATCTGAAGCTGCGGGCCTGGGCCGAGGAACTGGAAGACCGTGTGGACCGGCGCACAGCCGAACTGCGCGACACCAATGCCAAGCTAGAAGAGACCTATCGCCAACTGGTGATGAGCGAGAAGCTCGCGTCGATCGGCGAGATCACCGCAGGCGTCGCGCATGAGATCAACAATCCGATGGCGGTGATCCAAGGCAACGTCGAGGTGATCCGCATGGAACTTGGGGAGGCCGCCGCCCCGGTCGAGACCGAACTGACGCTGATCGACCGGCAGGTGATGCGCATGCAGGCGATCGTCGGCAAACTGCTGAAGTTCGCCCGCCCCTCAGAGTTTTCCGACTGCGGCGAGGGCGTCGATCTGGCGCCGCTGGTCGAGGACTCGCTGCTGCTGGTGGATCACGCGTTGGGCAAAGGCGCGATTGAGGTGGTGACCGATCTGCCGCCGCTGCCGCAGGCGGCGATCGAGGCCGGCGAGATGCAGCAGGTGGTGATCAACCTCATTCTCAACGCGGCGCAGGCCATGGGGGCCGAGGGGACGCTGTGGATGACTTTGCGCGAGGATATGCGTGAGGGTGTCGCGGGCGTGGCGCTGGAAGTGCGCGACAGTGGGCCGGGCATCGCCGAAGAGCACCTTGGCACGCTGTTCGATCCGTTCTTCACCACGCGGCGCGGCGAGGGCACCGGGCTGGGCCTGTCGATCTCGCAGAGCATCGTGCAGCGGGCAGGCGGGCTGATCACCGCCGCCAATGCCGAAGGCGGCGGGGCCGTGTTCTGCGTGTGGTTGCCGCAGGTGGGGTGAAGACCAAGGCGTTGCGCAACGAAAGCCGGGTGAGCGCCAGCCCGCCGGGACGGCGTCGTCCATCGGGCTTGAACCGATGGCGCCCCATGAACGACCGCTCGCCCGGCGGCTTCGCCTTGTTCCGGGCGGTCTTCCGCCCGCTACGCCGCCGTCACCCGCACCGCCGAGAACTTGAACTCGGGGATCTTGCCGTAGGGGTCGATCGCTGGGTTCGTGAGGATATTGGCCGCCGCTTCCACATAGGCGAAGGGCAGGAACACCATGTCTGGCGCCACTGCGCGGTCGGCGCGGGCCATGACCTCGATCTCGCCCCGCCGCGTCTGCAGCTTGACCATGCCGCCGGGCTCGACGCCCAGCTTGCGCAGCGTCGACGGATGCAGCGAGCAATTCGCGCCCGGTTCCACCGCGTCGAGCACGGTCGAGCGGCGGGTCATCGAGCCCGTGTGCCAATGCTCCAGTTGCCGCCCCGTGGTCAGCACCATCGGGTAGTCGGCATCGGGCTGCTCGTCCGGCGGGATCACCGAGGCGGGGGTAAAGCGCGCCCGGCCCCCCTCGCGGGGGAAGCCGTCGGCGAAGACGATGGGCTGGCCCGGATCCTCTGGCGAGAGCGACGGATAGGTCACCGCGTCCTCGCGCTCCAGCCGGTCCCATGTGATGTTGTCGAGCGAGGGCATGCCGCGCGCCATCTCGGCAAACACCTCGCGCGGGTGGGTGTAGGTCCAGCCAAGCCCCAGCCGCTGCGCCAGATCCACCGTGATCTGCCAGTCCTCGCGCGCCTCGCCCGGTGGCGTGGCTCCGGCGCGGCCCATCTGCACCTGCCGGTTGGTGTTGGTGACCGTGCCGGTCTTTTCGTAGAAGGCGGCGGCGGGCAGGATCACGTCGGCGTAGTTTGCGGTCTCGGTGAGGAAGATGTCCTGCACCACAAGATGCTTTAGCTTGGCCAGCGCCGCGCGGGCATGCACGACGTCCGGGTCCGACATTGCCGGGTTCTCGCCGAGGACATACATGCCACGGATGCTGCCGTCGTGGACGGCGTCCATGATCTCGGTGACAGTCAGTCCCTTCCGGGCGCTGAAATCATCAGACCCCCAGATCTCAGTGAAGGCCGAGCGCACGCCGTCATCGGTGACGTCCTGATAATCGGGCAGGAACATCGGGATCAGCCCCGCGTCCGAGGCGCCCTGCACGTTGTTCTGGCCGCGCAGCGGGTGCAGGCCCGCGCCGGGCTTGCCGACGTTGCCGGTCATCAGCGCGAGGCTGATCAGGCAGCGCGAATTGTCGGTGCCGTGGATGTGCTGGCTGACACCCATGCCCCAGAAGATCAGCCCCGCGTTGGCGGTGGCGAAGGTGCGCGCAACGTCACGCACCGTGGCCGCATCAATGCCCGTCAGATCTTCCAGCGTTTCGGGCGCGAAGCCAGCGAGGTGCTGTTTCTCTGCTTCCCAGTTTTCGGTGAACTTGTCGATATAGGCTTGATCGTACAGCCCTTCCTCGACAATCACCGACATGATCGCGTTGAGCAGCGGCACGTCGGCACCGGGGCGGAACTGCACCATGTGGCTGGCAAAGCGTTTCAGCGCCTGACCGCGCGGGTCCATGACGATCAGCTTGCCGCCGCGCTGCGCGAACTGCTTGAAGAAGGTCGCGGCGACCGGGTGGTTCTCGATCGGGTTGGCGCCGATGACGATGGCCACGTCGGCGTTCTCGATCTCGTTGAAGGTGGCCGAGACCGCGCCCGAGCCGACGTTCTCCATCAGTGCCGAAACCGAGGAGGCATGGCACAGCCGCGTGCAGTGGTCGACGTTGTTGTGGCCGAACCCCTGCCGGATCAGCTTCTGGAAGAGATAGGCCTCTTCGTTGGTGCACTTCGCCGAGCCGAAGCCCGCCACCGTCTCGCCGCCCGCATCGCGCAGCTTGGCGAGCCCGCCGGCGGCGGCGTCCATCGCCTCGTCCCATGTCGCTTCGCGGAAGTGGGTGAACGGGTTGGCGGGGTCGACGTTCAGCCCCTTCGGAGCGCCCTCAAGGCGGATCAGCGGCTTGGTCAGCCGGTGCGGGTGGTGGATGTAGTCGAAGCCGAAGCGGCCTTTGACGCAGAGCCGCCCCTCGTTGGCGGGGCCGTTGATCCCCTCGACGTATTTGACCTTGCCGTCCTTGAGCTTCAGCGAGACCTGACAGCCGACGCCGCAGAACGGGCAAACCGACTGCACCGCCTCGTCGAAGTCTTTGCTGTCGCCGTGCTGCTGATCATCCACCACGGTGGCGGGCATCAGCGCGCCAGTGGGGCAGGCCTGCACGCATTCACCGCAGGCGACGCAGGTGCTGTCGCCCATCGGGTCGTCCATGTCGAACACCGGAAAGGCATCGTGGCCCCGGTCCGCCATGCCGATCACGTCGTTCACCTGCACCTCGCGGCAGGCGCGAACGCAGAGGTTGCACTGGATGCAGGCGTCGAGGTTGACCTTCATCGCCACGTGGCTGTCGTCGAGCAGCGGAATACGGGGCTCTTCCAGCTTGGGAAAACGGCTCTGCGAAACGCCGGTCATCTCGGCCATGTCCCAAAGGTGCGAACTGCGGTCATGCGCCGCGTCGCGCTCGGGCTGGTCGGCGAGCAGCAGCTCCATGACCATCTCGCGCGATTTCTTGGCGCGGGCGCTGTCTGTGGTGACTTTCATGCCTTCGGAGGGCGCGCGGCAGCAGGAGGCGGCCAGCGTGCGCTCGCCGTCGATTTCGACCATGCAGGCGCGGCAGTTGCCGTCGGGCCGGTAGCCCGGCGCGTCCTTGTGGCACAGATGCGGGATGTCGGTGCCGAGCCGCTTGGCGGCCTGCCAGATGGTCTCGCCTGGAAGCGCGGTGACTTCCTGACCGTCAAGGATGAAGGCGGTTTGGGGAATGCTAGATCCGTCGGCCATGGCTCATGCCTCCCGGTGGCTGGAGTGGGTGTCTGTGCCGCGGCCGCGCTGCTGCGCGTCCCGCAGAGGGCGGGGAGAGGGAGCGCGCATCATTTCACCTCCTCGGGGAAGTGCCTCATCACCAGCCGGATCGGGTTCGGCGCGGCCTGACCGAGGCCGCAGATCGAGGCGTCGGTCATCACCTGACACAGGTCCTCAAGCAGCTCGCCGTCCCATGCCTCGGCCTGCATCAGCTTCACAGCCTTCTCGCAACCCACGCGGCAGGGGGTGCACTGGCCGCAGCTTTCCTTTTCAAAGAACTTCAGCATATTGAGCGCCGCACCTCGGGCGCTGTCCTTGTCCGACAGCACAACCACGGCCGCCGATCCAATAAAGGTGCCATGCGGCTGCAGCGTGTCGAAATCCAGCGGCACGTCGCCCAGCGAGGCCGGCAGCAAGCCCGAGGACGGCCCGCCCGGCTGGTAGGCCTTGAACACATGCCCCTCGGCCATGCCGCCCGCGGCGCGGATCAGGTCGTTGATCGTGCTGCCCGCGGGCAGCACGTAGACGCCGGGGTTGGCGACGCGGCCCGACAGCGAGTAGCTGCGCATGCCCTTGCGGTCGTTGCGCGCGACCTCGGATTTGATCTCGTGGCCCTCGCGGCTGATGCGGGCGATCCAGTGCAGCGTTTCGACATTGTGCACCAGTGTCGGGCGGTCGAAGATCCCCACCTGCGCCACATAGGGCGGGCGCAGCCGCGGCACGCCGCGCTTGCCCTCGATTGATTCAATCATCGCGGATTCTTCACCGCAGATGTAGGCCCCGGCCCCGCGACGCAGGTCGATGTAACCGGGCGCGACGATCCCGGCGGTTTCGAGCGCGGCGATCTCTTTGTGCAGGATGTCCAGGATCGCCGGGTATTCGTCGCGCATGTAGATGAAGCATTTCTCGGCCTCGACCGCCCATGCGGCGATCAGCATACCTTCGAGCATCAGGTGCGGCTCGCGTTCGAGGTAGAAACGGTCTTTGAAGGTGCCCGGCTCGCCCTCGTCGCCGTTCACCGCCAGATAGCGCGGGCCGGGGTTGGCGCGAACGAATTCCCATTTCTTGCCTGACGGAAAGCCCGCGCCGCCCATGCCGCGCAGACCGGCGGCAAAGATGGCCTCCTGTACCGCTTCCCAATCGCCGTTTTCGCGCAGGGTCAGCAGCTCATCGTAGCCGCCACCGGCGCGATAGGCGTCAAAGCCCTGATAGTTCGGGATCACCGGCTCGAAGTCGCCTTTGTCGAGCGCCGACTGGATCTTCTCGGGGGTGGCGTGGTCGACGTGCAGGTGGCCGATCTCGACCGTGGGGCCAGTGTCGCAGCGGCCCATGCAGGGCGCGCGCAGCACCCGGACCTTGGCGGGATCATGCCCGGCGGACAGCGCATCGAACAGCGCTTCCGAGCCCGCCATCTCGCACGACAGGGAGTCGCAGACGCGGATGGTCAGGTCGGGCGGCGGGGTCTCGCCCTCCTTCACCGGGTCGAAATGCGCGTAGAAGGTGGCGACCTCCCAGACCTCGGCCATCGACAGGCGCATTTCTTCGGCCAGCGCGCGCAGATGCGCCGCCGACAGATGACCATAGCGGTCCTGAATGAGATGCAGAAACTCGATCAGCAGATCACGCCGACGCGGACGTTCGCCAAGCAGCGCGCGGACCTCGTCCCACGCCTGATCGTCCAGCTGCCGCCCCTTCGGCGTGGCGCGGCCCTTGCCGCCCTTGCGTCCGGATGTCCAGATTCCCTGCTGTCGATCCAGCGCCATCTCATGCCTCCCTCTCACGTCGGTGGGTTGGACGGTTGTGAGGCATCCAATCATTTCAGGTCAATATTGCTATGCCGTCAGTTGATAGGGTTTATCTATCGGGCGATCAGAGAGAGGATGGACAGAACAGGCGCTCTTGCCTAAGCAGATCGCATGACCAACGAACTGACTTGGACACAGGAACTCGACGCCCGCGGGCTGCTTTGCCCGCTGCCGGTGCTGAAGGCGCGCAAGCGGCTGCAGGGCATGGGCGCGGGCGAGGTGCTGCGCATCGTCGCCACCGATCCGGCGGCGGTGATCGACGTGCCGCACTTCTGCAACGAGGCCGGGCACGAGCTTGTCGGCACCGCCGACGAGGGCGAGGCGCAGGTCTATCTGGTGCGCAAGGGCTGAGTTCAGACCAGCCCGAAGGACGCGTAGGGGATGTAGCGCACCGGGGTGCCGGGCGTCACGTCCATCGCGTCGTCCGGCAATTCCACCAGCCCATCGGCCCAGGACAGCCCGCTGATCCGGCCAGACCCTTCCGAGGCGAAGACCTCTGCGTGACCCTCCTCGGTGAGCCGGGCGCGCAGATATTCGCGGCGGCCCTGCTTCTTGCGCTTTGAAAAGGCAGCGGGCACGGTAAATCCGCGCGGCGCGGCCCACCCGGCGCCGGACATGAGCGACAGTGCGGGACGGGCAAAGACCAGCGCGCAGACCAGCGCAGCCACCGGGTTGCCGGGCAGACCGAAGACCGGCACGCCGTCCCACATGGCCAGCGCCAATGGGCGCCCGGGTTTCAGCGCGATGCGCCAGCTCGACAGTGTGCCGCGGGCGCGCAACAGGGCAGAGATATGGTCTTCGTCCCCCGCCGAGGCGCCGCCGGAGGTGAGGATCACATCGGCACGGCGCGCGCCGTCGCTCAGGCGGGCTTCGATGCGCGCGGGGTCGTCGGTCACATGGCCCAGATCCACCGGCTCATAGTGCCAGCCCTGCGCCAGCGACAGCAACATCGGGCGGTTGGCGTCCCAGATCTGATGCGGGGCGGCGGGCAGATCGGGCGCGGGCACAATCTCGTCGCCGGTCGAGAGCACCCCCACACGCAGCGGGCGATGCACCGGCAGTTCGGCGACGCCAAGCGCCGAGGCCAGCGCCAGATCTGGGGCCCGTAGACGGCGGCCCTTGGGCAGCGCGGGTGCTCCGGCCTCCACGTCCTCGCCCGCCTTGCGGGTGTTGGCACGCGGCTTGATCGGCCCATCGAAGACCACCGTGGTGCCGTCGGTGTTGGTGTCTTCCTCGAGCACCACCGTATCGACACCCTCGGGCAGGATCGCCCCCGTCAGGATGCGCACCGCGTGGCCAGCGGGCACGGCGTGCGGATAGGGCTGTCCGGCGGCGGCGCGGCCCGCGACGAGCGGCAGGCGCTGCACGCCGCTACCGGTGGCGGCATGGGCAAAGCCGTAGCCATCGACGGCGGAGTTGGGCATCGGCGGGTTGGAGCGTTTGGCGGTCACATCCGCCGCCAAAACCCGGCCCGTGGCGTCGGCGGTTGGCAGAGTTTCGACGCCGGTAACCGCATGCAGCGCCGCCCGCAGCTTGGCCTGCGCCTCGTCCACCGGCACCCATGACACGCCCTGCGGCATGGCAAAGCAATCGTCGCGCAGGCGTGGCGGCGCAAGGTCGGCGGAAGGGTCGGTCGGCATGGCGGGCTCGGAGGTCTGGGGGAAGGCGGAACGCGCTGCGTCGGCGAGGGCAGTCTCATGGCCGAGGCCGAGGATCCAGCCCTCTTCGGCATCGCCCGCGCGGGTCAGCGTGTCGAGCAGCGCCGGATCGAGTGCGCGAAGCGCACCGGCCAGCACGCGCACCTGCGCCCGGTCCTTGATTTCCTTTTGCCCGGAAAGCGCCGCGACCGTGTCCTTGATCAGCGAGGGGAACAGCTCCACCAGCACGATGGGCGCGTCCTGCTGCTCGAAGGGCCGCACCGCAAGATCGGGGCCAAAGCGTTCGCGCAGCGCCTGAAGGCGCGGGAGGCCGAGCAGCGCCTGAGACCCAACGGACCCGGCCCCGGCGAGCTTCCACACCGGCTGCGCGCCCGGGGTATCGTCACAGGCGCGCTTTTCGGCAAAGGAATTGACATAGCCGTCTTTGGTGCGCGGCAGGTCGGCGATCTCGCGCGCCATGCCATTGCCCCAGAACGGTCCGTTGCCGGGGAACAGGCGATTCATCCCGGCGGCCACCTCGAGCCGGTTGTTGGCATTGTCCGGCGCGTCGTCGATCCGCTGCGCCAGCGTGTGCCAGATGGCAAAAGGATCGGCGCTGCCGGTGAGGGCCTTGGCGAAGCCGCGCGGATAGGCAAAGGGAAAATCGAAGCCCGCGAGCACCCGCCGTCCGGCGGCGCGCTCCTGCTCGAAGAGGGCTATGAGCGTGTTCGTCGCCGCGGCGCGGGTGCGGTGATAGCTGGCCTCGATGCCCTCGGCGCGGGCGATGCCGATCCAGATGGCGTCCTTGCTCTCGCCCACGGGCGAGGGTTTCGACGCGCCGGACCAGTCGACCACGACAAAGGTGTCAAAGCTCACAGCCCCACCTCTTGCGCGATGAAATCGGCGATGGCGGCGGTGTCGTCCAGATCGAAGCGGGGCAGGGGGGTCTCCACGGCGCTGTCGGCGGCGACGGCGCGAATGCTGGGGTTCTGCAGCGAGAGCAGCGGCTTGCCGGTCTCGGCGCGATGCGCCTCGATTTTCGGGTGCGGCGCGGCCTTGTAGCCTTCGATCAGCACCAGATCGACGGGGCTCAGCTTTGTCAGCAGGTCTGACAGCGACGGCTCCGGGGCATCCCGCAACTCGTGCATCAGCGCCCAGCGATGTGGCGAGGCAAGCAGCACCTCTCGCGCCCCGGCCTCCCGGTGGCGATAGCTGTCGCGGCCGGGCTGGTCGACATCGGTGCTGTGATGGGCGTGCTTGAGGGTCGAGACCGAAAACCCACGGGAACAGAACTCCGCCACCAGCCGCTCCATCAGCCCGGTCTTGCCGCAGTTCTTGCTGCCAGTGACGCCGTATATCCTCATGAGGCGAGCGCCTGCGCCCGCGCCAGGTCCTCGGGCGTGTTCACGTTGAAGAACGGATCGAACGGCTCGGCGGGGAAGACCGCCTCGCCCGCGCCATGCCGGTCGGTCCAGAGCACCACTTTGCGCAGCCCGTCTTCAAGTGCGGCGCGCAGGTCGTTTCGTAGCGAAACAGGCCAGAGGCCGAAGGTCGGGTGCCGGTTGATTTTCTTGCCGCCGCCGGATTTCAGCGCCTCGTCGCCGGAGCGTGGCGTGCAGGCCAGCGCCAGCAGGTGCGGCGCGTCTTCGGCGGCGAGCAGCAGGCGCGGCACCAGATCGCAGGGGAAGAAGGGCGTGTCGGCGGCCACGGTCACGATGCTGTCGGCACCCTGTTCGGCGGCCCAGTCGAGCCCCGCGAGCACGCCGGCGAGCGGTCCGGGGAAGCCGGGGATCGTGTCGGGCAGCACCGGCAGGCCATAGCGGGCGAAGCGGCCCGCATCGCCATTGGCGTTGAGCGCCAGCCCACCCACCTGCGGCTCGATCCGGTCGATGACGCGCTGCAGAAGGGGCGCGCCACCGATCTCCAGTAGCCCCTTGTCGCCGCCGCCCATGCGCGTGGCGAGGCCGCCGGCGAGGATCACCCCCAGCGGTTGTTGCAAGGCTCGGCTCATTCGGCGGCTCCCTGTGCGGATTTGCGGCGCGACTTGCGGTCTTCCTCCGGCACCGAAGCCGGGTCAACGTCGCGCACGAGCCGCTCTTCACCCGACAGGCACACGAAACGCTGCCCACGCATCCGGCCGATCAGCGTGAGGCCCACCTGCCGGGCGATCTCGACGCCCCAGGCGGTGAAGCCAGAGCGCGAAGCGAGCACCGGAATGCCCATCAGCGCGGTCTTGATCACCATCTCCGAGGTCAGCCGCCCGGTGGTGTAGAGGATCTTGTCCTCGGACCCCACGCCATGCCGGAACATGAAGCCCGAGATCTTGTCGACCGCGTTGTGCCGCCCAACGTCCTCCATATAGACCAAGGGCTTCTCCTGCTGGCACAGCACCGTGCCATGGATTGCCCCGGCCTCGAGGTAGAGCGAGGGCGTGGTGTTGATCTCTTTCGCCAGAGCATAGAGCCACGAGCTGCGCACCTCGGCGTGGGGCAGGGAAAGGCCCTCGAGCCCCTCCATCATGTCGCCGAAGACCGTGCCGACGGCGCAGCCCGAAGTGCGTGTCTTCTTCTGCACCTTTTCCTCGTAAGAGGTCTCGCGCTCGGTGCGGACGACAACGGTCTCGATCTCGTCGTCGTAGTCGACGCCGGTCACCACATCATCGGCGCGCAGCATCCCCTGATTGCGCAGGAACCCCAGCGCAAGATACTCGGGGTAGTCGCCGATGGTCATCGCGGTGACGATTTCCTGACGGTTGAGATAGATGGTGAGCGGGCGCTCCTCGACCACCGAGATCTCGGTCTCGGCACCGGTCTGATCGGTGCCCGAGATGCGCCGTGTGAGGCGCGTGTCGGTGGGATTTGGGAGCAGGGGAATTTCGGGCATGCGGATGATCTTGCGCCTCCTCTGGCCTGCGCGTTGGGCATCTTGTAACCTGTGCCGCGGAGTTTCAAGGGGACGAGCATGCTTGGGTACGTAACGGGTCTGGGACGCGGTGAGGTGGACCGGCTGATGCGCGAGGTCGCCGACCGGCTGCGCGCCGAGGGCTGGCCTCTGGCGGGCGCGGTGCAGCACAATATCGAGACCGGGCCGACCAGCAAATGCCACATGGACCTTCAGGTTCTGAGCGGCGACGACGTGGTGCGCATCAGTCAGGACCTCGGGGCGCTGTCGCGGGGCTGCCGGCTTGATCCGCAGGGGCTCGAACGCGTTGTGGGGCTGGTGAGCGTCGGGCTGCAGAAGGGCGCGGCGCTGCTGCTGGTCAACAAGTTCGGTAAACAGGAAGTCGACGGGCGCGGCTTTCGGCCGGTGATCGGCGAGGCGCTCTCGTCGGGTGTGCCTGTGCTCGTGGCGGTGAACGAGGGCAATCTCGAGGCGTTTCTCGGGTTTGCCGAAGACCTTGCCGAAGCGTTGCCGGCGGAGGTGGACGCGGTGATGGCGTGGTGCCGGGCGCGGATGCGCGAGGCCGCCGAGGTCTGAGCCGGGGCTTAGAGCCGCACCGTCGCGCAGCGGTTGCCGCGTTCCGCGACGATCCGCGCGCCGGCCCCGAGGGCGATCTGCAGCATGGCCCGGTTGTCGTGGCTGAAGGTGGCCTCGACGGTCTCGATCCCCATGTCACGGGCGTGCTCCAGCGCGGCGGCGAACAGGCGGCGGCCATAGCCGCGGCCCTGATAGGCATCCTCGACCGACAGCGCGATCTCTGCATGAGCCTCGCCGGCACAGTAGAGTTCCATCACGGCGCGGGTGTCGCCATCGGCCTCCAGACCCAGCAGCAGGTCGGGGCGGCTGGTCTCGGCGCGGCGTTGCAGCCAATCGGGTCCGGCGGGGCACTGGAAGCGGCTGCGGCGGGCGGCGGCGCTGAGCCGCTGCCAATGTCCCATCAGCAGATCCGCGGCACGGCGCAGCGAGCCTTCGGTGGGAACGGAATGAAGATGTGCTTCTGCCTGTGCCATCAGGGGTCTCCGGGCGGGTCATCGTCGCTTGTCGGGGGAGATAGGGGCGGGGCGGGCGTGTCACCATCGCCAATCGCGTGACCCCGCCATGCGGCAGGCTCATGCCACGTAGCGACGGCGGGTTGATAAGTCCGATAAAATCTGTCAGGAAATGGCGTAGGCCAGCGCCAACGCCAGCTCAGGACAATGATCCGGTCGCACAGCGACCGCCCGGACAGGCGGAGACACCATGGCAGATATGCAAGCAACCCCCGAAGGCCCCAACCACGCACGCTGCGGCGGATCCGCAGGTATTTCGGACCTTACCGGTCTGGGCCGCCACGATCTCACCGTGCTGATGATCGCGCGCTATTTCTTTCAGTCCTTCGCGCATCCGCAGTCCGAAGGCTGGCTGCGCGCCATGTCGGGGGCCGAGCAGGTGCTGGGCCGGGAAGACGCGCCAGATGTGGTCTTCGCGGTGTTGCGCGCGGTGCAGGAGATGCGCCACGCCCGGCGCAACCCGTTCAACTTCTCCAATCCAGACTGTCCTGGCTGCGCGGCGCGGCTGTGCGGGCACGAGCGGCTGTTTCTCAACATCTTCCGGGCGATGCGACGGGGGCGGAGGGCGGATGCCGAGGCGCATGCGCTGCTGCTTTGCGAGGGCAATGCGGGGCAGCGCCTGATCTGCGCGATGGGAGAGTTGGCCGAGACCATGCCGGGCGTGCCCATGCGCCCGTCGGCAGAGCGGCAGCCCACGCATTGACCGCTGCAGACCCTGAATAAGATGAGAGCCGCGCTGGGTGGGCAGCGCGGCTCTCGGCAAAGGGCGGAAGATCAGCTGAAGGTCAGCTGCACCTTGACCGCCTTGCCCCGGTCCATCGCCAGTTCCACCGCCTCGGCGGCTTCATCGACCGGCAGCGAGTGGGTGACGATGGGTGCAAGTGTCATGGCCCGCGAGTTGATCAGATCGACCGCCTGACCGAACTCGGCATCGAAGCGGTGCGTGCCGCACAGGTTGATTTCTTTCGAAACCAGCATGTTGAAGGGCACCGGCGTGTCGCCCATCACGCCGACCTGCACGATGGTGCCGAGCGGGCGGGTGCAGGCGATGGCCGAGCGGATCGCCGGGCCGGCGGCGGAGCATTCGAAGCACAGGTCGAACTGGCCTTTCTCGGCTTGGTAGTCGACAAGATCCGCAGCGTGGGTGGCAACGTTGATGACGCGGGTCGCGCCAACCTGCTTGGCCACTTCCAGCGTTGCGTCCTGCAGATCGGTGACGACGATTTCCGACGCGCCATAGTGCTTGGCCAGCGCAACGCAAAGCGCGCCGATCGGGCCTGCGCCGGTGACCAGCACACGCTTGCCTTCGAGCGGTCCGGCGACCTGTACCGCACGGGTTACTGCGCGGCAGCAGACGGCGAGCGGTTCGGCCAGCGCGGCTTCGGCCATCGGCACGCCCGCGGCGATCTTGTAGCACTGGCCGGCGCCGATCGCGACGCGGTCGCGGAAGAAGCCCTGCTCGTGCGGGAGGAACATCGCCGAGCCCTTGAAGCGCATGTTCATGCAGTGCTGGTGGTCGCCCTGCTGGCAGAACTTGCAAGTGCCGCAGGGGTGCGACGGGTTCACCGCAACCACGTCCCCGACCGACACGCCGTCGACGGCCTCGCCGACGGACACCACGGTGCCCGCCGCCTCGTGGCCGATGATGATCGGCTCCTGAACGCGGATCGTGCCGATGCCGCCGTCGGCGTAATAGTGGATGTCGGAGCCGCAGATGCCGCCCGCGCCGATGGCGACCACCACCTCGCCCGCACTGGGGCTCGGGTCTTCGATGGTCTCGACGCGCAGGTCTTTTTGTCCGTGCAGCCGTGCGATGCGGTTGGTCATTGGATCGTCCTAGTTCTCGAGGAGGGAGGGCAGCCAGGTGCTGAAGAAGGGCACGTAAGAGACCAGCAGCAGCACGATGATATTGGTGATGATGAAGGGCATGATCGCGCGGGTGACCTGCCACAGCGTGACCCGACCGATGCCGGCGCAGATGAACAGACACACGCCGACCGGCGGGGTGGTCAGGCCGATCATCAGGTTGAGCACCGCAAAGACCGCGAAGTGCAGCGGATCGACGCCGACGCCGGTGGCCAACGCCAGCAGCGGCCCGAACAGGATGATCAGCGCGGCGATGGTCTCCATGAACATGCCGACGAACAGCAGCACGAGGTTGATCAGCAGGATCACGAGGAACTTGTTATCGGTGAGCGAGAGCACCGAGTCCGCGATCATCTGCGGGATGCGTTCCGACACGAGGATCCAGCCAAACACGTTGGCAAGGCCGACCAGCACGAGGATCGCCGCGGCCGAGACGGCGCTGTCGATCAGGATCTTCGGCACGTCGCGGATCTTCAGCCCGCGGTAGACGAAGGCGCCGACCACGAAGGCGTAGATCGAGGCGACCACGGCGGTTTCGGTCGGGGTGGCGAAGCCGATCAGCAGGCCGCCGACGATGAAGCCGGTCATGGCCACCGCCCAGAACGCGCCGAGGAAGGCTTTCCACAGCTCACCCGCGCCCTGCCAAGGCTGGCGCGGGAAGTTGTTGCGCTTGGCGATGATCCACGCGGTGACCATCATCGCAACGCCCATCAGAATGCCCGGCAGCGCGCCGGCGATGAACATCTTGCCGACCGAGATGCCCGACAGCGTGCCGACGATGATCATCGGCACCGAGGGCGGGATGATCGGCCCGACGGTCGAGGAGGCGGCGGTGATCGCAGCGGAGAAATCGGCCGGGTAGCCCGCCTTCTTCATGCCGGGGATCATCATGCCACCGATCGAGGCGGCGTCGGCCGCGGCGGTGCCCGAGATGCCGCCGAACAGCATCGAGGCGGCAACGTTGGTCAGACCCAGACCGCCGCGCATCCAGCCGACCAGCGCCTGTGCCAGCCGCACGATGCGCCCGGTGATGCCGCCGGCGTTCATCAGGTTACCGGCAAGGATGAAGCCGGGGATGCAGAGCAGCACGAAGCTGTCCATGCCCGCGTACATCTTTTGCGGGATGACGACGAGGGGCATGCCCTGAAACAGGATGTAGGCCATCGACGAGACGCCGAGGGTGATTGCCACCGGCAGGCCGATGATCAGGCCGCCGAGGAAGCAGCCGAGCAGGATAGTCAGCTCCATTTCAGAGCTCCTCTTCGGATTTTTCAGGGAGCCCATGCTCTTGGTGGGTCAGCATCCCGATGACGCGCAGCAGCGCGAACAGGCTCAGGGAGACCAGCGCAACAAGCACCGAGGCGTGAACGAAGTCCATGCGGACGCCGAGCGACGGGGCGGTCTGCCGCACGCCGATCGACACATAGAGCCAAGTGGCCTTGAGCAGCAGCACACCAAAGCCGACGGTGATCGCGGCGCAGATCAGCCGCAGCAGCCAAGAGACGCGGTCGGGCAGGGCTTCGCAGACGATGTCGACGTTCACCAGATCGCCCGATCTGTAGGCCAGTCCGACGCCGAAGGCGGCAAGGTAGAGCAGGGCGAAGCGGGTCAGCTCTTCGGTCCAGACGACCGCATCGATCAGCCCCGAGCGACCCAGAAGCTGGATCACGACGGCGACGATGATGGCGAGAAAGCTGAGCCCCGTCGCGATGCGGGCGATGATGGTCAGGATCGAGACGACCTTCTGCATGGGATGGCTCGCTGTGGAATTTAAGAAAAGGGGCCGGACCAAGAGGGGAGGAGGGTCCGGCCCCGGGCGCGTGGGCCCCGGAGGAGGGAGGTGGGGCCCACGATGGGGTGGGTCTTACTCCGCGAAGAGTTGTTCGACCTCGGGCTTGATCTCTTCAGAGACCGAGGAGAGCACCGCGTCCTTGGCGGCTGCGGCAAAGGCCGCGTTGTCGACCTCGTTGAACTCCATGCCCAGTTCGGTCAGCTGGTTCACCAGCTGCTCTTCGTCGGCGAGGAAGAGCTCGCGCTCGTAGTCCTGCGCGCGCTGAGCCGCTTCCATGACGTTGGCCTGATCTTCTTCGGACATCTGGTTCCAAGCCATGTCCGAGATCGTCAGGTAGATCCACGACCGCACATGCTGGGTCAGGTTCACGTAGTCCTGCACCTCGTTGAAGTTCGCCGATTTGATCAGCGCCAGCGGGTTTTCCTGTGCGTCGATGGTGCCGTTCTGCAGCGAGGTGAACACCTCAGAGAAGGCCATCGGGGTCGGGCTCGCGCCGAGCGCCTGCCAGACGTTGAGGAACAGCGGCACGTTCGGCACGCGCATCTTCAGGCCGTTCAGATCGTCGGGCGAAGAGATCGGACGGTTCGACGTCAGGTTGCGCGGACCACGGGCGAAGTAGGCGATCGGGCGGATGCCGACCTGCTCGATGATCTGCGCTTCGATGCGCTCGCCCAGTTCGCCACCTGCGGCCGCGTCCATGTCTTCGAGCGTGGTGTAGGCGTAGGGCACGGCCAGCAGGGCCGCCATCGGCGCCCAGTTCTGCAGCGACTCGCCGGTGATGGTCATGTCGGCGGTGCCAAGCTGCATGCCGTTGATGACGTCCATCTCCTTGCCGAGCGTCTCGTTCGGGTAGACCTCGACTTCGATACGGCCATCGGTGAGGGTGGACAGCTCTTCGGCGAACTTCATCGAGGCTTTGTGCCAGATGTTGTCCTCGTTGGCCGGGTGGCCAAGCTGCAGCGTGATGTCCTGTGCCATGGCCGAAGCGCTCAGCGCAACGGTGGCGATGCCGGTCATCATAAGGGTCTTCAGGGTCTTAGCGACGGTCATGGTGTCCTCCCTTTCAGGGTCGCTGGGATCGATGCCGTGCACACACTCACGCGGCATCGGGGTCGAAGTAGTCCGGGAATGCCTCGCGGATGGCGGGCAGGTCGGAAAGGATCATTTGCAAGTGGCCGCGCATCGCCTTCTCGGCGGCGACGGGGTCGCCAGCGTCGATGGCGTCAACCACTGCGGTATGCTGGGCAATCAGGTGCTTGAGCGGGAAATGCGCCGAGGTCATCTGGCGCACACGGTCCATCTGGCTCTTCATGCCGTCGATCACTGCCCAGGCGTTGGGGCGACCGGCGCCACGGGCCAGCGTGTGGTGAAACTCGTCGTCGAGGGGCACGAAGGCGGTCGGGTGCGCGTCCACCAGTTCGGCCTGCGCGGCGATCTGCGCGCGCAGATCCTCGACCAGCCCGTCAGGCCGCTCGGTGGCGCAGAGCTTGACGATATCGGCCTCGACCGCCTCGCGGACGAAGCGCGCATCCATCACCGCGCCCACAGAGATTTTTCGCACGAAAGAGCCGCGCTGCGGGCGAATTTCAAGCAGGCCCTCTTCGGCGAGCTTGATGAAGGCTTCGCGCACGGGTTGGCGGGAGACGCCGAAGCGGGTGCCGATCTCGGCCTCCGAAAGACGAGTGCCGGGTTCAAGCTGGTTGCGTGTGATGCACTGGCGCAGGGCCCTGATCAGCTGCGGGCCGACAGGGGCCGACAGGTCGACCGGCTCGATCTGGATTATTCCGATTCCCATGGCACTCCTCCTGAGCCGCGAAACTGCTCCATACTTCCATACTAGTCAACATCAGAATCCGCTGATAAGGATCTGTCACCACCACCGGCGCCGACGATAGGCCCGGAACAGTTGACGAAAGGGAGGGAAAGCGATGCGTCAGACCTGGCGTTGGTTCGGTCCGAAAGACCGCGTTAGCATCGACGACATGATGCAGGCAGGCGTTGAAGGCGTTGTTTCGGCGCTGCATCACGTGCCCACCGGCACCGTCTGGTCCCCCGAGGAAATCGCACAGCGCCAGCAGGAGATCGCCACCCGCAAGGACGGTCGTCCCTCGACGCTGGTCTGGGATGTGGTCGAATCGCTGCCCGTCTCGGAAGATATCAAAAAGCAGAAGGGCGACTGGAAAGCCCATATCGAGAACTGGAAGACCTCGATGCGCCACCTGCGCGAGGCCGGGCTCGAGACCATCTGCTACAACTTCATGCCGGTGCTTGACTGGACCCGCACGGATCTGGCGTGGGAGCGGCCCAGCGGGGCGCGCTGCATGCGCTTCGACCTGATCGATTTCGCCGCCTTCGACATCCACATCCTCGAACGCCCCGGCGCTGCCGAGAGCTTCCCCGACGCGGTGGTGGCCGAGGCCGCCGAGCGTTTTGCCAAGATGGATGACGCTTTCAAGGAAAAGCTGGCGGGCAACGTCGTCTTCGGTCTGCCGGGCGCCGCCGAGAAGTTCACCTTGGACGACGTGAAGCTGCATCTTGCCGAGTATGACAGCATCTCTGAAGAGAAGCTGCAGCAGCACATGATCGACTTCCTGTCGGAATTGACGCCGCTCGCCGAAGAGCTGGGTATGCGCCTGTGCTGCCATCCGGACGATCCGCCCTTCCCGCTGCTGGGTCTGCCCCGGATCATGTCGACCGAAGCGCATTACCGCAAGATTCTTGACGCGGTGGACCTGCGCGCCAACGGCGTGACGCTCTGCACCGGCTCGCTTGGCGCCCGCCCGGACAACGACCCGGTGGAGATCTTCAAGGCGCTGGCCGACCGCGTGCACTTCCTGCACCTGCGCAACGTGACGATCGAAGGCACCGAGGTGATGAACTCGCTCTACGAAGACGAGCATCTTTCGGGCCACACCGACATGGTGGCGATGGTCGCCGCCGTTGTCGCCGAAGAAACCCGCCGCAAGGCCGAGGGCCGCGCCGACTGGTCGATCCCCTTCCGGCCCGACCACGGTCAGGACATCCTCGACGACATCGGCCGCGAGGCGCAGCCGGGCTACCCGGCGATCGGCCGTCTCAAGGGGCTGGCGGAACTGCGCGGCATCTACCGCAGCTTCGAGCACAAGCTGGTCACGGGGGCGGCATGAGGCTGACATCCCTGAGCCAAGTGCCCGAGGCGCTGCGCCCGACCTATGATCCGCAAGCGCATGGGGTGGGCATCGTGCACCTTGGCCTCGGCGCCTTTCACAAGGCGCATCAGGCGGCGCTGACCGATCTGGCGATGACCGCAGAGGGCGGCGACTGGCGCATCCTTGGGGTGTCGCTGCGGTCGCCGAAGGCATCGGACGAACTGCACCCGCAGAATGGGCTCTACACGCTGATCGAGAAAGGCGCCGAGGGCACCTCGGCGCGGGTCATCGGTGCCATCGCCGGTGCCATCTGTTCGGCAGGCAACCCCGAGCCCGCGCTGGAGGCGATGGCCGCCGAGGGCACCAAGATCGTGTCGCTTACGGTGACGGAAAAGGCCTATGGCCTCGACCGTGCGGCGCAGGGGTGCGACGTGGCGCATCCCGCCGTTGCCGCAGACCTGGCCAATCCTGCCGCGCCGCAGGGCGTGCTGGGCCTGCTGACCGAAGCGCTGCGCCGCCGCCGCTCGGCTGGGCTCGCGCCCTTCACCGTGCTGTGCTGCGACAACCTGCCGGAAAACGGCGTGCTGCTGCGCGGTGCGGTGGTCGATTTCGCGCGCCGGATCGATGCTGATCTTTCGGAATGGATCGCGCTCAACGTCGCTTTTCCGTCGACCATGGTTGACCGCATCACCCCGGCGGCGACCTCCGCCACGCTGGCCGAGGCCGCCGAGCTCACCGGCTGCGAAGACCTCGCCGCTGTCGAGACCGAGAGCTTCTGCCAATGGGTGATCGAGGACAACTTCCCGCAGGGCCGCCCGGCCTGGGAGGCGGCGGGCGCGATCTTCACCGATGACGTGGTGGCCTTCGAAGCGATGAAGTTGCGGATGCTGAACGGCAGCCATTCGATGCTGGCCTACGCGGGGTTCCATGCGGGCTGCACCTACGTCCGCGACGTGATGGCGAATGCGCCGCTGGCGAAGCTGGTGCGCCGTCACCTTGCGACCGCCGCCGCGACGCTGCCGCCAATCCCGGGCATCGACACCGCCGCCTATGCCGACGCGCTGGCGCGCCGCTTCGAAAACCCGGCGATCGCACATGAGACTTTCCAGATCGCCATGGACGGGTCGGAGAAGATGCCGCAGCGTATCTTCTCGGCGGTGGCAGACGCGCGGGCCAAGGGCATCGATTGCCGCGCTTTCACCTTCGCCACGGCGGCCTGGCTGCGCCACCTGAGCGGCGCGACCCATGACTGCGACGCCTATGTCCTGCGCGATCCCCGCGCCAATGAACTGCTGGCCATGGCGGCGGGCAAGGACGCCGAAGAGATCGTTGGTGCGCTGCGCGGCGCGTCCTTTGTGCCGCCGACTGTGGCCGAGGATGACGCCTATTGGATCGAGGTCACCGGCCTTCTGGCAGAGATGCTCTTTGAGCCGATGCAGGATGTGATCGCCCGCGAAGCGGCGGCCTGAACCTCTTTCTGCCGCGCGGCATCTTGGCTCTCTGCCGGCCGCGCGGCAGTCGTTGGTATACCATCAATGACCAAACACCGCTTATTGGCGGTGTTTGCGCAAACGGTATGTCTGGAATTACTGTCCCGTCATGAATGTCGCTGTATGATCGGCTTGGGAGGATGCCATGCCATATACCGACATTGATCGCGGGTCCCGGACCTTTATCACTCCACGCCGCAAGAGCGCGGAACAGGCCGAAATCTCGCGTCTTGAGAACGAGTTGCGCGCTTTTGTTGCGGTCGCCCTGCAGCACGGACTGCGGGACTATTGCGAGATTCGCCATCCCGAGCTGACCCATGAACTGGATGCTGGCCTGCAGCGCGCGCGCCATCAGGCCGAATCGAAATACGAACGGGTGATGGCCCGTCTCGCCAAGGTGCCGGGGTTGATCGCAAGCGTCGGCGACACCGGCGAGCGGACCTATTACCGTAACAGTCAGGAAAACGTCGCCTATATCGAGCATTCGCTGTGGAACAAGCGGTTCATCCTCAGCGGCATCTGGGTGGCGCCAGCGCATCGCGGCAAGGGCATTGCCCATCGCATCCTGCGCCAACTGGTCGATGCGGCGGATGCCTGCGAACTGGGGATTGAGCTGCACCACGAGCCCTTTGGCGAAGAGGGGCTCGACAAGCCGGCGCTCGAAGCCTTCTACAACCGCCACGGCTTTCAGCATCACGAGCTGACACCGGGCGCGATGTTCCGCATTCCCCGGACTCCGCTTGATCACCACGACAGATCCTAGCTTCACTAAGGCCTGAGCCCGCCAGTCCCGGCGGGCACGGCCAACGGAGGTGAGGCACGGATGACGCTCGAGCTGGCCCTGGTGCTCGGTCTGCTGGTGCTTGCGCTCGTGCTCTTTGCGCGGGGCAAGCCGCGCATGGATGCGGTCGCCGTCATGGTGATGGTCGCGCTGCCCTTCACCGGCGTGCTTAGCATGTCCGAGGCGCTCTCGGGCTTTTCCGACTCCAGCGTCGTGCTGATCGCCGCGCTCTTCGTCATTGGCGAGGGGTTGGTGCGCACGGGGGTGGCGCAATGGATGGGCGATCAGATCATCGCCCGTGCCGGTGGCCGCGAAGGGCTGCTGCTGGTGCTGCTGATGCTTGCCGCTGCGGTGCTTTCGGCCTTCATGAGTTCGACTGGCGTCGTCGCCATCTTTGTGCCGATCGTTCTGGGCATCGCCCGACGCGCAGGGATCGGGCCGGGGCGGCTGATGATGCCGCTGTCGATGGCGGCCCTCATTAGTGGGATGCTCACGCTCGTCGCGACCCCGCCCAACATGGTGATCCACGCCGAATTGGTGCGGCGCGGTCTGGAGGGGTTTTCGTTTTTCGCCTTCCTGCCCTTCGGCCTGCCGGTGCTGATCCTCGCTATGATCTACATGCTGGTGATGCGCCGATTCCTCGCGCCCGATGCGCCGCCGCCGGTGTCGGAAAGGCGCCCGATGGCCGAAATGATCGACAGCTACGCGCTGCGCGGGCGGCTGGCGCGGCTGCAGGTCACGCCGGGATCCGATCTGGTGGGTCACCAACTGGGAGAGCTTGACCTGCGGGGGCGCGACGGGGTGACGATCCTGACGCTCGAACGGCCGCGTCGCTGGGGCACGGAAATGCTGCGCCCGACGCGCGAGACCGTGCTGCAGGCATCGGACATTCTGCTGCTTGGGGTCGTCGGGGAGAGTTTCGATCTTGAGAACTGGCGGCGCGAGCGAAAGCTGCAGATGCGTGCGCTCGGGGCCGAAGACCTGACGCGCCCGGACCGAGAGGTTGGTATTGCCGAGGCAATGGTGCCCCCCGGATCGCGGCTCGCTGGGCGCAGCCCCGCCGAGGCGCGGCTGCGCACACGGCGCGAATTGACGGTGATCGGCCTGCGCCGCGGCAGCGGCCCGCTGGACGGTGCCGGGGCCGACACCGCGCTGCGACCGGGCGACACGTTGCTGCTCTTAGCGCCATGGCCCGCGCTGCGCCGCATGTCCGAAGACCGGCGCGATCTGTTGCCGCTCGACCTGCCCGAAGAGGCTGATGGCGTTGCCCCTGAACACCACCGCGCGCCGCTGGCAGTGGCGGTGCTGCTGGTGATGGTGCTGGCCATGGCGACGGGCGCGCTGCCCAACACCCAGGCGGCGCTGCTCGGCTGCCTCGCTATGGGTGCATTCGGGATCATCGGGATGGATGGTGCCTACCGCGCGATCAACTGGCAGACGCTGGTGCTGATCGCAGGCATGATGCCGTTCGCCACCGCGCTGGAACGCGCGGGCGGCGTCGATCTTGCGGCGCAGGCGGTGCTGGGGCTGATGGGAGACATGCCACCCCGCGCCATTCTGTCGGTGCTGTTTCTTGCCACCACGGTGCTGAGCCTCTTCATCTCGAACACGGCGACGGCGGTGCTGATGGGGCCGGTGGCCATGGCGGTGGCGGACGGGCTTGGCGCTTCCCCCTATCCCTTCGCCATGTGCGTGGCGCTCGCCGCCTCTACCGCCTTCATGACACCCGTGTCGTCGCCGGTGAACTTGCTGGTGATGGTGCCGGGTGGCTATCGATTCACCGACTTCCTGCGGATCGGTGCGCCCTTCACGCTGGTCACCATGGCGGTCTGCATCTTCTTGTTGCCGATCCTGCTGCCGCTCTGATCCGGGCCGCTTGACCCCGAACAGCTTCCGCGCCGAGACTCGGGAACAAGCACGGCGCTGCCCCGTTTACCCTGCGTCCCCACACGGCAGCCCGCCTTCCTCCCGAGGTGCGGCGGAAAGGAGCCCTCATGCCCGACACACTCTCCTGCGACGTCGCCGTCATCGGCGCCGGCACCGCGGGCATCGCCGCCGAGCGCAACGCGCGCAAGCATGGCGCTTCGACGCTGCTCATCGATCCCGAATTTTCGGGCACGCTCTGCGCCAATACCGGCTGCATGCCCTCGAAGCTGCTGATCGCGGCGGGGCGCAGCGCGCAGCGGGCGCGTGGCTCGGGGCTCTTTGGCATCCAGACCGGTTCGGTGGCGGTCGACGGGCCCGCGGTGTTGAGCCGTCTGCGCGACGAACGGGACCGCTTTGCCGCGGCCACACGTCAGACCTTTGAAAAGCTTCCCGCGGGCACCTGCCTGCGTGGACGGGCCCGATTCACCAGGCCGACCACGCTGGAACTGGACGATGGCACGCGGATCGAGGCCAAGGCGGTGATCATCGCCACCGGCTCCGCCGCGATGATCCCGCCGCCGTTCCGCGATCTTGGCACGCGCCTGCTGACCAATGAGTCGATCTTTGAGTTGCCTGATCTGCCGCGCAGCCTTGCGGTCATCGGCGCCGGGGTAATTGGCGTCGAACTGGCGCAGGCGATGGCACGGCTGGGCGTGCGGGTGACGGTCTTCGATCTGGGTAAGCAGTTGGCCGGTGCGCGCAGCGATGCGATACATGAGGCGCTGAAGTCCGCGCTTGAGGCGGAACTTGACCTGCAACTCGGGGTCGAACCGGATCCGGAGCCCTGCGAGACGGGCGTGACGATCCGCTGGGACGGCGGGGCAGAGAGTTTCGACAAGGTGCTGGTGGCGTCGGGGCGCGCGCCGCGTCTCGATGGTCTGGACTTGGAAGCGACAGGCCTCTCGCTCGACGACAAAGGCATGCCGGATGTTGACGCGGCGACCCTGCAATGCGGCACGGCGCCGATCTTCATGGCGGGCGACGTCAATGGTGCGCGGCCGGTGCTGCACGAAGCCTCGTCCGAAGGCGCCATTGCCGGGCGCAACGCCGCCGCCTTTCCTGCAGTCATTCGGTCCGAGCGCAGCCTGCCCTTCACCATCACCTTTACCGAGCCGCCGCTTGTCAGCCTCGGGGCTGACCCGGAGGACGCCTCTGTCATCGGGACCGCGGACTATTCCGATCAGGGCCGGGCGCGGGTCGAGGGGGAAAACCACGGCACGGCGCAGATCTACGCCGCCGCGCCCGATGGCCGGATCGTGGGCGCCGACCTGTGCTGCCCCGGAGCGGAGCACATGGGGCACCTGCTGGCGCTGGCGGTGCAGCAGAAGCTCACGGTTTCGGACCTGCTGGCGCTGCCGGTGTATCACCCGACGCTCGAAGAGGGGCTGCGCGGCGCGCTACGCGAGATTTGTGCGGCGCTGCCTCTGCCTTTGCCGGGTGACAGCGACAGCGGCGCGCCGGCGGGCGGCTGAGCGCCATGGACCCTACAGCCGCCGGGGCGCTATAACCGCACGGCAGGCAGAAGGGCAGGGCCAAGCGATGGGCACAGCAACAGGCACGCGCCGATGATTTCGCGCAACCTCCGGCACCTTCGTGTCTTTCTGGCGGTGGCCGAGGAAGCCCAGATCACCGCCGCCGCAGAGCGGTTCAACGTCTCGCAGCCCGCCGTCACCCAGATGCTTGGCAAGCTGGAGGCGCAGGCTGGCGGCGCGCTGTTCGACCGGACCAGCCGTGGCTTCGTGCTGAACGAGCGTGGCGCGGTGCTGGCGGCGCGTCTGCGCCGAGCGTTTCGGCAGCTTGATGCGGCGCTCGGGGCGATCTCGCCGCGTCTGCCGGCGCTGGCCACAAGCGGCCAACTGCAGGCGCTGATCGCGGTGCACGACAGCGGCGGCTTCACCCTCGCCGCAAAGGCGCTCGCGCTGTCGCAGCCCACCGTGCACCGCGCTGTCAGCCAGCTTGAAGAGGAGATCGGCGAGCGGCTTTTTGACCGAACGTCGCAGGGCCTGATTCCCAGCCGTGCCTGCCGCGCGCTGGTGCCGCGCGCCCGGCTGGCGCTGAGCGAACTGGATCAGGCCGACATGGATCTCGGCGAATTCGACGGCCGCGAGACGGGCCGGATCGCCATCGGTACGCTGCCTTTGTCGCGGTCTGTGCTTTTGCCGCGCGCGCTTTCGGCGTTTCGGCAGGCGCGCCCCAACATGCGAGTTACGGTGGTGGACGGCACGCATGAGATGCTGCTGTCGGGTCTGCGCCGCGGCGATGTCGACGTCATGCTCGGGGCGCTGCGCAGCACCCGCCCGGCGCCCGATGTGGTGCAGGAAACGCTGTTTCACGACCGCTTCGCCATCGTCGCACGGCCGGGGCATCCGCTGGCTGGACGCGGGCCGGTCCCGCCGTCGCAACTGGCCCGGTTCCCATGGGTGGTGCCGGGTCCGGGGACGCAGCTAAGGCGCCAGTTTGAGGCGATTTTTGCCGCTCACGACCTGCCGCTTCCCGCCAGTCTGATCGAGGCCGGTTTCATTCTTCTTATACGTGAGTATCTCGATCTGAGCGATGCACTGGCGTTCACCTCGGGCCGTCAGGCGGCGCCGGAATTGAGCCGCCGCAACCTCGTTCAGCTGGAGACCACGGAAAACCTCCCACTGCGGCAGATCGGGCTGACGACGCGGGTGGGTTGGTTGGCCTCGCGGCCGCAGCAGCTGATGATCGATTGTCTGCGCGCGGCGGCCAAGGGCCTTCCTGCCTTATAGCGAGAAGTTATGATGGAATGCGTCGAATGTATTGGTGCTGCCGAAAAGATCGCTCCACAACCTATGCCGCACACGGCCTGTCATGCAGGCAGGCGTGATCTTGGGAGGATTACCATGCGTTCTGTTCTTCTTGCCGCGGCCCTTGGCCTTGCCTCCACCTCTGCGGCCCTTGCCGAAGATTTCAAATTTGCCAGCTTCTTTGCGCCGACCCACCCCTATGTCGAGGGGGCTTTTGAGCCCTTCGCCAAACTGGTTGAAGAGAAGTCCGGCGGCGATCTGTCGGTGACGATCTACAACGGCGGTGAGCTTGGGCCGGGTCCGGCCGAGCAATACAGCCGCGTGCTGGACGGTGTGGCCGAACTGGCCGTGTCGCTGCCGGGCTATACCGCGTCGACCTTCCCGCTGACGCTGACCGCCGAACTGCCGGGTGTGCTGAACACCGAGACCGGCACCGCCGACATCTGGAACAACATCGAACTGTTCCAGCCCGAGTACCGCCGCGCCATTCTGGTCAGCCTGTGGTCGTCGGCGCCGAACCAGCTTTACACCCGCGACACCGCCGTGCGCAGCCCGGCCGACATCGAAGGGCTGAAGATCCGCGTGCCGTCGCGCAACACCGGCCTGCTGGTCGAGGCATGGGGCGCGACCCCGGTGTCGATGCCGGTCAGCGAGATCTACAACGCCATGCAGACCGGCGTGATCGACGGCGCGATGATCGACACCACGGCGACCCGAGCCTTCCGGCTGGGCGAGGTGGCGAGCTACCTGACCATCGGCATGGACACCACCAACTCGCCGTTCTTCATCCTCGCCAACCGCGATGCCTTCCGCAGCCTCGGCGATGATCAGCAGGCGGCGCTGCTTGAGGCGGGCAAGGAAGCCTCGGTTCTGGCCAATGAGGTGCAGCTTTCGGTGGCCGCAGGCGGTGTCGAAGCCTTTGCCGAGATGGATGGTCGCGAGGTGATCGAGCTTAGCGCCGACGAGGCCGCCGCCTTCAACGAACTGGCCGCGCCCGTGGTCGAGAGCGTGGTTGCCGAGACCGGCGGCAGCGCTCAGGCCATCGTCGACGCGCTGTCGAAGTAAGCGCCATGACGCGCTCTGAAACCCGGGTCCTGTCGGTTATCTCCGACAGGGCCACCGCGATCCTCGCGGTGATCGGCGGGCTGGCACTGCTGCTGCTGGTGGTGCTGATCTTCACCGGCGTGGTGCTGCGCTACGTGTTCGGCCAGCCGATCCTCGGCTCGAACGAGATCATCCAGCTGACCGCCGTGGCGCTGGTGATGTCCGCGCTGCCCTATTGCACGCATCTCAATGGTCACGTGACGGTCGACGTCTTCGACCGGGTGCTTGGTCGCTTTGGCCGAATGGCCGGGGATGTGCTGGCGCGGGTGCTGTCGGGCTATGTGCTGGGGGTGCTATGCCACCGCGCCTACTACAAGGCGCTCGACGCTGCCGAATTTGGCGACACCACCAATATGCTGGGCCTGCCCCTTTGGCCCTTCTACGGAATTCTCGCTCTTGGTTGCGGGTTCTGCGTGCTGGTCTTCGCGCTGCAGATTCTCAAGCTGGTGATCTACGGAGAGGAACTATGACGGATGTCTCCGCGGGCCTTGTCGGTATTGCCTGCCTCTTCCTGCTGATGATCCTGCGCACGCCGGTGGCCTTCGCCATGCTGCTGGTTGGGTTCTTTGGCTACTGGGCGCTGTCGGGCTTCCGCAGCGCCAGCGCGATGCTGATGACCGAGAGCTACTCAGCTGTGTCGTCCTATTCGCTGATCGTCGTGCCGATGTTCGTGCTGCTGGGCAATATCGCCTCGGTGGCGGGCTATTCGCGCGGGCTCTATGATGCCGCCTACGCGTGGGTCGGCCGCTTCAAGGGCGGGCTTGCGTCTGCCTCGGTGATCGGCTGCGCGGCTTTTTCGGCGGTCTCGGGCTCCTCGGTGGCCACCGCCGTGACCTTGGGCAAGGTGGCGCTGCCGCAGATGAAACGGCTTGGCTACGGCGACGGTCTGGCCACCGGATCGGTGGCTGCCGGCGGCACTCTGGGATTCCTGATCCCGCCGTCGACCGGCTTTGTGCTCTACGCCATCCTCACCGAAGAGAGCATCGGGCGGCTGTTCATGGCGGGGATCCTGCCGGGGCTGCTGCTGAGCGTGCTGTTTATCGGGGTGATCTGGCTGCAGGCGTCGCTCAACCCCTCGGTCGGCCCGCAGGGCGAAAAGCTGAGCTGGGCGGACCGTATCCGCATCTCGTCGGAGGCATGGCCGCTGTTTGGCGTGATCATCGTGTCGATCGGCGGCATCTACCTTGGCGTCTTTACCCCGGTCGAAGCCTCGGGCATTGGCGCCGGCCTGGTGATCCTTCTGGCCCTCGTGCAGCGCAAGCTGAACTGGCCGGGCTTCAAGGCGGCCATTCTCGACACGCTGAAAACCTCGGCCATGCTGTATATGGTGGTGATCGGGGCGAACGTGCTGAACCCCTTCCTTGCGATCACCCACATTCCGGCGACCCTCGGCGCGCAGCTCGAGACGCTGGGGCTGGGCGCCTATGGCACGCTGATCGTGATCCTGCTGGCCTATGTGGTGCTGGGGATGTTCATGGACGGTCTGTCGATGCTGGTCATCACCATTCCGATCGTCTTCCCGGTGATCACCGGCTTCGGCTTTGACCCGATCTGGTTCGGCGTGGTGGCGGTGATCGTCATCGAAATGGGCATGATCACCCCGCCGGTGGGCATGAACGTCTTTGTCGTGCGCGGCGTGGCCGGGCCGTCAGTGCCGCTGACCACCGTGTTCAGCGGTGTGGCGCCGTTCCTGCTGGCGATGCTGGTGGGGCTGGTGCTGATCATCGCGGTGCCGCAGATCGCCACGTTCATTCCGGACACAATGTTCAACTAGGCCGAAAGCGGACAAGCACGAGTGTCCGTGTAAGGGGCCCCGCCGAGCAATCGGCGGGGCCTCGCCTGTTGCCCTCGCCGGGCGCGCTATGCGGCAAAGTCACTGGGTTTGCGGCTCGAATCGTGCCAAACTCACTCGTGCGCGAATGAGTTCTGGCTACGAATCCACGCTATTTTCGGATTCTCAGGTCAGGGACGAGACTGTTGACGGGCTTGGGTTGCGGCGTCTGAAGCGACAAGAAGGGCAGCAGGTGAACTGATGCCAGGATTTTCGCTCAACAATGGGGCAGCTGCTTGCAATCGGGCGCGGATGCATGGCGCAAATTATGGCCATGTTGCCGATTATCGTGTAAAGGATTCGAGTAGCTAAAAATTTTGAACTTGTAAGTTACAGATTTCCTTTAATTTTCCTAAGGGCCCCAGTTTTTCCGGGGCTTCGCCGGAGGTGCTTTTCATATGCGAATTGGAACGGAGAATCCGATGAATATTGTTGTCTTGGGATGCGGGGGCTTTATTGGCAGCCATCTGCTTGATCGACTCCTCGCCACCACCGATCACAAGATCATTGGTTGGGATCCGTCGAGCGAGAAGATCCAGAAGCATCTGGACCATCCAAATTTCACGCTCCACCAGAAGTACGTTGATGACCCCGACACGCAGCATGACCTGCGCGACGCGGTCGCAGGCAGCGACGTCGTGGTTAACCTCGCGGCGATTTGCAACCCGTCAGAGTACAACACCAACCCGATCAGCGTGATTAAGTCGAACCTGTTCGACGTCTATCCGATCGTCGAGCTTTGCGTTGAGCACAAGCGCTGGCTGATCAGCTTCTCGACCAGCGAGTGCTATGGCCGCACGCTGTCGAGCTACGTGGGCGACACCGAATACGCCGACCCCGATCTTTACGAGCTCAAGGAAGACGAAACGCCGCTCATCATGGGCCCGATCGTCAACCAGCGCTGGACCTACGCTTGTGCAAAACAGATGGTCGAGCGTCTCGTCTACGCGCACCATAAGGAAGACGGACTGCCGTTCACCGTGGTGCGCCCGCTGAACTTCTTCGGTCCGCGCATGGACTATATCCCGCAGCGGGACGGCGACGGCGTGCCCCGCGTGCTGGCGTGCTTCATGGGCGCGCTGCTGAACGGCGACCCGCTGAAGCTGGTGGATGGCGGCAAGGCGCGCCGCACCATCGTGTCGATCTACGAGGCCGTCGACGCCATCTGCCGCATGCTCGACAATCCCGAGAAGGCAAATGGCCACGCTTTCAACATCGGCAACCGCAACAACGAGGTCACCATGGCCGAGCTGGCGGACATGATGCGCAAGACCTACGCCAAGATCACCGGCGATCCCTCTTACGAAAACTACCCGATCATCGAGGTCAGCTCGGAAGAGTTCTACGGGGAAGGCTATGAGGACTGCGATCGCCGGATGCCCGATATCTCGAAGGCCAAGGAATTGCTGGGCTGGGAGCCGAAAATCGCGCTCGAAGACGTTCTTCTCGACACGATGACCTATTTCCACGAGCAATACTCTGGAACCATGGCGCGCGCGCACGTGGCTGAATAAACGCCTCCCCTCGCCATTTCTTTTGCCGCGCCCCCTCCCGGGCGCGGCAATTTCGTTTCTGGGCATGGCATGTGGCGCCGTGACACCGAACCGCGGCTGCTGCCGTCGCCGCTCTGTTCCGTTCCGTTGCACGGGCCGGGACACTTGATACGCTCACGCACGCCCCCTTTCCAAACCCGCAGGCCCGTGCGACATGACCGGGGTGCGGAGCAAGCTGACATACCCCCTCGCGCTGATCTTGGCCGGACTGCTCGCGCTGACCGCTGCGACCTCGGCTGCCATGATGGCGCCCGACCGCAGTTCGGCGGCGCTCGAGACGCTTGAGCTGACGGTTGGCATGGTTCACGCAGACGCCTGCGAAACCGGCGGAGCGCACGACCATCACTGTCCGTTCTGCCACAGCCTGCCAGATGCGCCCGTTCTTGACCGCCTCGACCGCAGCAGCGTGCTGCTGCCCCATGAAAGCTGGCGGCAGGGCGCGGATCTGCTTCGCGAGGCTCAGGCCCGCAACATCAACCATTCCCTAAGAGCGCCACCCGGCATCGCCTGACGGCGTCACGCTGCCGTCCCGACGTCCCTCTGCGCGGCTTTGCCGCCGGATTGCTCTTGCCTCAGGTCCCGTCACGGCGGCGGGCCAATTGGAATGGACCCATGACAGAACAGACACATCGCGCGGCCTCCGCCGCGCTCTACCGCGCCGTCTGGCGCTGGCATTTTATCGCAGGGCTGATGGTTCTGCCCTTCGTCCTTATCCTCGCCATCACTGGGGGCATCTATCTCTTCAAAGATGAGATAAACGGTGCCGCCTACACCCCGCTCCGCTTCGTCGAGGAGCGCGGCGCGGCGCTTGCGCCGTCGCAGATCACCGCCGCGGCGCTGGCCACGCACCCCGGCACGCTCAAAGCCTACAGCCCCGCCGCGGCGCCGGACCGTAGCGCCGAAGTCGACATCCTTGGCGATGACGGCCTCAAGGACACCATCTACGTCGACCCCTACACCGGCGATGTGCTGGGCACGCTCTGGGACGGCGGTGCGGCGGGCAGCCCGGCGATGTATGTGGTCCGCAAGCTGCACTCATTGGAATACGTCGGCTGGTTCGGCAACCGGCTGATCGAGGCGGCGGCGGGCTGGATGGTGCTGCTGGTGGGCACGGGGATCTTCCTGTGGCTGCCGCGCGAGCGCAAGCTCGGCACCGTCAGCATCAAGGCCAAGCGCGGCCGGCCATGGTGGCGCGATCTGCACGCGGTCACAGGACTTTATACCGGTGTCTTTATGGTTTTTCTCGCGATGACCGGGCTGCCGTGGTCGGGTGTCTGGGGCGGAAAGTTCTATGACTACGCCTACGCGCTAGGGCTGGGGATGCCGGATGGCTACTGGTCGGGTGCCCCTGTTTCGACCGTGCCTGTGTCAGATGTGGTGGACCGCGCGCCTTGGATCATGGAACAGCAGGCCACGCCGCTCTCGGAGGCAGACGCGGGGGTGCCGCAGGCGCTCGACAGCGTTGTCGCAAAGGTCGAGGCACTGGGCATCGTGCCGGGCTATGCGGTGTCGATGCCAAACGGGCCGCAGGGGGTGTTCACCGCCTCGGCCTATCCCGACGACATCAGCGACGAGCGGATCATCCACCTCGATCAGTACAGCGGCGAGGTGCTTTATGATGCGGGCTTTGCCGATCTGGGAACGCTGGGCCGCTGGGCCGAATGGGGCGTTAGCGTGCACATGGGGCAGGAGTGGGGGCTGGCGAACCAGATCGTGCTGCTGCTGGCCTGCGTGGCGATGGTCGGGCTGTGCGTCTCCGGCGCGGTGATGTGGTGGAAGCGCCGACCGTCAGGGGCGCTCGGCGTGCCGCAGATGCCCACAGACGGGCGCATCCCGCGGGTGCTGCTGTTGATGGCGCTGGCGGCGGGGGTTTTCTTTCCGCTGGTTGGACTGTCGATGCTGGTGCTGGCCGCGGTCGAGATCATCGTGCATCTGACCGGGCGCCGTCGGCGGCTGGCCTGATCCCTGGCCTGATCCTCGAGCGGAACCCACGTCGGCCCCGCATCTGCCGGGGCCGACGCTTCGTGCGTCGCAGCCCTTTCGCACCCCTGGTGCGGGGCTCTATAAGCGGCGCATGGATATCGCCCGTCTCCCGCCGCTGCGCAGCCTGCTCGCCTTTCAGACCGTGGCGCGCTGCGGCAGCTTCACCCGCGCCGCCGAATTGCTCGCGCTCACGCAAAGCGGCATCAGTCGCCAGATCGCATCGCTCGAAGATCACGTCGGCGCCGCGCTGTTCGAACGCCAGCCCTCGGGGGTGGTGCTCACCCGGATCGGCGAGGAATACGCCAAGGAAGTGGGCCGGGCGCTCGACGCGCTGCAATCGCTGGAGGCGGGGCAGATCACCCGGCGCGGCCAGGATAAGGTGACCATCGCCTGCTCTCGGGCCGTGGCCGATCTGTGGATGCTGCCGCGGCTGACCCGGCTGCGTGACGCGTTCCCCGGCTTGGAGTTGAAGCTGATCGTCAACGACTTCTTCCAGCAACTGCGGCACGATGAGTACGATCTGGCCATCTACTACCGTCCGAACCGCCCCGCCGATCACGTGGTTGACGTGCTGGGCCCGGAGGAGATGCTGCCGGTGATGGCGCCCGGCGCGGTGCCGCTGATCGATGCCGAGGCGCCGCTGCTGCTCACCGTGGAAGAGACGCACAAAGAGTGGACAGACTGGGGCAACTGGCTCGCCGCGATGGATGTGCACCTGCCTGATACGGCGACCCGCTGGAAGCTGGGCGATTACCACCTGTCGGTCGAGGCGGCGCGGCGCGGCGTCGGCATCGCGATGGGCTGGACGTGGTTCATCGTCGATTACCTCGAAAGCGGCGAACTGGTGCCCGCCGATGCCCGCCCGTTCCGCGGCCACGGGCAGTACTACCTCATGCGGCCCACCACACGTCATCAGCGGCAGGTGGCGCGGCAGGTCGGCGATTGGCTGGTCGAAAACAATCGTCGTTGGCGCGCGGTCTAAGGCAGAGACTTCCGCAAGACGCTGATTTCGTTGCCCAAAAACTCTCTCTTGAGGGGCGCTCAGAGGGGTATGACAAAAATTCATTTGTACCTCTAAGCAATCCCCGGGATGTTCCGCGCCAATTCGGCTCCAAGCCGTGTATAGCGAAGAATCCACAGGAGAGACGCCATGACGAACGTTCATGACATGTCGGGTATCAGCCGCCGCGGACTACTTGCCGGGGCCGCAGGAATGGGTCTCGTCGGCCTCAGCGGCCTGCCGCTGCGCGCACAGGAAACCCCGCGCAAGGGCGGCACGCTGAAGCTCGGCATCAGCGGCGGGTCGACCACAGACGACTTCGATGTCCGTAAGCTGGCCGACTGGGTGCCGGTGAACCAAGCCTACATGGTCATGAACGGCCTCGTGGAAATCGACTCCGACAACATCGCCCAGCCCGAGCTCTTCGCCGGTTGGGAAGCCGAGGAAGGCGCTGCCGCGTGGGTTTTCGACGTCCGTCAGGGCGTGACCTTCCACAACGGCAAATCGCTCACCGCCGATGACGTGATTTACTCGCTCAACCTGCACCGCGGCGAAAGCTCCTCGGCGGCGCGCTCGATCCTCGCGCCGATCACCGAGATCGAGAAACTGGGCGAGCACCAGATCCGCATCACGCTGGAAAGCGGCAACGCCGACCTGCCCTACCTGCTGTCCGACTATCACCTGCTGGTGGTGCCCGAGGGCTTTGACGACTGGTCGAACCCGATCGGCACGGGCCCGTTCACGCCCGAGCGTGTCGAGCCCGGCGTGCGCGGCCGCTTCGTGCGGAACGAGAGCTACTGGAAGCCCGGCTGCGCCAACGTCGATGCTGTCGAGGTGGTGGTGATCAACGATGTGACCGCCCGCACCAACGCGCTGATGTCGGGGCAGGTGCATGCGATCAACTCGGTCGATTTCAAGACGGTCAACCTGCTGGGCCGCAATCCCAACCTCGAGATCGTGCGCTCGGCCGGCGGTCAGCACTTCACCTTCCTGATGGATTGCACCAAGGCGCCGTTCACCGACGTCAACGCCCGCCTCGCGATCAAGCACGCGGTGGACCGCGAGCAGCTTCTGCAGACCGCGCTCGCCGGCTTTGGCCAGCTGGGCAACGACCACCCGATCCCGCAGACCGACCGTTTCTACAACTCGGAACTGGAACAGCGCGCCTACGACCCCGAGCAGGCGCAGTTCTACGCCAAGAAGGCCGGGTTCGACCCGCTCGCCGTCACCCTCTCGGCCTCCGACGCGGCCTTCTCCGGTGCGGTCGATGCGGCGGCGGTGTTCCGCAGCGCGGCCACCGGCGCGGGCGTCGACGTGACCATCAAACGCGAACCGGCGGATGGCTACTGGAGCGACGTGTGGATGCAGGTGCCGTTCTGCATGTCCTACTGGGGCGGCCGTCCGACCGCCGACCAGATGCTGTCGATCGCCTATGAGTCCAACTCGTCCTACAACGACACTCGCTGGAGCAACGACCGCTTTGACGCGCTGCTCAAAGAGGCCCGCGCGCTGCTCGACGAAGAGAAGCGCCGCGAGATCTACTGGGAATGTCAGGCGCTGATCCACGAGGACGGCGGCGCGATGATCCCGATGTTCGGCGATTACCTCGACGCTGTCTCGACCGACGTGAAGGGCGTGAAGCCCCATGCGATGTTCAACCTGATGGGCGCGCGCATGGCCGAAAAGGTCTGGCTGGACGGCTGATGGTTTCGTTGATCGCAAAACGTGCCGGCCTCGGGCTTCTGACGCTCTGGCTGGTCTCGGTTCTGGTGTTTGCCGGAACCGAGATCCTGCCGGGCGACGTGGCCGGCGCCATCCTCGGGCAGAACGCAACGCCCGAGTCGCTCGCCGCGCTGCGCAGTGAACTGGGCCTCGATGTGCCCGCGCTGCAGCGCTACTTCGACTGGCTGGGGGGCATCCTCACCGGCGACATGGGCCGCTCTATGGCCTCGGGGCAGCCGGTCTCGGATCTGCTCTGGCCGCGCTTCTGGAACACCATGGCGCTGGCCGCCTACGCTGGCGTGATCGCCGTGCCGCTGGCCGTCAGCCTCGGCATTTTCGCCGCCGCCAAGCGCGGCACGATCTTCGACCGGGCCGCCAACGTTGCCGCGCTCGCCTTCGTGTCGCTGCCGGAATACTTCCTTGGCCTGCTACTGGTGCTTTGGCTGTCGGTGAAGACCGGCTGGTTGCCAAGCCTTGCGGACACCTACGAGGGCATGGGCGTTGCCGCGTGGTTCCACGCCACGACGCTGCCGATGCTGGTGCTGGTGATGGTCACCACGGCACAGATCCTGCGCATGACCCGCACCACTGTGCTCGGCGTCATGGACCAGCCCTATATCGAGACCGCCTTCCTCAAGGGGCTGAAGAACGGCCGTGTGGTGATGCGCCACGCCGCGCCCAATGCCGCCGCGCCGATCGTCAACGTGGTGTCGTTCAACATCGCTTATCTGATCACCGGCGTCGTGCTGGTCGAGGCGGTGTTCAACTACAACGGGCTGGGCCGCTTCATGGTCGACGCCGTGTCGAAGCGTGACCTGCCGATGGTGCAGGCCGCCGCGATGATCTTCGGCGCCGCCTACGTGATCCTCAACATGATCGCCGACATCGCCGCCATCGCGCTCAACCCCCGTCTGCGCCACCCGCGCGGAAAGGAGGCGTAAGATGAGCCGTGTTTCCAATATCCCGCTGACCGGCTGGATCGGCATGGCGCTGATCGCCGCGAATGCGATCCTGTTCCTGTTTGGCCCGATGCTGGCGCCCTTCGGACAGGAAGAGATCGTCGGCATGCCATTCGACATGCCGCAGCCGGGCCATCCGCTGGGCTTTGACCAGAACGGCCGCGACATGCTCTCGCGCCTTCTCTACGGCGCGCAGATGTCGATCGGCATTTCGCTGGCCGCCGTGTGCCTGAGCTTCGCCATCGGCGTGCCGCTCGGCATCCTCGCGGCGATCCGGGGCGGCTGGCTGGACCTGGTGCTGTCGCGCGTCGTCGACACAGTCATGTCGATCCCGGTGCTGATCTCGGCGCTGGTCGTGCTGCAGGCGCTTGGCTCGTCGCTGCCGGTGCTGATTGTGACCATCGCCTGCCTCGACAGCACCCGCGTCTTCCGCCTCGCACGGCTGGTGGCGCAGGGCATCAACGTGATGGAATACGCCGAAGTCGCCCGTCTGCGCGGCGAGGGCCTTGGCTGGATGATCCGCCGCGAGATCCTGCCCAACGCGCTGCCGCCACTGGTGGCCGAGTTCGGCATGCGCTTTTGCTTCACCTTCCTTTTCGTCGCGGGGCTTTCGTACCTCGGGCTTGGGGTGCAGCCACCCTTCGCCGACTGGGGCGGGATGGTGCGCGACAACCAGCAGGGCATCCTCTACGGGCTGTACGCGCCGCTCTTCCCCGCCGCCGCCATCGCCATGGTGACCATCGGGGTGAACCTCACCGTCGACTGGCTACTGGCTGGCCACACCACCGTGCAGGGAGACAACCGATGAGCGATATCCTTCGTATCCGCGACCTGCGCGTCGCCACCGCAGAGGGCACCGAACTGCTGCACGGCGTCTCGCTTGACCTCGAACAGGGCGAGATCCTCGGCCTGATCGGCGAGAGCGGCGCGGGCAAATCGACCATCGGTCTTGCGTCGATGGGCTATGGGCGCGGCGGCTGCCGGATCACCGGCGGCAGCATCGAACTGGCGGGCAAGGACCTTGCCTCCACCAGCCGCGCCGAGCGCGAGGCCGTGCGCGGCGCGCGCATCGCCTATGTGGCGCAGAGCGCGGCGGCGGCTTTCAACCCCGCGCATCGGCTGGAGCGGCAGATTATGGAAGGCCCGCTGCGGCACGGCCAGATGAGTGCCGCCGAGGCGCGCGCATGGATGATCGAGCTTTTCACCGCGCTCGGCCTGCCCGAGCCGGAAACCTTCGGTCGCCGCTACCCGCACCAAGTCTCGGGCGGGCAGCTGCAACGGGCGATGGTCGCCATGGCCATGTCCTGCAAGCCCGACATCCTCGTGCTTGACGAGCCGACCACGGCGCTCGACGTGACCACGCAGATCGAGGTGTTGCTGCTCCTGCGCGAGACGATCCGCAAGTACGGCACCTCGGCGCTCTATATCACCCACGATTTGGCGGTGATCGCGCAGGTGGCCGACCGGCTGATGGTGCTGCGCCACGGCGCAGAGGTCGAGACCGGCACCACCGAGCAGATCCTCGCTGCCCCGCGCGAAGCGTACACCCAGCGGCTGGTCTCGGAACGGCAAGCGAGCCTCAACGCCGAGGCCGGTGCGCATCACCGGACGGGCGAGGAAGTCCTGCGCGTCGAAAACGTCTCTGCCGCCTACGGCAAGACGCCGGTGCTGTATGACGTGAACCTGTCGGTAAAACGCGGCGAGACGGTCGCCATCGTCGGCGAGTCCGGCTCGGGCAAGTCGACGCTGGCGCGGCTGGTCTCGGGGCTCTTGGCCCCGTCGGCGGGGCAGGTGCAGTTCGACGGCGCGCCATTGGCCGAGAGCTACCGCAAACGCACGACCGACCTTCTGCGCCGAATCCAGCTGATCTACCAGCTGCCCGACGTGGCCTTGAACCCGCGCCAGACCGTGGCAGAGACCATCGGCCGCCCGCTGCAGACCTTCCGCGGGCTCAAGGGCAAGGCACAACAAGAAGAGGTGGCGCGGCTGCTCGACCTCATCGGCCTGCCCGCCGAGATGGCAGGGCGTCTGCCCGGCGCGCTTTCAGGCGGGCAGAAGCAGCGTGTCTGCATCGCCCGCGCGCTGGCCGCCGAGCCTGACCTGATGATCTGCGACGAGGTCACCTCGGCGCTCGATCCGCTGGTTGCCGAGGATATCTTGCGCCTGCTGCGCAAGCTGCAGGACGAACTGGGTATGACCTACCTCTTCATCACGCACGATCTGTCGGTGGTCCGCCGGCTCGCCGATCGTACCGTGGTGATGCAGAAGGGCCGGATCGTCGAGGAGGCGGATACCGCCACGCTCTTCGAGGCGCCACGTGATCCCTACACCCGCAAGCTGCTGGACTCGGTGCCGCAGCTGGATCGCGGGTGGCTCGACAAGGTGCTGGCCGCCCGCGCGTCCTGACCCGAACACACATCTGAATACACACGAGAAACGGAAGTCATCATGGCCACCGAATTCATCGAACACGTCTGGATTCCCATGTCCGACGGCACCCGCCTCGGCGCCCGGCTGTTCCTGCCCGAGGGCGCGCGCAGCCACGCTGTCCCGGCAGTTCTGGAGTACATCCCCTACCGCAAGCGCGACGGCACCCGCGCCCGCGACGAGGCGATGCACGGCTATTTCGCCGAGAACGGCTATGCTGCCGTGCGCGTCGACATCCGCGGCAGCGGCGAGTCCGAGGGCCACATGGCCGACGAGTATCTGGAACTGGAACAGGACGACGCCTGCGAGGTCATCGCGTGGATCGCCGCGCAGGACTGGTGCGACGGCAACGTCGGGATGATGGGCAAAAGCTGGTCGGGCTTCAACGCGCTGCAGGTCGCCGCGCGGCGCCCGCCGGCGCTGAAGGCGATCATCACCTGCTACTCCACCGACGACCGGTTCAAGGACGACATTCACTTCATGAATGGCTGCCTGCTGAACGACAATTTCTGGTGGGGCTCGATCATGATGGGCTATCAAGCCCGCCCGCTGGATCCCGAGATCGTCGGCGACAGCTGGCGCGAGGACTGGCAGCAGCGTCTGGAAACGCTGCCCTTCTTCCCGGCGCTCTGGGCCGAGCATCAGAGCTATGACGCCTATTGGAAGCACGGCTCGGTGCAGGAAGACTACAGCGACATCCAGTGCCCGGTGATGGTCGTCGGCGCATGGGCCGACAGCTACACCAACTCTGTGCCGCGCCTGCTGGAGAACCTCTCGGTGCCGACGCGGGGCATCATCGGACCTTGGGGGCATGTGTATCCGCAAGATGGCGTGCCCGGCCCGGCGATCGGCTTTCTACAGGAGGCGACACGCTGGTGGGACCAGTGGCTGAAGGGGAAAGACAGCGGCGTGATGGAGGAGCCCAAGCTGCGCGCCTACATCAATGATCCGATCGCGCCCGAAACCTCGCGCCCGGATCAGCCCGGCCGCTGGGTTGGATCCGACTGGCCCTTGGCCGAGCCGATGCATGCGCTTCACCTGACGCCGGGCGGCGCGCTCACCGATGCGCCGGAAGAGGGTGGGCTGCTGCCGATCCGGTCGCCGCAGAGCCACGGCATCGCCTCGGGCGAATGGATGGGGGTCGGCTGCCCGGGCGAGATGCCCGCCGACCAGCGTATCGAGGACGGCGGCGCGCTTGTCTTCGAAACCGAGGTGCTGCAGGACGATCTGGAGGTCCTCGGCGTGCCCGAGCTTGACCTGCACCTCGCCTCGGACAAGCCGGTGGCGCAAGTGGTGGTGCGGCTTGGCGATGTGGCCCCCGACGGCAAGGTCACCCGCGTCAGCTATCAAGTGCTGAACCTCACCCACCGCAACGGCCACGAGACGCCCGAAGCGCTGGTGCCGGGGCAGTTCGAGACGGTGAAGGTCAAACTCTCGACCTGCGGCCACCGTTTCGCCGCGGGCCATAAACTGCGGGTCTCGGTGGGTACGGCCTATTGGCCGATCATCTGGCCCGCGCCCGAGGCCGCCACCCTGACCATCGACACCGCCCAAAGCCTGCTGCACCTGCCGCAGCGCGCGGGCGGCGATGCGCACCCCGGCTTCGAGCCGCCAGCGCATGGCCGGGCCTGCCCGGTCACAATGATCCGGCCCGCCAAGCTCGAGCGCCACGTGACCACAGATTACCTCACCGGCGAGGTCACCTATGTGACCAACGGCGAAGGCGGGCTGTTCGGCGAAGGTGTGCTGCGTTTCGACGAGATCGGCACGGTGCTGTCGCACAGCCTGCGGCGTGAGCTCACCATCCATCCCGATGATCCCACCAGCGCACGTTACAAGCTGCATCAGGATTACGAGATGGGCCGCGAGGGCTGGGAAACCCGGTCGGTGCTCGACAGCGAGATGACCTGCGACTCTGAGACTTTCTTCCTGACCGCCACCATGGTTGTCACGCTGAACGGCGAGGAGGTCTTCACCAAGACGTGGAACGAGGCGATCCCGCGCGCGCTGATCTGACGCTGTCAGGCAACGCAGAGCGGAACGGCGAGCGCCGGTCCGATCGATCGGGCCGGCGCTTTGCCTTGCGGGGACGACGTGGGAGCGGAGTGTTTGCGGAACATCAAGCAGCGGTCCGAAGGTGTGGTCCAAACTGCGGTCGATGATCGTTGCCGGCTGCAGCAGGCCGCAGCGCAGGGGGCGCCTCTGGCGCGCCCGCCAGAGATGACCGTGTGGCGAAACCGGCTGTCCCCGCGGGGACAGCCGGTTGATCGGCAAGCCGAGGCTCAGAAGGTGGCGCGCAGGCGGAAGCCGATCTGCGTGAACTCGTCGTAGTTTTCAAAGCCCGGCTTGACCCGCATCACGTTGCCCCCGATGCGCCAGTTTTCAGTCAGCGCTGCCTCGTAGAAGGCCTCGACCGCCCATTCGTCTTCCAGCTCGACGCCATAGGCATCCAGCGCCTCGCCCAGTTTGTTCGACCAGTCGTAGCGCGACCATGCGATGCCCCAGCGGTCGCTTTCGCGCCCGGCAAAGGGAGCGTTGCCGCCGACCCCGACGAGATAGAGCGCGTCGAGCGGATTGGGATTGCCGTCACCAAAGCCCACCTGACCAAAGACGCCCCAGCCCTGCGCCGGGTTCTGCGGGTTGCTCCACAGGTACTGCTGGAAGCTCAGACCGGCGTAGCTCACGCCCTTTTTGGTGCTGGCAAAGCTCTCGTCGTCGGTGGACAGCAGCAGCGACTCGTAGTCGGTGCCCTTCTTGGTCGAATGCACGAGGTTGAGATTGTAAAAGCCCGGCTGACCATTGAGTGCCGTGGCGAAGGTGATCGTGCCATTGTAGACCAGACCGTCGTCGAAAAGGTTGTCCCAGAAATCCTCGCCCTGCGCGTTGTTGGGATCATAAAGGAAGAACGAGAAGATCATCGGATCGGTCTTCACCGACAGCATGCCGCCGAACACATAGGGGGGCAGCACGAAGTTGCCCGGTGCCGCGAGACCGATGTACTGGAAGCCGCCCTGACCCTGACCGCCCTGCAGCGGCGTCTGTTCCGCAAGATCGATCACGTTGAACTTGCCGAAGGTCAGGCTGGTGCTGGGCGAGAACTGCTGCGTCAAGGTCAGCGACAGCGTGGTGTTTTCGTCCGCGGTGGCGCGGGGCAGCGCCGAAAAGACGTTGGTTGGCCAGATCACCCCGCCCTCGCCAAATCCGACGAAATCATCACCGTCGGCATATTCGAGATGCGCACTGACCGAGCCGCCATCCCAGATCTCGCCGTAGCTCATCTTGATGTCGGCGCGCCAGCTGTAGCGGCCGTCGTCATCGGCGTCGCCCTCGATCGCGGCATCGGCGAAGGTGGTAAGACCGAAGCTGAACTGCGGCCCGCTCTCCTGCGCGGCGGCGGCGAGCGGCAGGGCCGAGACGGCAAGGCCGCTGGCGATCAGGCGGAAGGGAAGCAATGGGCGAATGGGCATGGCAATATCCTCGTTCCTGAGGTGACTCTGACATTAACGACGCCGATCCGCAGAGCGGGACTTTGCGCTGCCAAGGCGGAACTCGTTGAATACATGGTCTCGAAAATATCTGATTTCGCGGAATTAAATTGCGGTGCGAAACCCGTGCAGAAATCGTTTCACAGCGGCGCGAAAAAAGCAATTGCACAACTACCTCAGGGTGAATTGCCGGGTCCGGTGTGGCCTTGTTGCCCTAGCGTCAAGTGGGGCTGGCGCCGGTACGGTGACGGGCAAAGGCGGGCATGCGTCGGAAGATCATGCTGCGGGCAGCGCGCGTGTGGCCTCGCGGGCCTCAGCGGTGCCAGCGCAGCAACGATAGCTCATCTTGCGCGTCGGCTTCGCGCTTTTCGGCGGCGCGGCGCTCTTCGGCCAGACGCTTGAGGCGCAGGATTTCATAGGTTTTCTGCTCGGCCAGCGCGGCGCGCAGCTTCTCTTCCGACCGGGCGAGGTCCGGCGCGAGCTTGGCGGCGTCGCTGGAGATGCGGTCGACCTCGGCGCGGATCGAGCGGATAAAGCGGCCGAGGTAGGGCGCGCCTTCGAGCCCGTCGATGCGCGACTCCCCCGACAGGCGGTGGAGCAGGGCGGTCTTGTCGTTTTCCAGCTTGTCCATGCGGGCTCGGATCGCGCCGGTTTCGGCGGCCTGCCGTTCTGTCTCGAGCGATTTGACGCGCTCCATCACCTCCAGCGCACGCAGCCGGCGGCGGGCGGCTTCAGTGGCCATCTGAGGCGTCCGGGGGCTGCGGCGCGTCGGGCACCGGGCGCTCGCCGCCGAGCTTGCGGCGCATGGCGGCCAGCAGATCGGCGGGGAAGCCGTTGCCCGAGGGCGGGATTTCGCTGAACGTGCCGCCGCGCGCGGCTGAGAGGAAATTCGGCTCGTCCTCTTCCGCCGCGTCCTGCGGCGCGGAGGCGGCAAAGGCGCCGCCCGAGAGCAGCGCCAGCAGCAGCGGCCCAAACAGGGCGAGGGTGGCCGCCCGCATCATGCCGCGGGCAGTTCCTTTTGCGCGGCCTCGACCTCGTAGAAATCGGGCTGCATGCGGGTGGGAATGTTGCCGCGGCCGATCTCGACGCAGATGCTTGGCGGGTGGTCGGCGACCATGGCGACAAAGATATCGCGGATGATGTGGTAGAAGGCGGCGTCTTCTTCCTCGATCTGGCTGAGGCGGCCCGAGATCGGCTGCACCATGCAATAGGCAAGGAACACGCCAAGGAAGGTGCCCACCAGCGCGCCGCCGATCATGCCGCCAAGGATTTCCGGCGGCTGGTCGATCGAGGACATCGTCTTGATCACCCCCAGAACCGCCGCAACGATGCCGATGGCGGGCAGCCCGTCGGCCATCTGCTGGATCGCATGCACCGAGGCCATGGATTCATGGTGGTGCTTCTTGATCTTGCGGTTGATCACGTCCTCGGTCTGATACTTGTCGTCGAACTGCATCGACAGCATGCGGAAGCTGTCGCGGATCAATTCAAGGGCGAAATGATCCGACGCGATCCGCGGGTAGCGCGCGAAGATGTCACTCTCCTTGGGCGACTCGATGTGGGTGTCGAGCGCGAGGATGCCCTTGGCCTTATAGATGCGCGACAGTTCGAACATCAGGTTCAGAAGGTCAGTGTAGTCCTTGCTCTTCCAGCGCGGGCCTTTCATCACCTTGACGATGCCCTTGCCCGAGCTCTTGATCACCGAAAAGCTGTTGGCGATGACGAAGGCACCGATCGCCGCGCCCCCGATCATCATGCCTTCGAAGGGCAGCGCGTGCAGCACGATGTCCATCTTGCCGCCGGAGAGGATGAACCCCCCGAAAACGAGACCGAAAACGAGGGCGAGGCCGAGTATCAACGTCATGGAAGGGATCTCTGCTTGGGCTCTTGTTGCCGGAATGCGCCGGTTCTCATGTCCAAGCATAAGTAAATTTGACTTTTGTTCAAGTATAATCAAGGATAGATGAGGAAGTCGAAGAACTGTTCGGGGCGTCTGATCATGAAAGCCGAAAAACTCGTTTATTTCTTCGAAGCCTGCGAGCTGCGGACGGTCTTTCCCGACTGGCCCGAAGAGATCGGCCTCGCGCTGTGCCTCGATGATGTCGGCACCTGCGAGATGCTGTTGCACCACCGTGACGAGGGCCGCGACGTGCTGCGGAAGGCTGCGGCGGTTCTGGGTGCGCCGGCGGGCGGCTTTGCCGTGGTGCCGCAGGTCGAGGGTCATCCGACCCGCCGTGTGCTGTTCTCGGACGAACAGAAGCTTTTGAAGCTGGTGGCGGGCGAGGATGATCTGGCCGAGATGGCCGACGACTACCTGATCAACTACCGCTTCGAGGCGGACCGCAAATCCCGCCCTGCGCCCACGCCTGACCCGGCCCCGCAACCGGTCGCTGCCGCGCCGAAACCGGCAGAGCCGTTCCGCTGGCGCCCGCGTCTGCACTTCTCCGAGCCCGCACCGAAGCCCCCGCGCCGGCGCAAGGCCCCGGCCAGTGATATGCCCGAGGGCTATGCCTCGGCCGAGGTCATGCGGGATGCGGACTGCCAGTTTGTCGAAGCCGAGATCAGCCTTGGCTACCGCGGCGTGCGGGTGACCTTGGCGCCGGAATTGGTGACCATCACATCGCGCACGGTTCTGGTGCAGGAGGTTGGCTTTCGCGACGATTTCTCGCGCTTCGTATTGCCGCGCAAAGCTGTGGCGGGCTGGAAAGCGGGCGAGCCGCTGGTGATCGACATCCCCGAAGCGCGCTTCCCGGCGGGCCTGCGCCAGCGCTTTGCCGCTGCGCCGCGCACGGCCGAGGTGACGGTGACCGATCACGGCGTCTTCGTCGCGCCCGGCGCCGTGCTGCCGCCGCCCGCGCCCGAACCGGAAGAGATCGCGCCGGAGCCGATCACGGCGCCCGCCAAATCCCGCCCGCGGCGCTTGCTTTCACCGGTGCGGGTTGCCTTGGTCGCGCTGGTCGGGGGCGGGTTGATGACCGGCACGATGATGAACGCGGTGGAACTGCCACTGGCCTTTGACGCGCCGGTGTTCGATCTGGCGTTTGACGCGAAGCCGGAGGCCGAAAAATGAAATGCGCGGTGATCACCCCGGTCGGGCCGGGCCATGCCGCGCTGTTCGAGCAGGTCTGTGCGCCATCGGTCGCACAGGCTAAAAGCTTCGATATGGGGCCCTTCGCCGAGGTCCATCATTACATGATGGATGACACCGTTGGTCGTCATGGCCGGTCTGCGCGCCGCAACGAAGCGCTGCAGCGGGCGGTGTCCGAGGGTGTCGACTGGGTATTCTTTCTGGATGCCGACGACCTGCTGACGCCCAATGCCTTCGAGGCATTCGGTCGGGTCATCGCCGCCGAGCCCGATCTGGACGTGGTCTGGGGGCTGATCTGTACGCTCGAGGCGAACGGGGAGCCCGAGCTGCGCGAGGGCCAGCCAACGACGCTCGACAGTCGCGCGCAATATCTGGCCGTGGCGCCTTATAACGCGGTGCAGATCGGCGGGTTCTACCGCGCGGAACTGGCGGCGCGGATCGGCTTCGACACGGCGCTCGACACCGGCGAGGACTACAAGTTCTTTTGCCAACTCTGGACCGAGGCGCGCTGCGCCAAGCGACCGGAGATCTTCTTTCTCAACAAGCGCGGCGTGCATTCCACGGGTCCGCGCTCGGCGACGGGCGCGGACTGGAGCCGCGCAGTGGCGCTGCAATGGCGCGCCCAAGTGGCGCAGGTGCCGGTCTGGGCAGAGTTCGACGACGGGCAAGGCACGCCGGTGCGCATGCGCCTCACCGACCCAACGGATGCGATCCAGCACAGCCATGTGGAGGGGCGCTTTTTCGAAGAAGACGCTCTGGCCAAGCTGCCCAAACTGCTCGACGCGGACCATCCGCGCATCGTTGAAGTGGGTGCCAACGTTGGGAACCACGTGGTCTGGTATGCCCGTAACCTCGCGCCGGAGCGGATTTATCTGGTCGAGCCCAAGGCCGATGACGCCGCCCTGCATTTGCTTGACGAGAATATCGCGGCGAATGGGATCGAGGCGATGGTCGACCGCTGCGGTCTGCAGTGGCGGGATGAGGCGGCCGTCCCCGAGCCCGCTGCGATGCCCATGATCACCACCGGCCTGATGGTCGCGCCAAAAAGCCGCCCCGAGGTGCCCGCGCTCGACAGTCTGTTGGCCGATGAGCGGGCCGATTTTATCAAGATCGACGCCAAGGGCATGGAACTGGACGTGCTGGCCGGCGCGGCGGCTCTGATTGCCCGCGACCGTCCGGTGATCTGGATCGAGGTCCTGCGCGAAAACGTCATGGGGTTTGCCCAAAGCTGGTGCCGCAAGGCCGGCTACCGCATCGCCGACAGCACCTTCACCACGCATAGCACCAAGTATTTCGCCGTCCCGAAGGAGCGCTCATGAACACCCAAGTCCTCTCGCGCAAGGAAAAGCGGGCCATCGCGGCGCGTGGGGCCAAGCTCTATGGGGTGACCGGGGATCGGGCGCTGGCCGTGCATCAGGCCTATCAGTTGATCAAGGCCGACAAGCTGCCCGAGGCCTGCCAACTGGTGGTGCCGCTGACCCGCTCGGTGCCCGACAACCCGCATCCTTGGGTCATTCTGGGCATGGCGGCGCTGAAGCGGCGCGAGGCGGAAACCTCCAAGGCGTTTTTTGCCAAGGCCGAGGAAACTGCGCCCAAGCTGATGGAAGTGCTGACCGGGCTGGCCAAGTCGCATTTCCTATGCGGCGAGCCGGAGCCGACACTCAAATACATGGCCGCGGCGTTCAAGGCGGGCAACCGCGAGATCCCGATGATGCAGCTCTATCTGGGTCTGATGAAAAAAGCTGCGCGGGTGCCGCAGGCGGTCGAGGTTCTGGGGCCAATTGCCGAAAAGCTCGACCATCCCGAGCTGACGCTGGAGATCGGCACAACGCTGGCCGAGATCGAAGACTGCAAGCCGGACTCGGTGAAATGGCTCGAACGTGGTTATGAGCTTTCGCCCGACACAGAGCAGGGCAAGGTCGCACGGCTCTCGGCGCTGTTTCATTCGGGCCGCATGGCCGATGCAGAGGCCTGGGGCCGTGAGTTGCTTGCCTCTGATTTTCAGGCGCGCGATGTGGTGATGGTGATCCTGCTCGGGGCGCTGCGCTTCCAGTCGAAGCATGCGGAGCTGATCGAACTGGCCGAGGATCACGAATTCACCGACCCGATGTCCTATGGCCGGGCGCGCGCTTTCGCGGCCAACGCCTATCTCGATGCCGGTAACCTGACCGAAGCCCGCCACGCTTATGTCGAGTCGATGCATGTGGTTGAGAACCTTGAAGAGCCCGCGCGGGCCTATGGCACCTTCTGTTTCTCGCTCGGAGAGTACGAGGAAGGCGTGCCGCACTACTTCCGCCGTCACACGCCGAACTTCCGGGTTAAGGTCCCGTCCGAGAACTCGGAAAAAGACAACCTGCTTGCGCAGGATCGTATCTATCTCATCAGCGAGCAGGGCATCGGTGACCAGCTTGCGCTTCTGGCGCTGACCCGCATCCTGCCGGTGCCCGAGGCCTGCGACGTGATCTTTGTGGCAGAGCCGCGCCAAATCGATCTGCTTGCCGGAAACACGCTGGGGCTGCAGATGATCTCGACAGAGGATCTTGGCGTAGAGACCGAAGCGCCTGCGCCCGGGCAGGTCGTCGCCCTCGGCGATCTTGTGCGGTATATCCCCGAACACACGGCTGCCGCGCGGCGCGGCAGCTTTCTGCGTCCAGACCCGCGGCAGGTGCGCGCGTTCCGGCAGCGCTATGCGGCTTTGGCGGGGGATCGGCCGATCTTCGGGCTGGCTTGGGCGGCCCGCAGCCTGATCGGGCATCTGCGTTCGGTTCCGCTGCACGAGATGGTCAAGCTGCTGCCTGAGGGTGCTTTTGTTGTGAGTCTGCAGTATGGCCGCACGGACGAGGAGATCGCCGAAGCACAGGGGGCGCGGCCGGATGTTGAGTTTTACAGCGACCCCGAGGTCGATCAGATGACCGACCTTGCCGCCTTTGCCGCGCAATGCGCAGCCCTTGATCGAATCGTCACCGTCGACAACACCACCGCGCATGTTTGCGGTGCGCTCGGGCATCCCGAAACGCATGTACTGGTGCCAACCGGCGCCGAATGCATGTGGTACTGGGGGCGCGAGGCGGAGATCGATCCGTGGTATGGGGTGCTTGCAATGCACCGCCAACAACAGGCGGGCGATTGGAGTGTCCCGTTCGCCGCGCTGCGCGAGATCTGCGCCGCCTAAAGCGGCGCGTCGCCTTCCAGCACGTACCCCTGAGCGCGGATTGTGCGCACGCGCAGTGCTTCGCCGTATTGATCGGCCAACTTCTTGCGGATCCGTGCGATGTGAACATCGAACCGCCGGTCCCCATAGTTCCACTCCTCGCCCGCTACATCGGCGGCCAGTTCCGGCCTGCTGATGATCTCGCCACGACGCTCGTTCAAGCAGGCGAGGATCCGTTCCTCGAGCGGGGTGAGGCCCAATTGGACCAACCGCGCGGCGCGCTGTCCGGCGTGCGAGGCATGGCATAAACGCGCCGCCAGCCGGGCTTTCAATTCGGACGGATCATGATCCCCGCGCAATGCGTCATCGGCCCCGGCGGCAAAGATCTCGGCCGCGCCATGCGCACGGTTTCCGTGGTCGATGCCAAGGATCACCGCGCCCGGCGCGTGGCGGCGCACCGCCGCGATGAGGGCGAGCATGTCGCTGTCGCGCGCGCCATGCGCCGAAAGCCCAACGATCATCGCGGTCAGCGGCACGTCATGGGTGATCAGATCGCGCACTTCCGCGGGGCGGGCGCGGCGCAGCACACGGCGCAACCCGCTGAGTTCCATGAGTTCTGCCCATTCCCGGCGGCGCAGCGTATCCCGCTCAACCACCGCGGCAAAAGAAGCACGCTGACTCATCCGCCACTCCAATGTCGGGTTTTTGACAAAAAAACTCCCATGACCTGACGCGAATTGTATTTGTTCAACCTAGATTAACCTTCGATTCCTATTTGCCACATCAGGAGAGGCTCAAGAAGAGACAAGGGTATGCGTAAAGTGATGCAAGGGTTTCTGTCGCGGGTGTTTCGTTGGCAGCGGGTTGAAGAGACGCCGCTTGCCCAAGAAACATATTCGATGCTGGTCTGCCGCGAAACCGGCATGCAGAAACCGTTGCTTCGCCGGCACTTGCGCGAGGTGCTGGGCATGACCCCCGAGCAGTACAGGAAAAAATGGCGCCTGCCCGAGGATACCCCGCTGGCATCGCAAGCCTATATTGACCGGCGGGAAGCCGCTCGAAACATGGAGTGTGAAGGTTAAATTTCACGGAAGACAAGAATCTCTGTAAGGTAAAAGTGCAGTCCCCGTCGTCGGGCACGTCTGTTCAAGAACAGATAACATGGTGAACAGGCAAGGGCGGACAGAAGACCGTCTGGTTCCGGCGATGCGAGCGCAGAAGACGATTGGCAGGATGTTAAGATGAATGGACATGACGACTCTCAGGACATGGTGGCCCGGATCGTGGCGGCCTATGCATCGCGCCCGGACGTAAGCCCGGACGAAATTGTGAACCTTTACCGGCGCTTGACCGGGGAGGTCCACGAGGCGCCTAGCGAAGCGCCGACGCCAGTGTCTGAAGGTGCCCTGCGGCCGGCCCTGCCGGTTGCGCAGGCGGTGACCGAGGACAAGGTGTACTGCCTGTGTTGCGGGCGCGGCTTCAAGATGCTCAAACGTCACCTTGGCGCTGAGCATGGGATGACCGAAGCGCAATATCGCGCCGCGTTCAATCTGCCCGAGGATTTCCCGCTGGTGGCCCCGAGCTACTCGCGCAAGAAAGCTGCCCACGCCAAGGAGGCCGGGCTTGGTAAATACGACCGCGCGGTGATGGCGGGGCAGGAGTAATACGGCACTATGGCGGGCAGGAACGAGCAAGCGATCATCATCAAGAAGGTCGAGGAAACCAGCGGACACGGACACCACGGCGGCGCATGGAAAGTGGCCTATGCCGACTTCATGACCGCGATGATGGCCTTCTTCCTGCTGCTTTGGATCCTTGCCGCCTCTGACGAGGAGAAGCTTCGCGGGCTTGCCGATTACTTCACGCCCAGCCTGTCCGAAGCCGGGGGGCGGGGCGAAGGTCTGCTTGATGGGATGGTGCTGGGGGACGATGGCGTCATGAGCGGCACCGACGGTCCGCATACGCCCGTGCAACTGCCGAGCTTCGGTCAGGAGAACCCGCTGGCGGTGTTTGACAGCCGCCTGCGCGATGCGGACTCGCGGGTTGTGGTCGAGTTTGACAGTCGGCCCGAGGGCCAGCAGGACAGTCAGACCATCAACACCGGCGAAAACGGTGTCGCAGATGGCGTTGCGGCTGCGCAGGCCGCGGCGGACGCCGCCGAAGCTGAGCGTGCCGAGCGGGACTGGCAGGACACGCAGGCGCGGCTCGAAGAGACGATCACCGATCGCGTCGCCGATGATCCCCAGTTGCAGGCGCTGCAAGAGAACCTGCTGTTCGAGCGCAGCGCCGACGGGCTGGAGATTCAGATCGTCGATAAGAACAGCAGCTCGATGTTCTCAACGGGCAGTTCCCGGATCGAGGCGCGGACGCGGGATCTGCTGCGGATCGTCGCTGAAGCCATCGTCGACCTGCCGAACGAGATCACCATCTCCGGTCACACGGACTCCGTACCCTACACCCGCGCTGGCACCTACTCGAACTGGGAGCTGTCGGCCGACCGGGCGAATGCCACCCGCCGCGTGCTGGTCGACACCGGGGTGAACCCGGCTCGGATCAGCCGAATTTCGGGCCTTGCCGACACCGCACCGCTTGATCCGGAGCACCCCGCCGCCCCGGAAAACCGTCGCATCAGCGTCACATTGCAATATCCGACCTCCGCGCAGCCCTGACCCTCGGGGCTGCCGGCGGAACAGGGGCGGTCTTTTTCACCATATCTAGTGTTCCTTTTGCCGCAGTGTCCTGCATGTCCACACGAAATTTCTAAAATGTTAAGAAAATCCCGAGGGTGTGAGGCGACTTCTCTCACTTGAAAACGGCTTCCGTCATGCTCAAGAATCGCACAAATACAGTACCTTAACTTCCTATGTCCTGCGCCCCGATATAGAGTCTTCGAACGTCAAGACATCTATATCTAGAGGCAGGGTTAACATTTGATGGGTTTGCGAAGAATTTCTCAAAACATAATGTGAACCTGGGGAAAGACTCATGGGGCACAGGTAACGATCATGCGTAGTGGCGATGTACTTAGACTGATCTGGCGGGACGGAGTCTCTTTGCCGGACAAAGCCTATGGTGCGCGCTTTCAGGCCGCCTTCACAGCGATCCTGCCGGTTCGTGCGGTGGTTCTACGCGCCGGTGGCACCTGCACGCGTCCCTTGGTGATGGCCGATGAGCTGGAACTGGCGCCGGCCCTGCCGCTCGGCGACGTGCTGGTCGAAGAGCTGCCGGTGGATATGCCCTACGGCACGATGGTCGTGATGCTGCCGCAAGGCGGCACATCCTTCTCGGAGCAACTCGGCGAGAGCGTCGGAGAGGCGCTTTTGCTGGCGCAAAGCCTTGGCGGCGTGCCGATGGAGCATGAAACCGACGCGCTTTATATCATGGCGCATGCCGCCGCGCGCCGCGCCGCTGCGCTGCGCCTTGAGGGGCATCGGGTAGACGCACAGCGCTTCAGCATCGGCTTGGGGCGCTGTCTGGCGCGACACTGGCTGGCTGACAGCCGTCCGATGCTGCCCGATCCCGCGCTGTTCTCTCGCCCCGATTTCCTCTGGCAGCGCCAACTCGCGCTCTATCTGGCCGATCTCGACCCTGGGTTTTCGTCGCCGGATCCGCTGGATGTTCCCGGTGATCTTCTGCAGGTGTCTGACACGCCGCTGCGCCTTGCGGAATGGGCGGGGCGCACCGAGATGATGCTGCGCGCCGTGATGGGCGCACCCGAGCGCGAAGATGTGCCGTTGCAGAGCAGCCTCGCGGCCCGGTTTAACCTTCAATAAATCATTATATTCTTCCGCCAGTTGAAGAACTGTGTTTACTTATTCTTGCAGGCAAGAATGAGTTGGGCGTTTCTTCATGATGTCCATGACGTACCAAGCCGCGATGCGCGAGCCGTTTCTCGATGTAGATCAGGAACGCAGCGCCATCTGCAGCTGGCAAGATAGCGGGGACCGCAAAGCGCTGGAGGTGCTGCTGCGGTCGCATGCCCGGCAGGCGTGGTCACAGGCGGCGCGCTTCACCGACAACCCGGTGCACCTTGAGGACCTGGCGGCAGAGGGCATGCTCGGGCTGATCAAGGCCGCCGACTGTTTTGACCGCAAGCAAGAGGTGCGGTTTTCGACCTATGCCGCGTGGTGGGTGATGAATGGTGTCTCCAGTGCGCTGTCGCGGATCAAGGCGGTGATCGATATTCCGGCGCGCACCTTTCTCGATGCCCAATCCGGGCGGCTGCCAGAGGAGGAGCGGGCGCTCATCCGCCTTGCGACGCAGGGCATCGTTGCGCTCGACGGGGGGGACGATGAGGATGATCAGCGCCCGCGCGACATACTTGTCTCTGCCGACCTCGGGCCCGAAGATCTGGTCTCGCAACAGAGCGAGCGCGCCATGCTCACCCGGCTTTTGGCCGAGGCGCTGGCGCCGATGACACCGGAAGAGGCCGAGGTGATCCGCCGCCGTCGCCTGCAGCCCGACCCCGAACCCTTCGGCAGCATTGCGCGCGATCTCGGCGTGTCGCAGGACCGGCTGCGGCAGGTGGAAAAGCGCGCCATGCTGAGGCTGCGCCGCAATCTTATCGACCGGGGTTTTTCACGGAACGTGTTTTCATGATCAATATGCTTACCGCGCTTGGCGGGACCACACCGGGCACCGAGGTCGCGGCCACACAAGAGGCTGAGGCCGAGACCCCCTTTGCCAGCCTGCTTGCCTTGATTGGTGGTGATGACGCGGCAGAAGGCGAGGAAGGCCAGACGGGCGAGGTCGCCAAGCTTCTTACCGAAACCGAAGCCGCGCTGTCCGATCCCGATCTGAGCGACGATGAGATCTCCGATATCCTTGCCCCGGTTCTGGCGCGTCTCGGTGCCGAACTGGCCGCAGATCCGGCGCTGATGGATCGTATGAAGGCGATGGTCGCCGAGCTGGCCGCGGCCCAGGAAGATGCCACGACGGCACCCGCCTCTGCGACTGGCACCGAAAGTGAAACGCCTTGGCGCATGCTGGCCGAAGGGCTGTCGGATCTTCAGGGGCTTTTGGCGGGGAGGGGCGAGATCGCCGGCGACGGCGCAGAACTCGCCGCGCTCCTGAGCCGCGCCCTCGATGTGGCAACAGAGATGACCGAGCAGGTGGCCATGCGCTTCTCACCGGTGCTTGCGGGGCTCGACCAGATGGGCGTGGCGTCGATGCGAGGGGCCGGGGCCGTGCAAGCAGGCGAAGCGCCGCTGGCGCGGGGCGATATTGTCGGTTTGGCGGCCGAGAGGCTTCGCAATGCGGACGCCGGCAGCACCGCGCAGACCGGCGGTCAGGGAGCCGAGACCGGGGGCGATGCGGCACCGGATTTCGCAGCCGACACGCTCCGCTCGCCGCAGACCTCCTCGGCCGCGCTGGCATCCGCAGCCCTGAACTTTGATGCACAGCCCGGTCAAAGCGCGACGCTGCAGGCGCAGGCCACGCCGCTCGCCCCGGTGTCGGCGATGCCGGGGGCGGCAAGCCCCATGGCAGCGGCGCAGCTTGCCGGCAGCGCGCCGCAGATGGCGGCACCGCAGGGGCAGGAAATCCTTGGGCAAATCCGCGCCAACATGCGCGATGATGGGCAGATCAAGGTGGAACTGAAACCCGAGGGGCTGGGCAAGGTGGAGATCGCGCTCGGCCCGGACGAAGCGGGCAAGATGCAGGTGGTGGTGCGCGCCGATCAGGCGGCGGTGCTTTCGGCGCTGCGGGCCGACCGCGACGGGCTGGTCGCGCTTTTGCGGGACGCCGGGCACGCGGTCGACGAGGGCGCGCTCAGCTTCTCCGATCTGGGTGCCGACACCGGCGGGCAGGGCACCGACGACAGCGGCAGCGGGTTTATGAATTACGGGCCCGCGGGCGACGAGGCGGCCAGCCTTGCCGACGCGGCGCAGACAGACACACTCCGCCTGCCCGAGGGTAGCGTGGACATCAGGATTTGACGGGGACGGTTTTCCATGGCGATTGATCCATTCGGCACCACCACCACAAGCACGACCACCACATCGGCCAGTTCCTCGATGAGCCAGCTTTCCGAGGACTATGAGAGCTTCATCACCCTGCTGACCGCGCAGATCGAGAACCAGAACCCGCTCGAGCCGATGGACAGCACCACCTTCATTTCGCAGCTGGCGCAGCTCAGCCAGGTCGAGCAGTCGGTGGCGACCAACTCGAACCTCGAAGGCATCGCCTCGCAACTGGCGTCCATGGGGGCGATCTCGGGCCTGTCGCTGATCGGGCGCTCGGTGGTTGCGGCGACCGATGATGTCACGCTGGGCAGCGACGGGGCGTCGGCTGATCTGTCTTACGCGCTGGCGGCAGACGCCGCGAGCGTGACGATGACGGTCACCGCCGAGGATGGCACGGTGCTGCGCAGCTACACCGGGCTTGAGGCCACGGCGGGCGCACGCCACACGGTCACGTGGGATGGCATGGATTATGAGGGGCTGCCGCTGCCCGCGGGCGGCTATAAGGTGAGCGTCGAAGCGCTGGATGCGGATGGCAACAGCGTACCCGCGCAGACCTACGCCCCGGCCAAGGTGGGCAGCATGACCTATGAAGACGGTCTCGCCACGCTCCATCTGGAGAATGGCGACAGCGTGCTTGCCGGGGCGGTCGAGGAAATTCTCTGATCAAGCGGCGCGCCCGGACCATCAGGTCCGGGGCACGTCAGCCTTTACCAGCGACAGGAACAGGACTTCGGAGACATCGTCGCCGAAGTCTTTTTTCAGGTCTGCCGACAGCGCCTTCGACAGATCGCCGGTGTTGATGTTCACGCCTTTCATTGCCGGACCGTCCGCGGCGCGGTGCATCGAGGTGAGGATCGCGTCGCGCAGCCGCGAGGCATTTTCGGCGACGTTGAAGGTGACGGCTGTCTGGCTGTCGCGCATGGCGACGCCGACCTCGGATACCACATAGGTGATGCTTTCGGCGCGGTAGACCGGCACGCTGATCTTGCCCAGCGTCACCACGCTGGAGTCGCCCAGACGGTCCTCGGTCAGCACGCCGGGCGGGGTTTCCACCTCGGCCACATCGGCCTTGATCTCGGTTTCGCGCGCCGCGCCGCTGTCGGCGTGCTCGTTGTGCTGCTCGGTCCCGATCGCGCCGCCATCCTCGGGAGAGGCGGCTTTGTCGGGGGCCTCGGTCGCCAGATCGTCAAGGATCTGCTCGGCCTCGGAAGGGCCAGCTTCTGCCGTCCGCTCTTCCACCTGAGGCGCAGCGGGGGCCAGAACCTGTCCGGCGCCGTAGCCAACGGCCCCAAAGATCAGGGGCAGCGCGGCCAAGGCTAAATATGATTTCTTCATAACGAAGTCCCGCAGTTTCTACTGTCAGGGTCCGGTATGGCCGACGATTCGGGCGAGAGTTTTCTCAAATAGCGGCGTGAATCCGGCTACTTCTCGATCAATACGGCAAGATTACGTCCATGACGTCTTCGCCGTAGCCGCGGGTCTGCTGGCGGCTGACCGAGCCGCGCCCGCCGTAGGAGATGCGCGCCTCGGCGATCTTGTCATAGGGAATGGCATTGGTGCGGTCGATGTCCTGCGGGCGGATAATGCCGGTGACGCGCAGTTCACGCAGCTCCTCGTTCACCTTCACTTCCTGCCGGCCCGCGACGACGAAATTGCCGTTTGCCAACTCCTGCACCACCAGCGCGGCCATGCGCAGGTTGATCGTCTCCTCGCGGTCGATCGAGCCAGAGCCCGACGCACCGGTGGTCGAGGTGATGTCGACGATGTTGTCCGAGGGCAGGTCTTCGGGGCCGACGCCGGGCAGGATCTTGTCGATCTGGGTGCCGTAGCCAAAGAAACTGGGGAAGCCCATGGTTGAGCTGCCGGTGCGGTTGCGGTCGGATTCGTTGCTCAGCGATGCCTCGTCCTCGATCTCGACGAGGATGGTGAGGATGTCCCCGATCTGGGTCGCACGCTGGTCGCCGAAGAAACCGGACGAGCCGCGCTCCCACAGCGAGGCGCCTTCGGCCCGGTAGGGGATGCGGTCGGGCTTGGGCGGCGGCATCGGTATGTTGACGCTGCGCGCCTCGGCCAAGGTCTGCGGATCAAGGCCAACGCGGCTCACCTCCGGATCGCGGTCGAAGGCGGGGCTGCCGCAGCCGGCCAGCAGGCCGAGCGCAGAGACGGCCAACAGGCCATGGCGAAGCGGGGTCATCGGATCACCTCCACGAGCCCTTCCTCGCGCGCGATGGCGACGAGCGGGGCGTTGCTGACGAGATTGACGATGCGCACGTCCTGCCCGCGGTGGGCATCGGTCAGCGCGCGACCGGGGGCGGTGACCACCAAACGGCCATCGTCATAAAGAATATTCACCTTGTCGCCGCGGCCAATCACCAGCGGCTGCATTACCGATTGGGTCATCACCGGGCGGCCCTGCGCCAGCATCCGGCGCACCTGCATTCCCGCCAGCCCGTCGGGGTCGGTGACGGTGAAGGCGCCGACACGGCTCAGCGGCATGTCGACCGTCTTGATGTCTGACGCGGAGATCAGCTCGCCGGGCATCAGGCGACGCGTCGGCACCGGCAGGCTTTGCGTGGCGACCACGAAACCCTGCAGCCGATGGGTCACCCCCTCTTCGGTGACCGCATTGGCAAGGAACTGGCCGCTGTCGCGATCCATCCAGAACGCCGAGATCATCTCGGCGCTCTCGATCTGCGCCCCCTTGAAGCGCACCCGCAGGCTGGCCTCCGCGGGCAACGCCTCGGCCCAGCTCATCCGGGCCTGCTCTTCGATGAGCACTGCGGGCTCTTCGGCGCGCGCAGCGAGCGGCGCCAGCACGAGCGCGAGGAGAAGCGAGGCGAGGCGCAGAACGGGATGGCGCATGGCTTACCTGATCTGGTTGGCCGCGGACATCATCTGGTCGGCGGTCTCGATGGCCTTGGAGTTCATCTCATAGGCGCGCTGCGCCTGAATGAGATCGGTGATCTGGCGGATGATGTCGACGTTGGAGCTTTCCAGATAGCCCTGACGCAGAATGCCGACGCCCTCATCGCCGGGCACCGCCGGGATCGGATCGCCCGAGGCGACGGTGGCCTCCAGCAGGTTGTTGCCCAGCGGGCGCATCCCAGCGTCGTTGACGAAGGTGGTGAGCGTCAGCTGGCCCACCTCGACCGGTACGGTGTCGTCGCCAACGTAGGCGCTGACGATGCCGGTCTCGCTGATCGCGATGGACACGGTGTCGTCGGGCAGTACGACGCCGGGGTCGATCTCGAAGCCCTGCTCGTTGACGATCTGACCTTCGGCGGACAGGCGGAACGAGCCGTCGCGGGTATAGGCCTGCGCCCCGTCGGGCATGTTCACGGTGAAGTAGCCGCGCCCGTCGATTGCCATGTCGAGCTGGTTCTCGGTCTGTGCGAGGCCGCCTTGGGTGTTCAGCCGCACGGTGCCTGCGGTGCGAACGCCGAGACCAATGTCGAGGCCGGTGGGGCGGGTGTTGCCCTCTTCGGCGGTCACCGCGCCTTCGCGCGCGAGGTTTTCGTAGATCAGGTCGGTGAAGCTGGCGCGCGACGCCTTGAAGCCGGTGGTGTTGGCGTTGGCGATATTGTTGGAGATGACGTCGACGTTGGTCTGCTGCGCCATCATGCCGGTTGCGGCGATTCCGAGTGCCTTCATGGTGGTCCCTTCCTCAGCTGTTCCGGATGCGGCTCAGCATTTCTTTTTTCAGCTCGTCGTCCTGCTGGACCAGATTCAGCGACTGCTGATAGGCCTGCTGGATGTCGATCAGCCGGGTCACTTCGGTCACCGCCTGAACGTTGCTCATTTCGACAGCGCCTTGGATCACCCGCGTGCCGGTGTCGTCGGCGACAAGCTGGGCATTGCCTTCCTGCGGAACGAACATGCCGCCCCCCACGCGCCCAAGGCTCTGGCGGTCGGGCAGGGTGAAGACGCCCACCTGACCCAGCACCGCGCCCTCGGCGTCCGAAATCACCCCGTCGTCCGAGATGCTGACGGTCGAGGCCTGCGCGGGCGGCAGCACCATGGGGGCGCCCCCGGCATCGAGGATCTGCGCGCCACTGGCGGTGATCACCCGGCCCTGCGCGTCGAGCACCAAGGCTCCGTCGCGCCCGAAGGCGGTGCGTCCGTCGGCGCTTTCATAAGCAAACCAGCCCTCGCCGCTGAGCGCGAGATCGAGCGTATTGCCCGTCGGCATTACCGCGCCGGACGAATTGTCCACGTAGGACCCGCGGTCGAGCACATAGTTCGTGCCATCCCCGGCCAGCGCCGCGTCGTCTTCCTGCAGGTAGGTTTCGAACAGCACGCGCTCGGCCTTGAAGCCGGTGGAATTGGCGTTGGCGATATTGTTCGACGTCACATCCATCTGCCGCTCGAGCGCGGTCAGCCGGGAAAGCGCGACATAGATCGAATTATCCATGCAAATTGCCCATCAGTATTTGCTCGATCATTCTTTTCTTGCTGATGATGCGGGTTTTGCTAAGGTAACGCAAGCATAATGATGATCAGGCAGGCGTAAGTGGTAAGCTATTCTTGTGCATTCGTGGGGAAGCATGCGGCCGTGATGGCGCTGCTGCTCTGCGCCTGCCCGGTGCTTGCCGAGCGGGGTGGGCTCGAGCAATTTGCGCAGTTCACCCCCGCACTGCTGCCCGAGCCGCAGGTGATCGACCCGCCCGCGCTCTACATCGGCCAGCGCCCCGAGCAGCCTTTCCTCGAAGAGCGCGCTCGGCTCATGGATGCGGTGATCGCGGCCGGAGACAGCCAGCCGGCACAGGCGCGGGCGCTCACCGACCTTGCAGAGTTCTTCTTTGCCCACGCCATGGCGCCCGAAGGGCTGTCGGTGCTGCAATCGGTCGGCGGCGCGGGTGTGCCGCCCGCGCATGAGCTGCGGGCGCGTTCCTTCGAGTTGGCGCTTGGGCTGATCGACCCGCGCGGCACGCCGCTGACCGAGCGCGCCGCAAAGCTGCTCGATCCGGCGCATTCTGGCTGGCCGGACCAGCCGTTGTTCCTTGCCATCTCTCACATTCGCGACGCCGCCTGCAGCGAGGCCGGTCCGCTGCTGCCAGACGCGGTCGCGCGGCTGGCGCGTTTTCCCAAGCCCGTGCAGGCGCGGCTTTTGCCGGGGTTTCTGGATTGTGCGATCGAGACCGGGCAGTGGCGCCTGGCCCGCGACATCGCCGCGGCCTTTGAAGGCTATCCGGAGCTGAAGGACAGCACCGCCTACCACTTCATGCTGGGCAAGGTCGCGGAATCCGTCGATCAGCCGCTGGCCGCTTTCGACAGCTACGTGCGCGCGATCGACGGGCAGGATATCTGGGCGCATCGCGCACGGCGCGCGCTGGTCACGCTGGGACTGACCAATGATGCGCTTGCCACGACCGAGGCGATCCGCTTGCTCAAGCTCGAAACCGACATGTGGCGCGGCGACGCCTCGGCTGGCGAGACGCTGGACCAATTGGCGTCCCTGCAGGTGATTGCCGGCCAGCCCACCAACGCGATCGAAAGCTACGGGCTCATCGTCATGCGCCGCTCTGGCACGCCGCAGGCGACGGCGGCACAGCAGAAAGCCCGCGCCCTGATCGAAGAGCACTATCGCAAGGGGGCCGAAGGAGAGATCCCGCTTGGCCGGTTCATGGCCGATCACAGCCGCATCGCGCGCTACTTCCGCTTCACGCAGAATTTCGCACTGGCCTCGGAGCTGTTTGCCGACACGTTCCGCAAGGCCGGCGCCACCAAGATTGCCGCCGAAGAATATGCCACCACTCACGACTACCTTACGGCGGCGCAGGATCTGGGCATCACCACCGCGGACGAGGGGCAATTGGCCCGTCTCAAGGTGAAAGAGGCCGAGACCCTGCTGGCGGGCGGCCAGTTCGAGGCCCTCGGGACGCTGCTTTTGCAGCCGATCACCCTGACGGATCCGGATCTGAAGGAACGCTTCGATCTGGTTTCGGCCCGCTATTTTGATGAAACCGGCCAGACCGCCGAGTTGCTGGACGGCAGCGGCGGCACCGGTGAGACGACGCAGATCCTGCGGCTGCGGGCGCTTGCGCATTTCGAGCGCGGCGACTGGCCCGAGGCGGCGGCGGCCTACGATCGGTTGCATCAGCGCGAGGGTGCGGACATGCCGCTGCCCGACGCCATCCGGCTGCTGCTGTCGGAGCACCGCAGCGGCAATGCGGACCGTGCCGCGGCGCTTGCCCGTGAGTTCCCCTCGCTGGCCGAGCTTCCCGGCTGGGCAGAGATTGCACGCGGCCTGACCACAGATGCCCCGGCGCTGCTGCCGTTGCGCGAAGACACCGCGCGGGCCCGGATCGACAAGGCGCAAGAGACGCTGGACGTCCTGCCGGACGTCAATCAGTTGAACTGATCGGCCCGAGGGCATGATCAGCGAAGATCCGGCGCGGTTTTGCTGGATCAGAACAAGTAAAGACGGTTTTAACCATGGTGAAACCCCTGCCTCCTAAGTGACTAGGGAACATTGGGTTCACCTTCGACCAACAGGGCGAGACGGACATGAGCATTTCCAACGCGATGGCGGCCGGGGTTAGCGGCCTTTCGGCGAACTCGAACGCAGTCGAGCGCATTTCGAACAATATCGCAAACGCCGATACCATCGGCTATCGCCGCAGCTTTGCGCAGATGATCACGTCTGGCTCGACGTCTCCCACCGGCGGCACGTCGACCGGTGTGGCGACGACCATCAATCACGCCAATAGCACTGAGGGCACCTATACGGAAACCTCGGTCAGCTCGAACCTGACGGTCAATGGCAATGGTTTCTTCGTGGTGAACTCGAACATCGAAACCGGCTTCGGCACTGGCAATATGTTCACCCGTGACGGCAGCTTCGCGCCGGACGAGGACGGCAATCTGGTGAACGGGCAGGGGCTTTATCTGATGGGATATGGCTACGATGACAATGGCGAGCTTGGCGCGGTTGACCGCGCGACGTTTGCCGATCTCGAGCCGGTGAACATCTCCAGTGAGGCTATCAACGGCACCGCCTCCACCGAGGTGTCGATCAGTGGCACGCTGCCGTCGCAGGAAACCGGCGTCGACCAGCCCGGCGACGCGTTCACCACATCGGTCGAGTTCTACAACTCGCTGGGTGAGGCAGACCGGCTGACCCTTTCGTTCCAGCCCACCGATGTGGACGACGCATGGGAGGTCACCGTCGCGGGACCGGACGGCGACTATGGCACCGTCACCATGAACTTCAACAACAGCGGCGCCAACGCCGGTGCGCCGGCCGGATATGCCAACCCCACCTCGCTGGCCGCAGCGCCCGCCGCTTTCGCCTTTGATGCGGCCACCGGCGAGATGGCCCTGACCATCAACAACGGCGACGTACCGCAGCAGTTGACGCTGTCGCTGGGCGCGCCGAACGAATTTGACGGGCTGACCCAGTTCGCCGGGGACTACACCCCGATGAACGTCAATGCCGACGGCGCGGAAAGCGGCGTGCTGACCAGCGTCGAGTTCGACGAGAGCGGCGATGTCTGGGGTCTGTTCGACAACGGCAACCGCAAGGTTCTTTACTCGGTGCCGCTGGCGACTTTCACCAACCCCGACGGGCTGGCCACATCGAACAACTCCACTTTCCAAGTGTCCAATGAGTCCGGTGATTTCTACCTTGGCGCCGCAGGCACCGGCGAGACCGGCACGCTGACCTCGGGCGGGGTCGAGGGTTCGAACGTCGACATCGCGCAGGAGCTGACCAGCCTGATCCAGCGCCAGCGTGCCTATTCGTCGAACGCCAAGATCATCACCACCGCAGACGAGATGCTGAACGAAACCGTCAACCTCAAACGCTGACGCATATGGCAGATAGGATCGCACCATGAGCCTGACCGGGGCCCTCAACGCGGCACGCAGCGGGATGACCACCACCTCCCGCTGGGCGCAGACCACGTCGAGCAACATCGCCAACGCCAACTCCGCGTCCTATTCGCGGCGCAGCACGGTGGTGGAAAGCAACGCTTTGGGCGGCGTCTCGGTGAGCGAGATCTCCCGCGCCGTCAGCAGTTCGCTCGACAGCCAGTACCGCGACGAGGTGTCCCGCACGGCCACGCAGGATGCGATCGCCAGCGGGCTGTCGCTCTACAGCGCCGAATTGGGTGACACGCAGTCGGGCAACACGCTGCTGTCCCGGCTCACCGATCTGCAAAGCTCGCTGTCGCTGGCCGCAGCAACGCCGTCTGACAGTGGGCTGCAACGCGCCGCCGTGACCGATGCGCAGCAACTGGCCAACCAGCTCAACAGCGCCTCGGAGAAGCTCGGGGAGGCCAGCGATCAGGCTTTGGGCGGGATCAACAGCGACATTTCGGGGATCAACGCGACGCTCGCCGATTTGTCCGAGATGAACGCCCGGCTGACCAGCGGCAAGCTGAGCGACAGTCAGGAAATGGCGCTTGGCGACGAGATGACGGAAAAGCTCGACGCGCTTGCCGAGCAGATGGATTTCACCCTGCGCACCGACTCCAAGGGCCGCATGGAGATCTTTACCACCGGCGGCACGCCGCTGCTGCAGGGCGAAGAGGTGACCGAGCTGAGCTTCGACGCCAGCACCGGCGTTCTGAGTGCCGGCGAGGTCGAGATCACGGCCGGCGTCACCGGCGCGCGGGGCATTTCCGAAGGCTCCCTCGCCGGGCAGATCCAGCTCTACAACGACATCATCCCCGAGATGAGCGCTCAACTGGACGAAGTGGCGCGCGCCCTTGTGAGCGTGATGGAAGAGGCCGATGCCTCGCTCGGCGCGGGCGAGGCGGGCCTGTTCACCGATGCGGGCGACGCACTTGGCGATCCGGTGGAAGAGGGGCTTGCCGGGCGCATCGCGGTCAACAATGCCGTTCTGCCCGAAGAGGGCGGAAACCTCTGGCGCCTGCGCGACGGCATGGCGGCGACGGCGGAAGGGCAGGCCAACGATGCCACCCAGCTCAATGCCTTCATCTCGGGGCTCGACAGTCCGACCAGCTTTGATGCCTCGCTCGGCCTCGACGGCGAAGCGACGCTTGCCGATTATATGTCGTCGCTGATTGCCAGCCAGAACAGCACCCGCGCCAGCGCCGAAACGCAGGCCGAAGCCTTTGCCGCCGGCGCCATGACCGTGCAGGAAACCCGGCTTGGCTTCATGGGCGTCAACGTCGATGACGAACTGCAGCAACTGGTGACCATCGAACAGGCCTATGCCGCCAACGCGCAGGTCATGACCACCGTGCTTGGCATGCTCGACACGCTGATCGAATCCTTCTGATCCCGGAGCCCCATATGATTTATCTCAGCACCGGACCTTCAACGCTCTATTCCAGTCTGCTGCGGCGCAATCAGGCCGCCGATCTGACCAATGAGCTGTCGCGCGCCGAGCAGGAGCTCTCGACCGGATACAAGTCGGATATCTACAAATCGCTTGGGGTCAGCGCCGCCGAGGCGCTCAATCTCAGCGCGCAGCTCGACAAGGACGAGGCGCAATCCTCGGTCAACACAGTGATGATCTCGCGGCTGGACATGACCAGCCAGTCGCTGAATTCGATGCGTGAAACGGTGCAAGAGGTGCTCGACCTCGCCGTCAGCAGCGCAGACAGCCAAGCAGGCACCGCAGCGGGGCTGCAAACAGCGGCCAAGGGGGCGCTGGTCTCGCTGATCGCGCAGGCGGGCCAGACCTATGCCGGGCAGCCGTTGTTTTCGGGCACGTCGGGCACTGCCGCGTCGCTGCAGGATTGGAGCACTGCGCAAGAGGGTAGCGGGCTCTCCCCGCAGCAGGTGTTCGAAGATCTTCTTGCAGGCGGGTTGTCCTCGGTCGCCGACGTCGACGCGGCGATAGCCGAGTTCGACGCGATCTTTTCGGACACCGCAGCCGACGCGGACACCAACTTCCAGTCGCTGATCTACAACGGCTCGACCGGCAACGCGCAAGCCAGCGCCGAGATCGGTGACGGCATCAGCATAACCTACGGCGTACAGGGCGATGACGAGGCCTTCCGCGAGGTGATCAAGGGGCTCGCGATGCTCACCGCCACCGACCCCGCCCGCATCGAGAATGATGAGGCCTATGGCGCGTGGATGGATGAGGCGATCCAAACGCTGGGCTCGGGCGTCAATGGCCTGCTGGAGCGGGAAACCATGGTTTCCTCGGCCTCGGCGCGCATCGAGGAACAGAACGAACGCATTTCCGATCGCGCGACGCTCTATAAGAGCCGTCTGCTGGAGTTGGACGGCGTAGATGCCTACGAGGCGGCTAGCAATGTGACGATGCTGCAGACCCAGCTTGAGGCCAGCTACACCGTCACCGCGCGCCTATCCCAGCTGAGCTTTCTGAATTACATGCGATGAGGCGGCAAGGCTGAGGCGGGGCGCCTCGGCCTCCCGCTTGCTCTCGGCGCCCGGTGCCAGCTTGTAGCCGCGTCCGCGAATGGTCCGGATATGCGGATCGCCCGAGGGCGACATCTCTTCGATCTTTTTGCGAATACGGCAGATGTAGACGTCGATCACCTTGTCGAAGGGCTGATCCTCGGACATGCCGTAGACCGCGTCATAGATCACCGCTTTCGAGACCACGCGCGGCGCAGCCAGCGCAATCTGCTGAAAGATCGCCAACTCGCGCTGCGACAGCCGCATCGGCGTGCCGGCCACGTCCGGGTCGCGCCCATCGAAATGCGCTGTGACGTCGCCGATCTGCACCGATCCCGCCGCGTGGCCGTGAAAACGCCGGGTGATCGCATTGACCCGCGAACGCAACTCCGGCCCGGTGAGCGGCCCGACGATATCGTCGTCGGCGCCCGCATCCAGCGTCTCCATCGCCGCCTCGGGGTCGCGCTGGTCGCGCAGCACGAGGATCGGATTGCGGCAGCCGGATTTTCGCAGTCGGTAGATGTGCTCGACGGTGCGCGGTTGCTCGGACAGCAGCACCGGCCTGTCGGCATAGCCATCGCTGCTCAGCAGATCCAGTTCGCGTTCAAAGAAGTCGTCGCTTACGGCCACCGTCTGCCAATGCGCGGCTTCAAGCTCGGACAGCAGCCCATGGAAGGAATTCGAACGTGGCTCGTAAAGATAGATATGCACACTGCTCTCCCGATGCGCCGCCGTCATTCAATATCCATGGCTGGATGCGCTGATCATGCTCACAATTTTTACTGCGGTCAAGCAATACACAAGGATAGCATGATTAGTTTTGAAGAATGTCGTTGAAGAAATTGCTGCGCGGATGTTTAATCCTTGTTATATGGACATTCGTAGTCAGCCCTCAGCCGCAGGAAGCTTCATGCGTTTCGCAGCCAGTCTCGGCGCCCTCCTCTTGGCGCTCATTGCCGCGCTCCCCGCGGCGTCGGATGTCCGCATCAAGGATATCGCGACCGTCGAAGGCGTGCGCGAGAACCAACTGGTGGGCTATGGGCTCGTGGTCGGCCTCAACGGCACCGGCGACAGCCTGCGCAACAGCCCGTTCACCGAAAAGAGTATCGAGGCGATGCTGGAACGTCTGGGTGTCGGCAATCTGTCGGACGACCAGATCCAGACCGACAATACCGCCGCGGTCATGGTCACCGCGATGCTGCCGCCCTTCGCGCGGCTCGGCTCGCCCATTGACGTGGTTGTCTCCTCGCTCGGCGATGCCAGTTCGCTGCGCGGCGGCACGCTGATCGTCACCCCGCTCACCGGCGCGGATGGCGATGTCTATGCGGTGGCGCAAGGCCCGATCGCCGTGGCCGGTTACGCCGCGCAGGGCATGGCGGCCTCGGTGGTGGAGGGGGTTCCAACGGTGGCCCGGATCGAAAACGGCGCGACGGTGGAAAACGAGATCGAGTTCTCCTTGGCGACGCTGGATTCCGTCCGGCTGGCGCTGCGCAATCCTGACTTCACCACCGCCACCCGCATGGCCGACGCAATCAACAAACGCATGGGCACCAACACCGCCACAGCGCTTGACCCGGGCACCGTCGAGGTCGCGCTGCATGGCGCGGGCAAGGGCGACGTGGCAGGCATCCTTTCGGACGTCGAGAACATCCGTGTTGATCCCGACGCCATCGCCAAAGTGGTGATCGACGCGCGCTCTGGCACGATCGTTATTGGCGAGGACGTGCGGATCGACCGTGTTGCGGTCAGTCAGGGAGGGTTGACGGTGATGGTGCGAGAAGACGCCGAGGTCAGTCAGCCCGACCCGATCACCATCGGAGGCACCACCGTCGTCGTGCCGCGGACCACCGTCGGCGTCGACGAACAGGAGGCGCATTTCACCATTCTCGAGGGCGCGGACGTCAGCCTGCAGCGGCTGGTGGATGCGCTCAACGCGATCGGGCTGAGTGCGACCCAGACAATCTCGATCCTGCAGGCGATCAAGGCTGCGGGCGCGTTGCACGCCGATCTGGAAATCATCTAGGGGAGGTCCGAATGGACGTGAAGACATCCATGGCCGCACTGCAGGTCACCGGCGCGCAGATCGCCCAGCCCGGTGCCATTGCCCGTGACGCCCCGGCCAGCGCCGCCAAGGAATTCGAGGCGATGTTCCTCACCGAGATGGTCGACGAGATGCTCAAGGAAGTCGATCTTGGCGATTTCGGTGGCGGCAAGGCGGAAGAGCAATGGCGCTATTTCCTCGCCGAGGCCTTCGGCAAAGAGATGGCAGAACAAGGCGGCGCCGGCATCGCGCGCAACCTTGAGCAGGCGATGAACGCCTATGCCGCAACTGCCCGCCGTGGAGACGATACATGACCGAGATGACCCCCGCCCGCGCCACCGCACTCGTTGACCGCCTGGCCCGACTGCTGCGCGACGAGATCGCCGCCATCGGCAAGGGGGAGCTTGCCCGCGTCGAGGAACTGTTCCCCCGCAAGCAAGAGCTTCTGGCCGAAATCGAACGCGTCTTTGCCGATCCCGAGGCGCTTTTGGGCGGCGACGATCCGGCCTCGGTGAAGCTGCGCGAGCGCCTCGCAGAACTTCGCAAGCTGATTCACAGCGATCTGTCCTTGCTGCAGCGCATGACCGAAGCCACTGGTGCAGTGGCGCGCGAGATCGACCGGATCCGCGAGCGCCAAAGTCTGCGGGGTGTTTATGGCAGAGATGGCTCGAAAAAGCCACAATGCGTTACTCAGAAGCAACGTTACGATCACTCGGTGTAGCGTTAACTTTCCTTTAACTCCTGGCTCCAATCTCACGTGATACGGTGACCGCACGGCAGGACCGTTTTCGCCAGAAAGGCGAAGCACAACGATAGAAATCGGAGCAGATACAATGTCTTCCATCAATACCAATGCAAGCGCGATGAACGCGCTCTCGACGCTGCGCAGCATCAACAAGGACCTCGAGTCCACGCAGAACCGCATCTCGACCGGCCTCAAGGTTGAATCGGGCAAGGACAACGCGGCCTACTTCTCGATCTCCGAGACCATGCAGGGCGACAGCTCGTCCTACTCGTCGATCAACGAAGGCCTGACGCTGACCAAAAACTCGATCGCCACCGCGCGCCTCGGCGCCGAAACGATCCAGGACCTGGCGCAGGACTTCCTCGACAAGATCTCCTTCGCGCAGGGCGCGGAAGGCGGCCAGACCGAGATCGAGAACGATCTCAACGAGTTGGTCAAGCAAATGGAAACCACGCTCAGCCAGTCGACCTTCAACGGCGACGACCTGCTGGCCGCTGGTGACTATGGTTCTGCAGCTGGCGTTATCACGAGCGGGACTGCCGCGAGCGCGACCGGCGTTCTTACCCTCGGCTCCAACAGCAACTTCGCTACAGGTGCGTCGCGCGATGTCGTGACGGGCATCAGCCGTGCTGGTGACACCTTCGGGACGACGACTATTTCGGTCAGCGAGCATGACCTCGCGACACTGGTTGACGGGTTCAAAGCACTGGCGGACGATTTCGCCACGAAGGCAAACCTCTCGACCACCGGCGCGGCCTTCCTTGCCGGCGCTCTGTCCTCGGCAGAAAGCGTGCTGGGTCTGACCACCGATATCGCAACCAAGCTTGGCCAGTCCGAGAAGTCGGTCGAGAACCAGCAGGAGTTCCTGTCGGCGGTTGTCGACAACATCGACAGCGGCATCGGCGCGATGATCGACGCGGACATGGAAGAGGAAGCGGCACGGCTTCAGGCGCTGCAGGTCCAGCAGCAGCTGGCGACGCAGTCGCTGTCCATCGCCAACTCCTCGCCGCAGAATATTCTGTCGCTGTTCCAGTAATTTCTCTGGAAGTGACACAACTTCTGATGGCATAATGAGGGGGCGCCACAGGCGCCCCCTTTCCGTCGGAGCTTCGGACAAACCGGGCCCGGCTCACAGGTCACCCCGCGCAGCCGGGGGAGCAAAGGCAGGAACGGAATGAGCATCTCCGCATACAAGCGTACGATCCGCGAAAGCGAGTCCCCGCGCCAGATTGAGGCCCGCGTCTTTGCGCGGATCACCGGCGCCATGGAACTGCACCGCGACAGCTGGGCCGCCGCCAAAGACAGGTCGGCCCGTCACGCCATTCTCGCCGATGGGCTGCGCGAAGCCGTGGCGCAGAACCGGCGGCTGTGGGCGCAGCTGCGCGACGATCTGGCCAGCAGCCGCAATGCGCTGCCCGAGGCCTTGCGCGCCAACCTTCTGTCGATCTCGCTCTGGGCCGACCGCACCTGCGGCACGGTGATCGGAGGTGGCGAAGGACTCGCGGCGCTGATAGACGTCAACCAAAGTATTCTTTCCGGGCTCTCTGCCGCGCGCCCGGCCGTGTCAGGGGTAAATCAAGATGGCGCTCAGCCTTACGCTAAAACCGTATGAACGGATCGTGGTGAACGGCTGCATGATGCGTAATGGTGGGCGTAAAAGCACGCTCACCATCGAAAACCGCGCCGACATCATCCGCGAAACCGACCTTCTTAAACCCGAGGCCGCGGCAACCCCCGTGCGCGCCGCGTATTTCCTGATCCAGAGCGCTCTGATCTACCCCGAGCGCCGTGAAAAGCTGGTCTCGGCAGCGCAGCAGCAACTGGCCAAGCTCGCGACCGCCTTCGGCTCCGAACTGCGCATGCATGTGTTCGAAGCCGCCAACAACGTCAGCCAGAACGAGTATTTCGCGGCTCTGCGGCAACTGCGCCCGCTGATGAAGCGCGAGGACGAAGTGCTGAGCCCGCCGCCGGGCGACGAGCCCTCGGACACTGACACAACGAGGATCTCCACATGATCTCCGTCGCTGGCCTCTCCACCAGTCTTGCCCTTCGCATTGTCGACAAGACCGAGGGCAAAGAGAAGGGGATGATCGAGAACGAGGCGGAGCATCAGCGCGCAATCGATTATTTCATGGAAAACATCGAGAGCGTCGAAACCGTCGACGATCTTGTTGGCGACTATAAACTCTACAGCTTCGTCATGAAGGCCTATGATCTGGAGGATCAGATCTTCGGCAAGGCGATGATGGAGAAGGTCCTCAAGAGCAACATCGAAGATGACGAGGCGCTGGTGAACCGGCTCACCGACGAGCGCTTCGAGACCTTCTACAACGCCATGGGCTTCAGCGAAAACGGTATGGCCAACCTCAATACCGTGGACGACGCTTGGAAGGCGAAAATTGTCGAGGCCTATGTCGACACGACTTACGTGAACGAAAAGTCCGAGGACAACGAGGCGCTTGGCACCTTGCTGGAATTTCGCCGCAAGGCCGCGGATGTCACCAGCGCCTACGAAATTCTCGCCGACAGCGATATGGCCGAGTTCGTCCGCACCGCGCTTGGGCTGCCCGACGAGATCGCCGCCGGCGATATCGACAAGCAGGCCGCACTTATCTCGCGCCGGATCGACATCGACCGGCTGGGCGATACCGACTACGTCGAAAGCCTCGTGCAGAAATACGTCGCGATCAGCGATGCCACTTCGGACCTTACGTCGAACAACGCCGCCGTTCAGTTGGTGACCAGCGCCGCCAGCGGTGGATCGGGCAGCTTTGTCCCGGTGACCATCGACATCGAGAGCATTCAGGGCTTTAGCGGCTACCGGTCGCGCTGAATTGATGCCGGACCCTTGGCGGGTCCGGCACGCGGCGCTCAGTAAACCTCGTCTTCGTCGTCCCCGAGCGGCAAACGGATCTGGTCTTCGTCGGCCAGCTGGCGCGCGTAGTCGAGCATCAGCGTCTGCGCCGCGTTCACGTCGCGGCGACGCACCGGCCCCATGCCTTCCATCTCTTCCACCAGCATGTCGCGCGACCGCCCCGGCAGCGCGTTGAGGAACGCATCGCGCGCATCCTGACTGGCGCCGCGCAGCGCCGTCGGCAGCGTGTTGCCCGGCACGCCGCGCATGATCCGCGCGAGGTCCATCGGTTCGAGCTTCACAAGGTCTTCGAAGGTGAACATTTTCGCCTTGATCGCCATGAACGCGTCGGGGATCGACGCCTCCAGCGCCGGCGCCATCGCATCAAATGCACCGCGGTCGAGCTTGTTGAACAGATCCGCCATACGCTGCTGCTGCTCTGTCGCGGTGGGCTGCGCGCCGGCGTTGATGATGTCGCTCTGCAGCGACTCCTCGATCTGCCGCATCATGTGGTGCGGCACGGCTTCCATGCGGATCATCCGCTCGACCACCGAGTTCATCTTTTCCGGCCCCAGCAGCGGCAGCACCTTGGCGGTCACATCGGTACGCACATTGGTCAGGATCGCCGCGATGGTCTGCTCGTGCTCGCCCTTGAGGTAATTGGCGATGACGTTTTCCGACAGCCCGCTGAACCGCGCCCAGAGATCGCGCTCCTTCAGTGGGCCGCGAATGTCCTTGAGTATGCCTTCGACCTGATCGCCCGGCAGCAGCGAGCGCAGCAGGTTCTCGGCCACCGCAAAGGACCCGACGACACCGCCGCCGTTGGTCATGCCCTCGACAAAATCGCTCAGCACCTGCTCGACGGTCTCCGATGAGATCGACCCCAGCCCCGACATCGCCCGGGTGACGCGCTGGATCTCATCGTCGTCAAGCTGCTGCATGAGCGCCGAGCCGCGCTTCTCGCCAAGGCACAGAAACAGGATCGCGGCCTTTTGCGGGCCCGACAGCTTGCGCCGGACGGCGGCGGGGTCGGTCGTGGTGGCGCGTTGGACGTTCGCAACAGCCATCATGCGGCTCCAATCATTGAATTATCCCCCACCGGCGAGGGGCAGATAGCTTTCCATCAGACTGCCGGCCAGCATGTACCAGCCGTCGATCAGCACGAAAAAGATCACCTTGAACGGCAGCGAGATCAGCACAGGCGGCAACATCATCATGCCCGCGCTCATCAGCACCGAGGCGACAATGAGGTCAATAACAAGAAACGGAAGGTAAATCAGAAACCCGATCGAGAACGCCCGGCGCAACTCGGAGATCATGAACGACGGCACCAGCACACGCCAGCCCGCGGCCTCGGGGGTCGTGGGCACCGGGCCGGGCTCCACCGCCGCGCCGCCGGCATCGCTGCGCGCGGCGTAGTCGTGGAAGAGGGCCAGGTCCTTTTCGCGGGTGTTCACATACATGAAGGTCTTGAACGGTTGCCCGATCCGCTCCAGCGCCTGCTCTTCAGTGATCGAGTTCTCCATCAGCGGCCGAACCCCGCCGTCCCACGCATCCTCAAATACCGGCTGCATGACGAAGAAGGTCATGAACAGCGCCATGGCGGTCAGCACCATGTTGGGCGGCGTCTGGTTCAGACCAAGGGCCGAGCGCAGCATGGAAAACACGATCACGAAACGGGTGAAGCTGGTCATGATCACCAGCAGGCCCGGCGCCAGCGACAGCACTGTCATCGCTGCGATCAGCTGCAGGATGCGCCCCGACAGCGTTGCCCGCTCGTCCGAGCCGGCCGGCGCCGAACTTAGCGCGTCGCCGATCGCGCCCAGCAGGTCCGAGCCCGCCGATTGCGCATGCCCCGTGCCCGCGGCCACAAACAGCAGGCCCGCCGCCAGCAGCAGGCAGGTCAGCGCCGTTCCAAGCTGGCGGCAGCGTCGGGTCATTCTTCGGACACGTAATCCTTGACGATCTCGATCAGCGAGACGCCAAGCCGGTCATCGGGCAACCGCACCAGATCGCCGCGCGCCACAAGGCGCTCGTTGATCATCACCTCGACAGGCTGGCCGATGCTCTTGTCGAGTTCAATGATCGAGCCTCGGCTGAGCTTGAGCAACTGCGCGATGGGCATGCGGGTCTGGCCCAGCACGATCTGCACGTTAAGGCCGACGTTGAGCATCGCGTCGATGCCCTGGCTGTCAGGTTTGCCCGATGTCTGCGGAGCGGTGTCCGCGCCGCCCTCTTCTTGTTTGGTGTCTGCCTCGTCCGCCATGTCTTATTCTCCTGCCTGATCCTGCCCGATCGCGGCATCGATCCGCGCCTTGCTGTCCTCGAGCGCGCCGAGGATCCGCTGGCAAATATCGTTGAAACTGTAGCTCATCACGCCGTGATCCCATTCCGCCCGCACGTCGCCTGCGGCGAGGGCCGGGTCAGGCTTAACCTCGAGACGCCCGCCAAAGCCTGACTGGCGGGCGATCCGATGTACCTCTGCGCCCGCCCGCTCGGCGGCTTCGGGGGCGAACCACAGCTTCAGTTCGGCCGCGCCTAGAGCCATGCGCACGACGCCGCGCGCTTCTTGCATCGCCTCGGCCTCGGACAAAGAGGCGCTGGCAGCGGGCGCGACCTGCTGCAGCACCGACAGCGCAAAACCGACCATCTGCGATTCAAGCACCGCGTGATGTGCGTCTGCGTCGGAAAACAGCGCCTGCAGCGCGGGGGCGACCGCTTCGATGGCGCTCAACTGGCGCGCGCTGGCGCTTTGCTGCGCCGCCTGTGATGCCTCGTCGCGGCCTTGAGCCAGACCGGCCTCAAGCCCTTCGGCATGTGCCTTGGCCACCGCCGCGTCGAATTCGGCGCGGGTGTAAATGGCGCCGACATGGGCCTGCTCGCCGCGCGCGGCGGCCTCTGCCTCGGCGTCGAAGTTGCGATCGAAGACAAAGCTCATGTCGCGGACCCTTCAGCCAGCCAGCCCTTCACCACCTTGATGGCGTCGTCAGGCTCGCGCTCGATCAGCTCGCCCACGGTGTTGATCCAGCCGCGTTGAACGCCGCCCTGCACGGAAGCGACGGCCACCATTTCCTCGGATCCGTCGGGCAGCGGATCAAGCACGGTGCCGCTGTGATAAACGGTGTCTTCGCGGTTCGCGGCCTGCTGCCCGGAATGAATATGGGTGACATTGGTCTGCCCGCCCTGCGCGCCCTCCCCCTGCGCCCCGGGCAGCGCCGGAGCGGCGGCGGGTGCGGGCAGCCCGCCCGCGTCGTCGCCTTCACCCGCGTTCGCCACCATCAGCCGGTTCAGCGCCGGACGCACCCCGAGGATCAGCACCGCCGCCACCAACGCCAGCGCGAAGAGGCCGCGCAGGATGGTACCAAGGTTTTCCTGCAGGATCTGCGTGAAGCTGCGCGAGACCGGCTCGCCCACGTCCATCGAGTAGTCCATGAACCGCAGGCTCACCACCTCGACGCTGTCGCCGCGCGCCTCGTCAAAGCCCATGGCGCTCTGCACCAGCGCCTGCAGCCGCTCCAATTCCTCGGCGGTGCGTTCTTCGTAGTCCACCGAGCCGTCGGGCTGCACGTTGTAGATACCGTTGACCAGCACCGCCACCGACATGCGTTCGACATCGCCGGGCTCGCGCACGGTCTCTGTCTGCGTCCCGCCGATCTCGTAATTGACGATTTCGTTGTTGGTGTTCGAGCTGTTGGTGTTGGTCCCCGGCACGTCATCGGCCAGCGCGGCGGGCACATCGTCGGCCACGCCGACCTCGCCGCCAGCGGCGCGCTGGTCCTGCGTCACCTCTTCGCGGGTCTCGGTCGAGCGGACCACCCGCTGATCGGGATCATAGCTCTGCTCACGCACCACTTGCCGCTCGCTCGACAGATCGACACTGACGGTGACCCGCGCGTTGCCCGCGCCGACCCGCGCCGAGAGGATCTGGTTGATGCGCTGGCTCAGCCGGTCCTCGATCTGCGCCCGCGCCGATTGCAGCGAGGCCTCGCTGCCCGCCTCGCCGTCATCGGCGAGAATGGTTTCGCCTGACGCCGAGAGCACCGTCACCTGCGCGGGTGCGAGATCGGGCACCGCCGATGCAACCAAAGAGCGAATCGCATGCGCCTGCTTCATCCCGACCTGACGCGAGCCCCGCACGATCACCGACGCCGACGGGGTGGGCCGCTCCCGCGAGAAGGGCTCGCGTTCGGGCAGCACCAGATGGACGCGCGCCGCCTCGACGCCGTCGATGGTCTGGATCGAGCGGGCCAGCTCGCCTTCCATGGCACGCATCCGGTTGACCCGCTGCATGAAACTATTCATCCCCAGCCCGCTCTGCTCGTCAAACAGTTCCCAGCCCGGCGTGCCTTCGCTGGGCAGCCCCAGAGAGGCAAGCTCCATACGGGCCCGCGCCATCTCTTCGGCGGGCACGCTGACGGCGGTGCCCGCGGTATCGGTGCGGCTGCGGATGCCCGCCGCGTCGAGCGAGTCGACGATCCGCGCCGCATCGGCCGGATTGAGATCGCGGTAGAGCGAAACGTAGTCAGGCGTCGTGACCACCGAGAGACCGAAAAACAACGCCAAAACAAGCGCAAGGCCCGTCCCACCCAATACGGAGAGACGCCGCCATCCCAGCGATTTCAGATTTTCCAGTAGCGCCTGCACGTGTCTCGTTGTCCTGCCCTGTCACCCACTACAAGAATAAACACAACTGTTCTTGATCATCAAGAACTATACCGGAGGTTCTGCTTGCTTAGCGCGAAGATCCAGACCATAGTATTACAAGATTAACCACCACTGCCGATGACGGTTCATGGCTGACGCAACAACAACGGAAAACGGTGCCGGCGGCGGCTCGAAACGCGGCAAGCTCCTCATTGGGCTTGTCGTTGCGTTGGCGTGTACGCTGGCGCTGCTGATCGGCCTTCTGGCCTCGGTGGGGCCCGGCAACCTGATGACCTTGATCACCGGCGAAAGCGACGCGCCTGCGCCGAACGAGGCAACTGATGGCGCGCATAGCGCGAACGGCACCGCGCAACCGGGGCAGACGGGCGCGCAGAGCCTCGGCACTGACGAGCATGTGGTGGTGCTGCCGTTTCAGGAGATCATCGTCAACATCACCTCGACCACGGCCACCGGACGGCAGACCTCGCGGTTTCTGAAGCTGAACCTCGCCATCGTCTACGACACGCGGGTCGAGGGCGCCGAGAAGGTCGCAAGCCGCCAGCTGTTCATGCGGGACAGCTTTCAGGACTATCTGCGACAACTCAACGAAAGCGACCTGCAGGGCTCGATCGGTCTGGCGCGGCTGAAAGCCGAACTGCTGCGCCGGGCGCGGGCGATCACCGACAGTGCCGCACCGCAGGAATTTCTCATCGCGGATCTCATCATCCAATGACCGAGCACAGCGAAATCACCGTCGACACCCGCGCCGTCGAAGAGATGATCGTCGAGCGCGCCAAGCAGTCCTACACGCGGCTGCCGATGCTCGAAGTTGTCTTCGACCGCTTTGCATTGTCCTTGGCGCAGGTGCTCAAGAGCTATCTGGGCGCGATGGTCGACGTGACTCTCGACAAGGTCGATTACCTCACCTGTCAGGACGCGATCGACACGCTGCCCGATCCCGCGCTGATCGGCGTGACCGACGCCGTGGAGTGGAACGGCACGATCGCCGCAGTGATGCGGCCCGAGTTGCTGTACTCTGTGCTGGAGATCACGTTCGGCGGGCGCACGGTGCCGGAAACCACACACAACGTGCGCACCTTCACCGGCATCGAGAAGCGCATCGGCAAGAGTTTCTGCGAAACCACGCTCAACGAGCTGTCGGCTGCCTTCGAAAAGGTCACACCCGTGCGGTTTGAGGTCGGGCACCTCGAGACCAACCCAAAGGCGCTGCTGCTTGCCCCGCCGACCAGTTCCTGCGTCCGCGCGGTGCTGAGCCTCAACATCGAGGACCGGGTGAGCGAGATGGTCTTCCTGCTGCCCAACACCGCCTTCGACATCGTCGGCGATGTGCTGTCACAGAACTTCACCGGCGGCCAGTTGGGCGGTGACACCGGCTGGCGCCTGAAGCTGACCGAAAAGCTGGGCACCACGGCGATCCCGGTCTCCGCCGTTCTGGGGCAGGCGGTGATTCCGCTGCGCGACGTGCTGTCGTGGATGCCGGGGCAGGTGCTGGATCTGGGCATGCAGGTGGATGACCCGGTCACCCTGTCAGTGATCGGCAAGGATATTGCCAAGGCCGAAGTGGGGCGCCGGAAGAACGGCAAGATCGCCCTCAAAGTTTCAGATAAAATGTACGAAGAAGAGGAATTGCCAGATGTCCTTCTTGATTGACATTGCCATTCTCGTGCTGCTCGTCGGAACCCTCACCTATGCGTGGGTGGTCGACCGCCGGGTTCGGGTGCTGATGGCGGCGCTCAAGGACCTCGAACCGATGATCGGCAATTTCTCGGCTGCGGTCGACAAGTCCGAAAGCGCGGTCACCGCGCTGCGCAGCGCCGGCGAGCAGGCCGCCGATCAGCGCGCCCGCCGCCAGCGCGAGCCCGAGATGACCCGCGACGAGGCCCCTTCGTTCCGCACCACGCGTGAGCGGCCCGCGCGGCCCAATGGCACGGCGTCGGTCTCGGGCAAATCCGAACTGGTGCGCGGGTTCTTCGAAACCGTGCGCAACCGCGAGGCCTGACCCCAATGCGCCCCATCAACTTCGTCATGATCGGCCTTGCGGTCGCGGTGGTTTCCAAGATCGCCCTGACGCTGGCCGAGCAGCCGAAACTTGCGCTGCTCAGCGACACACCGCCCGAGCCCGAGCAGACGCTCTTCGTCGGCGCCGCCTCGGCCGCGGCCAGCGAAGAGCCCGAGCCGAGCCCCGCGCGGAAGGTAAGCGCCGCCAGCGACGCGCCGTTGCAATGCGAAGGCGGCCCCGAGGAACTTCTGGCCGAGATCCGCGAAGAGCGGGCCCTTCTGGTGGCGCAGAAAGAGCGCCACGACGCGCGGCAGGCGGAACTGGATCTCACCGCCGAGACACTCGAAGTAGAACAGCAGCGGCTGGCCGATCTGAAGGTCGAACTTGAAGGTCTGCTTGAGAAGGTGAAGGCCGCCCACACGTCCGACGTCGACCGGCTGGTGGCGCTCTATCGGAACATGAAGCCACGGGATGCGGCGGTGATCATGGACGATCTGGATATCGAAGTGTCGGTGATGGTGCTGGGCACGATGAACGAGCGCGATGCGGCGCCGATCCTTGCGGCGCTGAACCCGGTGCGGGCGCGGGCGATCTCGCAGATCATCCTCGAGCGATCGAAATTGCCGGGCGACCAGCGGCTCGACGACATCAAACTTTGAACAAAGTTCCCTCGTGAAAAGCGTCGGCTTGCACGTGCAGGCCGGCGCTTTTTATTGCTCAGGGATTAGCTCGCAAGTTCGTAGTAGGCTGCCTTCGCTTCGATCAGTGCTTCGTGGTTCCCGCGCTCGACCACGCGGCCTTGTTCCAGCACGACGATATGATCCGCATCGCGCACGGTATTGAGCCGGTGCGCGATGACCAGCGTTGTGCGCCCCACCGCCAGACGCGACAGCGCGGCCTGCACTTCGCGCTCGGTGGTTCGGTCGAGCGCTGACGTCGCCTCGTCCAAAAGCAGGATCGGCGGGTTCTTCAGAAACACCCGCGCGATGGCCACGCGCTGGCGCTGGCCACCCGACAGCATCACGCCGCGCTCGCCGACAACCGTATCGAGGCCTTGCGGCAGGCTCTCTACCAGCGGGCCGAGTTGCGCATGATCCACAGCTGCGCGGATCTCCTCTTCGGTCGCACCCAGCTTGCCGTAGGCGATATTGTCGCGCAGCGTGCCGCCAAAGAGAAACACGTCCTGCGAGACCAGTCCGATCTGGCTGCGTAGCGAGGCGAGGGTCATCTTCTGGATCGGCACACCGTCGATGCGGATCTCTCCGCCGGTGGGCTCATAGAAGCGCGGCAGCAGGGCCATGAGGCTCGACTTGCCCGCGCCCGATGGGCCGACCAGCGCCACCGTCTCGCCGGGACTGATGTCGAGAGAGACATCGTGCAGCACGCCGCGCACGCCGTCATAGGCGAAGCTGACGTTGTCGAAGCGGATCTCGCCGCGGAATGGCGGCGCCTCGCGCGCATCGGGTGCATCCGCGATATCGGCCTCGGTCTCCAGCAACTCGGTGTAGCGGCGGAAGCCCGCGATGCCGCGCGGGTAGGTCTCCATCACCGCCGCGATCTTCTCCAGCGGGCGGAAGAACACGCCCACCAGCAGCAGGAAGCCAACGAACCCACCCTCGCTGAGCGAGCCGCCGAACACAAAGCCTGCGCCCGCCACCATGACGATCACCTGCACCAGCCGCATCCCGCCGTAATGCAGCGCGGTGAGCTTGGCCATCACCCGGTAGGCGTCGAGCTTGGTCTCGCGGTACCGGCGGTTGTCCTGCTCGAAAAGGTCGCGCTCGTGCGCTTCGTTAGAAAACGCCTGCACCACGCGGATGCCGCCAAGGCTCTCTTCCAGCCGCACGTTGAAGGCACCGACCCGGCCATAGATCTCTTGCCACGCGCGGGTCATGCGTCCGCCGTAGACCGCGACCAGCCAGACCATCACCGGCACGATCACCAGCGTCATCAGCGCCAGCGGCAGGTGAATCCACGCCATCAACCCGAAGGCGCCGGCAAAGGTCATCACCGCGATGAACAGGTCCTCGGGCCCGTGGTGGGCGACCTCGCCAATCTCTTCGAGATCACGGGTCACGCGCGCCACCAGTTTGCCGGTCTCGGCACGATCATACCAGCGCCAGCTCAGTTTCGTCAGATGCGCGAAGGCGCGGCTGCGCATCTCGGTCTCGATGTTGATGCCCAGTTTGTGGCCCCAGTAGGTGACCACGATCATCAGCCCGGCGTTGATCAGATAGACCGCGACCAGCGCCACCGCGGCCAAGATGGTCAGCCCCCAATCGCCGCCCGGCAGCAGGTGATCAATGAAGCCGGCGATGGCCAGCGGGAAGGCCAGTTCCAGCAGGCCCGAGGCGACGGCAGAGCCGAAGTCGAGCCAGAACAGGCGCATGTGGGGGCGGTAGTAGTCAAAGAATTGGCGAAGCATCCGGCTGTTTCCTGTCTTGGCTGGCGCGATGCGGGCTGTTGCAGCGGAACGGGCGCCGCATCCGCGGATGCAGCGCCCGGCCTGTGTCACGGCAGTGGGCTTACCACTTGTAGGTCAGGCGCGCCTGTACCGTACGGCCATCGCCGTAGTAGCAGCCGAACCCACCGCAGTTGGCCACATAGGACTCGTCGGTGAGGTTGCTGACGTTGACCGAGACCTGCATGTCCTCGGTGATCGCGTAAGCCGCCTGCAGATCGAGCAGGGTCACGTCGTCCATCTGGTAGGTGTTGGCGGCATCGCCGTAGCGCTCGCCGATGTAGCGCGCCCCGCCACCGACGGTCAGCCCGGACAGCGCGGTGTCGGGCGCAAAGCTGTAGTTGGCCCAGAGGCTGGCGTTGTGCAGCGGCGCGTTGGGCAGGTCGTTGCCCTCGTTGTCACCCTTGGTCTGCTCGGCGTGGTTCCAGGTGTAGGCACCGCGCAGGGTCCAGCCATTGTCGAGATCGACCGAACCTTCCAGTTCCAGACCCTGCGACCGGGCTTCGCCGACCTGCGCGAAGTCGCCGACGCCGTTGTCGTCGGTGATCGAGGTGAGCAGATCGGTCTGCTTCAGATCAAACAGCGCCGCGCTGAAGAAGCCGTTGAAGCCGAGCGGCTGGTACTTCACGCCAACCTCCCACTGCTCGCCGCGGGTCGGCTCGAAAGTGTTGCCGCTGTTGTCGGTGCCGATCTCGGGATCGAAGGAGGTGGCATAGCTGACATAGGGCGCAACGCCGTTGGCAAACACGTAGCTCAGCCCGGCGCGGCCGGTGGTCGCCTCATCGTCCTGATCCACCTCGGTGGTGCCCGCGAAATTGGTGAACGTGCTGCCTTCTTGGCTGGCCCAATCGTGGCGCAGCGCCAGCGAGGCGCGCCAGTTGCCAAAGGTCATTTCGTCCTGCGCGTAGATGCCGATCTGCTCCAGCGTCAGGTCGCCGCCTTCGATGTACCACGGGGTCGACAGGTTGGCGCCGCCGTAGGACGGGTCCGAGAAGCTGATGCCGTCGGCATAGCGGAACTCGGTGGATTCCTCGATGCCGTAGCGGCGCAGGTCCAGCCCGACGAGCAGCGTATGCGCGACAGGGCCGGTGTCGACCGTGCCGGTGAGCCGGGCGTCGAGGTTCTGGGTGAAGCTGTCCTCGGAGGTCACGTTGGCGCCGCGGGTGATGGTATCGCCGTCGGTCACGCCGTTGTTGACGTAGAAGCCGGTGTAGTCCCAGTCGAAGCTCTGGTAGCGGAAATTGACGTCCAGATCCCAGTTCGCGCTCAGCTCCTGATTCAGCGCAAACCCCAGATTGAGCGTTTCGCGGTCGCTGTCGTCGTCGCTGCTGTCGCCGGCGTAGAACTCCCGCAGATCCTCATCGTCGGCCTCGCCGATCAGGTCGTAGGGCACACCAGCCGGAGTGATCGGGCTGTCCTTCAGCCACGAGCCGAGGAATTGCAGCGAGGTGCCCTCGGTCGGCTCCCAGCGAGTGGCGAGGCCAAGGTACGTGCGGCTGTTCTCCAGTTCCTCGACGTCCTCCTCGCTGTCGCGGGCCACGGCGGTGACGCGGGCGGCGAACGTGTCGCTGAAGGTGTGGTTGTAGTCGATAAAACCTTCGGTGGCTTTCGGATCGCCGAGCCCGACGCCGACCTCGCCGAAGTCGAGAAATTGCGCGCGCTTCTGGATCTGGTTGATCACCCCGCCGGGGATGCCGGCGCCGTAAAGCACCGAGGCCGGGCCCTTCAGCACCTCGACCCGCTCCAGAGAGTAGATCTCGAAGGCGGGCGCACCAAAGTCGCGCAGCAGCCGCAGGCCGTTGAGGTATTGCGCGTTGCTGCCATCAAAACCGCGAATGGTCGGACTGTCGAAGCGCGGATCGGTGCCGAAAGGCTGCGCCAGCAGGCCCGAGGTGTAGCCCAGCGTGTCGCCAAGCGTGGTGGCGCCTTGGTCCTCGATCTGCTCGCCGGTGATCACCGAAATCGACTGCGGCGTCTCGAGGATCGGCGTGCCGGTCTTGGTGGCAGTCTGCGCAGTGGTGGCGACGTAGCCCGGCACGGGGTCCGACGGATCGTATTCGCCCTCGAGCACGATCTCGCCAAGATCGAAGAGGTCGGCGGTGGATTGGGCCTGTGCGGCGCCGGCAATGGCGATCAGGCTGGCGCTGGTCAAGAACGACAGGCGGAGGGTGCTGGTCATGTCACGTCCCACGATACGGATTTTTTCCGACTGTTTATATCGGGAATTAGCAGCCCGATTGAACCAGACCGCCGTGATTTGACGAAATCGCGCTCAAACGCGCGCGCCGCCATGCCGCGGGCGTCTCGCCCTGCGCGGCACGGAAGGCGCGGGTGAGATGCGCCTGATCGGCAAACCCCACTTCGGCGGCGATCTCGGCCAAGGCCATGCGGGTCTCGGTCATCAGCCCCATCGCCGCCTCGAGCCGTAGCTGGGTCAGCCAGCGCTGCGGGGTGGTGCCAAGGCTCTGCTTGAAGGCGCGGGTCAGCCAACTTTCCGAGAGACCGGCCACTTGCGCCAGTTCCGCCACCTCGATCCGGCGGTGCAGCGACGCCTCCACATGGGCCCGCAGATCGCGGATCACATGCGGCGCTAAGCCGCCGCGTCGCGGCCCGCTTTCTGTCGCGCCAAGGTCGAGCACCTCGCACAGCAGCGCCGAAAGCACGCCGTCGAGCATCATGTCAGGGCGGGCAGGGGCCTGCACCTCTTCCGCCAGCATCGCGGCAAGCATCCCGGCGCGGCTTTCGCTGCCGAGGAAATGCGCCGCGCCGGTCCGCGCACTGCCTCCTGCGTCGCGCAACCTCTGCGCCAGCGGCCCAGCCTCGAGATGCAGGTCAAGATGGGCGTAGTCGCGCTCTTCGCGCAATTCGCTCCAGAGCGGCATGCCGGCGGGAATGAAGAAGGCGCCAATGCCTTCCATCCACGGCGCGTCCGGCCCGGTTCGCAACCGCAAGGCCGCGTCGGGCGCCCCGAGGAACACCACCAGCCGCGGATCCGGCGAGCTATAGAAGCCGCCGCCGCCCGCTTCGCCGTGCACATGCCAGACGTCGGCGATCGCGCCACCCCAGCGCCGCCAGCGCAAGGGGCGCAGCGGATAGATTGCCGTCGTCTGCGATGTCATGCGGGGCATGAAGGTCATGGCGGATCCATCAGGGGTGAGGGCACCGCGTGTGGCGGGGCCTTTCACACATTCACGGGTGTGACACTGGGAAGGGCGGGTTCGGGCCAGCTAACCTTTCCCGAGTAGTTTAGTCAAGCAAACGCATCGCGTGCCCGGCGAAGGTTGGAAATACCTTTCCGATTCGCCGGTCAGCCCCGGATCCACCGGCCTCCGCCCTTGGGCAGAAGCGAATTTGCACAAATTGGCGGCATCTTTTCCGGCTGACGTCGCGCTCGTCGCTTCCTGCCTCTTGGCCGTCTGGCCATTTTCATACCAAACGGTTTGATCGTTTGATATGAAGATCAAACACGCGCGGCGAACCCGCGCGACAGACGGAAGGGGCAGTGCATGAAACGATATTGGGCCGACTACAGCAGCCGCGAGTTCGCGGCGCTGCAGCGCGACCGGCTGATCGCCGTGCTGCCGCTTGGCGCGATCGAACAACACGGCCCGCATCTGCCGATGTCGGTCGACAGCTGCACGGTCAACGGCGTTGTCTCGCGTCTGGCGCAGCGGTTGCCAGATCATAGCCCGGTGCTCTTTCTGCCAACCCAGGCGGTGACCAAAAGCAACGAGCACAGCGCCTATCCCGGCAGCCTGACGCTATCCGCCGAAACCCTGTTGCGGGTCTGGACCGAAATTGGTGCCTGTGTCGCCCGCTCTGGCGTGCGCAAGATCGTCCTGCTGAACGGCCATGGCGGCAACATCCCGGCGATGGACATCGTGACCCGCGAGCTGCGCGAGAAACACCAGATGATGGCCTTCTCGCTGAGTTGGTTCGCCGCCGGGATGCCCGAGGGTGTCTATTCCGAGCGCGAACGCCGCCACGGCATTCACGCGGGCGACATGGAAACCTCGGTGATGCTGGCGCTCGATCCGGGCAACGTCGACATGCGCCGCGCCCGCGATTTTCCTTCGCAGGCCGAGATCTGGGCGCAGGAAACCCCCTCGATCGCACTGCCCGGCCCGGCAAAACCGGCATGGCTGACGCAGGATCTCAGTAGCGCAGGCGCCTGCGGCGAGGCACATCTGGCCAGCGCCGAGAAGGGCGAGGCGACGCTCGATCATGCCGCCACGCAACTCATCTCCATCTTCGACGAGATCGATCGCGCGCCGCTGTCGCGCCTCGACACGCAACCCGACTGGTAAGGAGCCCAGCCATGCCTCTCGACACCTCCGTGAACCCCCCTGTGCAGGGCGCCGCGCAGATCGAGATGTCCCACGTCTTCAAGCGTTTCGACAATGGAACGCTGGCGCTGCAGGACATGGACCTCACCATCCGTCAGGGCGAGTTCGTCAGCCTGCTCGGGCCCTCGGGCTGCGGCAAGTCGACGGCGCTGCGGATGATCTCGGGGCTGCTGGCGCCGTCCTCGGGCCAGATCGCCGTCAACGGCCACGCGCCCGGCGAGGGTGTGCAGGGCGGCGACGTCAGCTTCGTCTTCCAGGAGCCGACGCTGATGCCCTGGGCCACTGTGTTCGACAACGTCCACCTGCCGCTAAAGCTGCGCGGTCTCGGTCGCAAGCAGGCCGAGGCGCAGGTGATCGAGGCGCTGGAGATGGTCGGTCTCGCCAAGTTCGGCGGAAGCTACCCGCGCGAGCTTTCGGGCGGCATGAAGATGCGTGTCTCGATCGCCCGCGCCATGGTTACCAAGCCCAAGCTGCTGCTGATGGACGAGCCCTTCGCCGCGCTCGACGAGATGACCCGCTTCAAGCTCAACAACGACGTGCTGAACCTCTGGCGGCGCAACGGGCTGACGGTGATCTTCGTCACCCACTCGGTGTTCGAAAGCGTCTACCTGTCGAGCCGCGTCGTGGTCATGGCGCCGCGGCCGGGCCGGGTGGTGCACGACATGGCGCTGGCCGAGGCCACCACGCGCGACGAACACTACCGCACCACGCCTGAATACGCCGAGACCTGTCGTCTCGTCTCGGATGCACTGGAAGGGACCATGGACGATGTCGACCTCAACCACTGATCCGCTGACCATGGTCGCGCAGGCAAACCCGGCCGAGGACCCCGCGCTGCGGGCCGCGCGGCGCGAGCGCCGGATGCAGGTGCTGATGCCCAGCCTCGCGCTGCTCTGCGCGCTTGGCCTGTGGGAATTCCTCGTCCGCTACAACGAGATCCCGCACTACCTGATCCCGGCCCCGAGCCTCATTGCCAAGACGCTCTGGACCGACGGCCCCTCGCTGCTGACCAGCGCATGGTTCACCGTGAAGCTGACGCTGCTTTCGCTCGGGCTGGCGATCATCGGCGGGGTGCTTCTGGGGATGGTCTTCGCGCTGTCGCGGACCATCGAGCGCAGCCTCTTTCCTTTCGCGGTGATCCTGCAGGTGACGCCCGTCGTGGCCATCGCGCCGCTGATCCTGATCTATGTCGAGAGCACCTTCGCGGCGCTGCTGATTTGCGCATGGATCGTCGCCTTCTTTCCGATCCTGTCGAACACCGCCATCGGCATGCGCAGCGCCGACCACAACCTGCGCGACCTCTTTACACTCTATGGCGCGACGAAGTGGCAGCGTCTGCGGTACCTGCTGATCCCCTCGGCGCTGCCCTACTTCATGGCCGCGCTGAAGATCGCCGGCGGCCTCGCGCTGATCGGCGCGGTGGTGGCCGAGTTCGTCGCTGGCACCGCCGGGCAGAACACGGGCCTTGCCTCGCGCATCCTCGAGAGCAGTTTCCGGGGCGAGATCCCGCGCATGTTCGCCGCGCTGTTTCTGGTGTCCATGCTGGGCGTCCTGATCTTCCTCGCCACGTCGTGGCTTTCGCGCGCCGTGCTGGGCCACTGGCACGAGAGCGAAATCAAGCGGCAGGGCTGAGCATGACAATGTTGAACGGAGTCGCCATCGCAGGGCGCGCGGGGCACTGGGATGTGACGCTGGACGGCGCGCGCATTGCAGCGCTCACACCGTCAGAAGAGCAGGGGGGAGGTCTGCTTCTGCCCTGTTTCGTCGACGCGCATGTCCACCTCGACAAGACCTTCACCGCCGCGCGCGTACCGAGCCGCCCGCAATCGCTGCAGGATGCGATCGAGCTGATGGCCGGGGACAAGCCGAACTGGACGGCGGCGGACCTTCGCAGCCGCGCCGACCGCGGCCTGCGCCGCGCCTTCGCCAATGGCACCAAGGCAATGCGCAGTCACGTCGACTGGACCGACGCGGAGATGCCCGAGGCGCTGCCGGTGCTGCGCGGGCTGGCCGAGGCATGGCAGGGCCGCATCGATCTGCAACTTGCCACGCTGACGCCACTGGACGCTTTTGATGAGGTCGGCGAGTGGATCGCGCAGGAGATCGCCGGCTCCGGCGCCGTGCTGGGGGCCTTCGTCTACCGCAACGACGCGATCCCCGAGAAGCTGCGCAGGGTCTTCGATCTGGCCGAGAAGCACGACCTGCAACTCGATTTCCACGTCGACGAGGGGCTGGAACCGGAAGCGCAGGGGCTCGACGCGATCCTGGACGAGACCGAGGCGCGCGGCATGGCGGGCCGGGTTCTGGTCGGCCACTGCTGTTCTCTTTCCGTGCGCCCCGATGGAGAAGTTGCCGAACTGCTGGGCCGGGCAGGGGAGGCCGGCTTGGCCCTTTGCACATTGCCCACCACCAACGCCTTTCTGCAGGACGCCGCGCCGGGCCGCACGCCGCGTCTGCGCGGGCTGGCGCCGGTGCACGAAGCGCGCGCCGCCGGGATGCCGGTGATGCTGGCCTCTGACAACGTGTGCGACCCGTTCTACCCGCAGGGCGATTACGACCTGTTCGATGTCTACCGCATGGCCATGCTGGCCGGGCACCTTGATCCCGCGGGCTGGCTGAGCAGCGTCACCGAGACCCCGGCGCAATGGCTCGGCCATGACGTTGGCATCGCGCCCGGCGCCCCCGCCGACTTCATCCATATCGCCGCCAGCAGCCTTGATGATGCGCTGAACCGCCCCCGCGCGGTGCGCACCGTCTGGCGCGATGGCACCCCCATCCCCGAGACCTCCGGAGACCTCGCATGACCGACACGCAACTGGCCGAACCCCAAGGCCGCCACACCGAGGCGCTCAAAGCCCTGCGGCAAGATCTCGACGGCCTGCGCTTTTACGACGACGAACGCGCGCTTGAGGCCCGCTCGAAGGACTACTTCTGGTACAGCCAGATCCTCGACGCCGAACTGAAGGACAAGCGCGCCGAACTGATCGTCATTCCGCAGACGCAGGACGAGGTGGTCCGCGTTGCCTCTGCTGCCGCGCGCCACAAGGTGCCTGTCACCCTGCGCGGCGGCGGGACGGGCAACTACGGCCAATGCGTGCCGCTCGACGGCGGGCTGGTCGTCGACCTGACGCGCCTTAATAGGGTCCTCGAGATCACCCCCGGCCATGCCCATGTCGAGGCGGGCATCCGCATGTCGAAGCTCGACGACGCGGCCCGTGAGACAGGCCAAGAGCTGACCATGTATCCCTCGACCCGCAGCCTCGCCACCATCGGCGGCTTCATCGCAGGCGGCTCGGGCGGCATCGGCTCTCTGCGCCACGGCATGCTGCGCGACGAGGGGAACCTCACCTATCTCAAGGTGCTGACGCTGGAAGAAGAGCCGCAGGTGATCGAACTGCGCGGGGCCGACGTGCAGAAGGTGCACCACGCCTATGGCACCAACGGCATCGTGCTGGAGGTTGGCCTCGCGCTCACCCCGTCCACCGACTGGCTGCACACCGCGGCACTGTTTGACGGTTACGACAAGGCGCTGCGCTTTGCCACCGCCGCGCAGGAGGACGGGCTGGATTGCTACCTGCTGACCACCGTCGAGCGCCGCTTCGCCCCCTATTACCGCAAGTTCGAGGGCTACTTCCCCGAGAACCGCGACGCCGTCTTCGCCATGGTCGCCCCGTCGGACATGGACCGCTTCCGCCAACGCGCCGAAGCTGAGGGCGCGACCATCTCCTTTGCCATGACCATGGAGGAGATTCACCAGAACCGCCTGCAGCCCGCCTATGAATGCGGCTGGAACCACACCACGTTGCAGGCTCTGAAAGTGGACAAGGGCTGGACCTATCTGCAGGTGGCCTATCCGCGCCCCTTCGACATTGATCTGGTGATGCGCCAGATGGCCCGCCACGGCGACGAGATGTTCTGGCATCACGAAATGGCGCGGCAGGACGGCGAGATCCAGATCTTCGCCCTGCCGCTGGTGCGCTTCCGCGGCAAGCAAGAGATGTACACGCTGATCGCGGAACTGGAGGCCGACGGCTGCACGATCTTCGATCCGCATGTGGTCACCATCGAGGACGGCGGCATGAAGACCATCGACACCGCGCAGATCGATTTCAAGAAACGGGCCGATCCCTACGGCCTGATGAACCCGGGCAAAACCCGGGGCTGGCGCCCCGAGATGGCGCGCAGCGCATAACACACCCACCACTCACCAACGGGACACTCTCATGACCAAGCTTGGACTTTCCCTCGCCGCGCTGGCGGCTTCCCTCGCTGCCTCCGCCGCCGTCGCTGGCGACAAGGTGGTTTTTGGCACCAACTGGCTGGCACAGGGCGGCCATGGCGGGTTTTATCAGGCGCTGGCCGATGGCACCTACGAAAAATACGGCCTAGAGGTCGAGATCCGTCAGGGCGGCCCGCAGGTGAACAACCGCCCCATGCTGATCGCCGGCAAGCTCGACTTCCTGATGGCGGGCAACCTGCTGCTGTCCTTCGACAACGTGCGCAATGGCATCCCCACCACCGTGGTCGCGGCGATCTTTCAGAAGGACCCGCAGGCGCTGATCGCCCATGAGGGTGCCTACGACAGCTGGCAAGACCTGACCACCGCGCCCGAGATCCTGCTCTCCAAGGACGGCCAGTTCTCTTACTGGAAGTGGATGGTCGAGGACTTCGGCTTCCAGGATGAGCAGGTCCGTCCCTACGGCTACAACCTTGCGCAGTTCCTCGGCGACGAGACGATGGTGCAACAGGCCTATGCCACCGCCGAGCCGCTTTACGCCGCGGCCGAGGGCGCCGATGTGGCGACCTACCTTATGGCGGATTACGGCTGGAACACCTACGCCACCACCATCGAGACCCGCCAGCAGATGATCGATGAAAACCCCGACGTGGTGCAGCGCTTCGTCGATGCCTCGATCGAGGGCTGGTACACCTTCCTCTACGGCGATCACAGCGCTGGTTACGACGCGATCATCGAAGCCAACCCCGATCTTACTGTCGAGAAGCTGGACGCCGAGATGGCGCAGATGGCCAAGCTTGGCATCATCGACAGCGGCGACGCGCTGGAACTCGGGATCGGCGCAATGACCGAGGCGCGCATCGCCAAGTTCTACGAGACCGCGGTCAACAGCGGCATTGTCGAAGAGGGCTCGGTGGACCTGACCAAAGTGGCCAACACCTCTTTCGTCAACCAGCGTCATGGCATGGACATCAAAGCCGCGGCCGAAGGCAACTGAGGCTGAAGGGGTGGCGCCATGCGTGTGCTGATCGTCTTTGCCCATCCGGGCCGCGAGAGCTACGGCGCCGCCCTCTTTGCCACGGCGCGCGACGCCCTGTTGCGCGCCGGTCACGAGGTCGAGGTGATCGATCTCTACGCCGAAGGTTTCGACCCGGTGCTCTCGCCCGAGGACTGGGCCGACTACCTGACCGACACCGACCGGCTGATCGCCAAACTCGACCGCCACGTCTCGGCACTACGCCGGGCCGAAGCGCTGGTGATGATCTATCCCACGTGGATGTACGGCCCGCCCGCCATCCTCAAGGGCTGGATGGAGAGGGTGTGGCTGCCCGGCGTCGCCTTCGATGTGGCGCGCGCCGACAAGTCACGCGCCACCGGGCGGCTGCAGAACATCCGGCATCTGGCGGTGATCACCACCTCGGGCTCGCCATGGTGGTGGCTGCGGCTGATCCGCGACCCGGGCCGCTCGATGCTGACCCGCGGCTACCGCGTGCTGTTTCATCCGCGTTGCCGGATCACATGGTTGCAGCTACACGACATGAACCACCGCAAGCCCGCGCAGTTGCGGGCCTTTCTGGCCCGCGTCGAGCGCCGCCTGTCGCGGCTTGGGGGTTTGAAGAACGGGGGTAAGGGCAATGAATGCCGCAAGTCTGAAGCGTAAGGAGATCCACGACGCGATCCGACAGGCCGCGCTGCGCGAGTTCGCCAGCACCGGGCTGGCGGGCACCTCGACGCAGCAACTGGCCAAGGCCGCGGGGATCACCAAGGCCCAGCTGCACTACTACATCACCTCGAAAGAAGACCTCTACCGCGAGGTGCTGGAAGGGATCATCGCCCAGTGGCGCGAAATCTTCTTCGTCGAGGGTGAGCTGGACGATCCCGCCGAGGTGATCGCGGGCTATGTGCGGCGCAAGCTGCGGCTGTGCATCGAACAGCCCGAAGGCTCGCGGCTGTTCGTGCAGGAATTGCTGCGCGGCGCACCCGAGATGGAAGACCATTGGCCCGGTCTGCGGGCCTCGGTTGACGAGGCCGCTGGCGTGATCCGCCGCTGGATCGACGAGGGCCGGATGAAGCCGGTGGATCCGGTGCTTTTCATGATGAACATCTGGGCCGTCACTCAACACTACGCCGATTACCAATTGCAGAGCCGCCGCGTGCTCGACGTGGCCGAGGATGGCGCGCTCGATTTCGACCGCATTGCGGAAGAAGCCGTGCTGCTCTTCCTGATGCGTGCCGGGCTGGCCTGAGACCAAACGCTGCCCAAAGGAGCCCCCTGATGAAGCCGCTCAATCCCAAGAGCATCGCCGCGCCCTTCGGTCACTACTCGCACGGCATCGCTGCGGGGCCGGTCACGGTCACCTCCGGGCAACTGCCGCTGCGGCTCGACGGAACGATTCCCGAAGGCGTCGAGGCGCAGGCCGATCTTTGCTTCGAGGCGCTGCGCGCGATCCTCGCAGAAGACGGGCTGGATTTCTCGGACGTCTTGAAGTTTTCGGCCTATGTCACCCGGCGCGAAGACATGGCGGGATATATGGCCGCCCGCGACCGCGCCTGTGCCGATCTGGACGTCAAACCCGCCTCGACTCTGATGATCGTCGCCGGTTTCACCCGGCCGGAGTTTCTTGTCGAGATCGAGGCGACTGCCCTCCGGCAACCTTACCCCTAAGGGCGAGCGCCGCCACGATTTACGGCAAACTGAGACACTGTCGCGCAACAACCCTGCCGCGGCGGCTGCGCCGCGCTCGGCCTTGGCTGGCCTGACGTCGCGAAAACCCAATCTGCGCGCAAGTGCAGCCGCACCGGGCCGGACCAACGACCGCGCTTCCGAACCAGACGCCGTGTGTTGTGGCGAGTTACGAAATCAGCGCCTTTGCGGGAGGCGACAACCACTACCTTTCCGAAGATGGCGTCGCGGGCGCAGACGTCACCCCGACATGGGAACAGAGCCAGCGGATCACCGTCGCCGTCACCGATGACGAGGGCTTTCTCAGCGGCGGCAGCGCAGTCCGCGATGGCAGCGAGCAGACCGCCACGGCAACCGCCTCCGACGGCACCGAACTGGCCACGGGCACGCTCTACGTCAGTGACGGTAATGTCGTCTACGATCCCGACGGCGCCGCGATCAATGTCTACGAACTGACCATCGAGGGCAATGGCATCGTCGGCTATGCCACCGATGCGCCGATCACGCCGGGGGTCACCTAAACGTAAGGCGGTGCCGGTACGTTGCCCGCCGAAGGCGTGGCCTACAGCGCTCTCGACACACAGGCCTACGAACGCGACGACGCCAACACCACGGCTGGCGGCCACTTTTCCGAAACGCGCGACAGCGGCGCGGGCGACGACAGGATCGACGACGAGACCAGCCCGATCCTCACCGGCGGCAATGAATTTCATGGTGGCGAAGGCGACGACAGCATCTGGGGCGGCACCGGTGCCGACAATATTACCGCCGGGTCGGGCAACGACACGCTGGACGGCGCCGATGGCGACGACACTCTCGCGTGGGAGGACGGCCTCGACCCGATGAACGGCGGTCTTGGCGACGACTCTCTCTGGGGCGACGCAGGCTCCGACCGCTTTTATATCGGCAATTTCGACTGCACTGACACCATCTTCGGCAGCGAGGCTGGCGACAGCAGCGACGTCGATGCGCTGGACTGCCTTTGGGCCTCCGATCCGCTGTCCGTCAGCTTCGGCAGTTGGGAGTTCGGCAGCGACGAGGTCGGCACAGCGGGCTCCACCGGCCAGTTCTGGGAAATCGAGCACGTTGTAGGCGGCAACGGCGCAGATACCACCGATGCCTCTGCGAGCGGCTCCGCCGCGCAGGTCTACCGCATGTCCGGCGACGACAGCCCTACCGGCAGCGGCCGCGCCGATAGCATCGATGGCGGCGACGGTGTCGACACGATTACCCGCGGTGCGGGCGACAACACTCTCAGCGGCGGCGATGGCCGCGACAGGTTCGCGCTGAGCGCCGATGGTGGTGCCGACACGATCACAGATTTCGACATGACGCCGGTTGGGGACGGTGGCACCGCCGATCAGTTCGACACCAGCACGCCGCGCGATGGCCGGGGGCGAGACGGTCCACACATGGGATGTGTCGGTCAGCGACGACGACTCGGGCAATGCGGTATTGGGCCTTCCCACCGGCGAGAGCCGTCGTGCTGACGGGGGACTCTCCCGCCAGCGTCACCGCCGATCAAACGCGCTATGCCATGGGCGTGCCATGCCTTGTCGCGGGAACGCCGATTGCCCCCCCCGGCAGCTGGACTCCGCTCGAGGCCCTGCAATCCGGCGATCTGGTGATCACCGAGCGTGGCGCACATCCGGTCCTCTGGTGCGGCGCGCGCAATGTCACAGGCGATGAGATCGAGTCCGATCCGATGCTCGCACCCGTCGTGATCCAGCACGGCGCACTCGGCAATGCCACCGAGATGCGCCTGTCGCGCCCACATTGCATCGCGGTGACCGACCCAGCCAGCGGTCGGCCCGCGCTCGCGCGCGCAGGACATCTCGCGCAGCGACGCGGCAGCCGCCTGCGGCTCGCGTTTGGGATGCGCGGCGTTTCCTACCATCAACTGCTGCTGCCCACCCACGCATAGCTCAACGCTGGCGGGCTGTTTGCGGAAAGCCTCTGGCCCGGACCGAGGGCTCTGCGCGCGCTTGGCCCCAAGGCAAAACTTGCCTTGGTTTCAGTCAAGCCCGATCTCGCCCGAGCGATCCAGGGCCTAGAGCCGTTGGGCGGCCTGTACGGTCCGTCGGTCCTACCACTGCTGCCGGGGGCTGACCTGCGCAGCGGCGAGGGCCCGGTTCTGCCGCTTCTGCGCGGTCCGACCGATGGGTTCCACTACTGCGTGAAGGCTTAAGCATGTATTCCATAATATTACTTATGAGAATCACGGGTGTGTCGGGGTGGATTCACAAACGAAGTGCAAATTCTGTATCAAAACAGAAGTTTGCATGGAGGATGTGGAATGGGTCGTTGTTACCTTCAGCTGAGTTTCAAGGAGCGGATCAAGATTGCCAAGTGGCGTGAGGCCAAGATGGGAGACTGTCCGGAATTCTGTGCCCCGGCGCGTTGATTACGCCATTGGGAAGCGGTCCTCGAACATGATGGCGAGCTGGCTTTTCACTGCGT
>NZ_JBSWYX010000010.1:0-241671 GCF_056161345.1 Salipiger sp. ABF4_146 | reverse complement strand
TTTCTTGTTTCTCTCTCTCCCATCACTCCCCCCCCCCCCTCTTCCCCCTCCCTGTTTCTTTTCTCTTTCTTCTCTCTCGCTCCCCCCCCCCCCCCCCCCCCCCAGGGCCGCAGACCCAGCCCAGCCAGCGAAACCGCGCCCGCGATGAAACTGCGGCGGCTTGCGAAATAGCCCATCAAAATCCCTCCGTGTCCAAAGCTTCGGGGTCGATGAACCCCGCGCCTTCAATACTGTCGTCACCCAGTTCGTGGCGCCGCTTTTCAAGCCAGATCACCCGCGCCTGCGCGTAGCTGTCGGCGCTGCCTTCCAGAACCGCATCGATCGCATCCCCATACTCGCTGCGTTTGATCGCCAGTTCGCCCAGTCGCGCGCCGTAGCGAACATAGCGTTGCGGCGAGGGAAGCACATAGGCGAAAGGATCGGTGAAGAAGTCGACGAAAAGACCCACCGTCTCGCGCTCGGTCGACGGACCAAGCACCGGCAGTTCCATGTAGGCTCCTTCTGGAAAGCCCCAGACGTAGAGCGTTTCGCCAAAGTTGCTGCGATCCTCGGGCAGCCCCATGGGCCCGGCGATGTCGATCAACCCAACCACACCCAGCGTCGCGTTCACGGAAAAGCGAAGAGTGTTTCGCGATGCCCGCAGCAGCCGGCCTTGCAGGATCTGGTTCACCACGGTCTGCGGCAGGGCCACCGTATCCGAGAAATTCACCACCCCTGATTTAACCGGCTGCGGCAGCGATGAAATCATCCCGCTATCACCGCCTCCGGAGAGTCCCGAGTAAACTTTCTTGTTAAACGTGTGGACGCGGCGATTGGCGGGTTCCTGCGGATCGAATATGCCATCCGAAGACTCGCCCGGACCGGGTGTCGCACATGCCGCGAATCCCGTTATAAGCGCCAGCGCAGCAAAGGCGCGCAGCAACGAGGCGCCGCCACCCGACCGTGGACCCGACCGTGGAATTGTCATTAGGAAAAACCGAATCTTGATGTACAAGATCTAGGTAATTGGAAAAGCCGCCAAGCCCAAGCCGACAAACAGCATGGATCCCGGTCGTGGCACGAGAGCGACATGATTATTTTAGATGACCCGCGTCGCAGACGAAATACAGACAAATGGAGAGCGGAATAGCGCTCATGCAAAATAGAATTAAATCTGCAGGTGCAGATGAACTCGCATCCGCCCGCAAGCAAAGCCGTGCCTATTATTGGTTCGTTGGTGTTTTTAGCTTCTTCGTCAACATGTTGATGCTGACGGGCCCGCTTTACATGCTTCAGGTCTACGATCGGGTGCTTGGCTCGCGGTCCGAGGCGACCCTGATAGCCCTGACCGCTTTGGTTGTTTTCCTATACGGGATGATGGGCGTGCTGGACTATGCCCGCGGGCGCGTCATGGCGCGCGTCGCGGCGCGTTTTCAGGCGGCGCTCGACATGCGCGTGTTCGACGCGGTGATTCGACGCTCAGCGGTAAAAATGGACGAATTGGCCGCCACCGGCCTCAAAGACCTCGAAGCCGTGCAACGTTTCATGGCCTCGCCGGTGCTGATGGCGCTGTTCGATCTGCCGTGGACGCCGCTGTTCATAGCCGGGATCTTCATCTTCCACCCGTGGCTCGGCTTTCTGGCCATCGCCGGCGGTGTGGTACTGGTGATCATCACCATCGCCAACCAGATGCTCAGCCGCACCCCCACGCTGAAATCCAACCGCGCCGTGCTGGCCGCCGAACAGACCTCGGAGCAGATTCGCCTCGACGCCGAAACGGTGCAGGCCATGGGCATGCGCGGGGCCGCGTTCCGCCGCTGGGACCGGGCCCGCTCGGAGGCGCTGAACGGCCAGATCTCGACCAACGATCTCGTCGGCACCTTCACCACGATGACCAAGAGCTTCCGCATGCTGCTGCAGTCGGCGATGCTGGGCCTTGGCGCCTATCTGGTGCTGCAGAACGAGCTGACCGCCGGTGCGATGATCGCGGGCTCGATCCTGATGGGCCGCGCGCTGGCCCCGATCGAACTGGCGATTGGCCAGTGGCCGATGGTCACCCGCGCCCGCAAAGGCTGGGACAATCTGGCGGAACTGCTGGGCGAGATGCCGCCCGAGCCGGCCCGCACGCCGCTGCCGCGCCCCCGCGCGCTGTTGGAGGTTCAGCAGCTGACCGTGGTGCCCCCGGGCGAACAACAGGCCGCGCTGCGCCTCGTGTCCTTCGACCTGCAACCGGGCCACGCCATCGGCGTCATCGGCTCTTCGGGCGCGGGCAAATCGACGCTGGCGCGCGCGATCACCGGGGTCTGGCGCCCCGCTGGCGGGCGCATCCGTCTCGATGGCGCGACGCTCGATCAGTATGACGAGGATCTGGGCAAGCACATCGGCTATCTGCCGCAGCGGGTCAGCCTGTTCGACGGCACCATCGCCGAGAACATCGCCCGCCTCGCCGACCAGCCCGACCCCGAGAAGATCGTCGAAGCGGCCAAGAAAGCCGACGCGCATGAGATGATCCTCAAGCTGCCCAAGGGCTATGACACCCGCGTCACCGCCACGGGCGGGCGGCTGTCGGGCGGCCAGATGCAGCGCATCGGGCTTGCCCGCGCCATGTATGGCGACCCGATGATCCTCGTGCTCGACGAACCCAACTCGAACCTCGACAACGAGGGCAGCGAGGCGGTGAACGCCGCCATCCGCCGTCTCAAGGAAGAGGGCAAGGCGGTGATCATCATGGCGCACCGCCCCGCCGCGATCCGCGAGTGCGACATGCTGCTGATGCTCGAACACGGCGCCCGCGTCGCCTTCGGTCCGAAGGACGAGGTGCTGCGCTCGCAGGTTAAGAACCACGAACAGATTACCCGGCATGCCGGGCCCGGAGGTGTCCGCTGATGTCGCAAGAGACCGACAAGCGCTTCCCGCTCAACAAACCGCTCACGCTGGGCCTTGTTGCCCTGCTTATCCTCGTCGGTGGCTTCGGCACATGGGCCGCCACCACCAATATCTCTGGCGCCATCGTCGCCGGCGGCCAGATTCAGGTCGAGCGCAACCGGCAGGTGGTCCAGCACCCCGACGGCGGCGTCGTCGAGGAGATTCTGGTCGATGAAGGCGATGTGGTCGAGGCTGGCGATGTGCTGATCAAGCTCGACCCGACGCTGCTGCAGTCCGAACTGAACATCGTCGAGGGTCAGTATTTCGAACTGGTCGCCCGCCGCGCGCGCCTCCAGGCCGAGCGTGACGGCTCCGAGGAACTGGCGTTCGACGAGACGCTGCTGCAGGTGGCCGAATACGACGAGGAAGTGCAGGAACTGATCGAAGGCCAGCGCAACCTGTTCTTTGCCCGCCTCGAGTCGCTGAACCGCGAGTCCGAGCAGCTGACCAAGCGCCGCGATCAGATCGTGAACCAGGTCGACGGGCTCAACGCCCAGCAAAACGCGCTTAGCAGCCAGCTGGCGTTGATCGAGCGGGAGCTGAGCGATCAGCAATCTTTGCTTGACCGCGGTCTCGCGCAGGCCAGCCGCGTTCTCGCCCTGCAACGCGAAGAGGCGCGTCTGTCCGGCGACGTCGGCGATCTCACCGCCCAAAAGGCGCAGTCCGAAGGCCGGATGACCGAGATCGACATCGAGGTGCTGAAACTGGCGACCACCCGCCGCGAAGAGGCAATCACCCAGTTGCGCGACATGCAGTATCGCGAACGCGAACTGGCCGAACAGCGCCTCGCGCTGCTCGAAAAGCTCAAGCGCATGGAGATCACCGCGCCGGTGGGCGGCATCGTCTACGGGCTGACGGTCTTCGCCGAGCGCTCGGTGATCCGCGCCGCGGACCCGGTGATGTATCTGATCCCGCAGGACCGGCCGTTGGTGATCACCGCGCAGGTGCCGCCGATCCACATCGATCAGGTCCACGTCGGGCAAGAGGTGACGCTGCGCTTCTCGGCGCTCGACCAGCGCCGCACGCCAGAAACCTTCGGCACGGTGACGCAGCTTTCGGCGGACGCCTTCACCGACGAGAACACCTCGGCCAGCTTCTACCGCGCCGAGATCATGCTCGACGAAGGCCAGATCGACCGCCTGCCTGAGGGCACCCAGTTGATCCCCGGCATGCCGGTGGAGGCCTTCCTGCGCACCGCCGACCGCACGCCGATCGCCTATCTTGTGAAGCCTTTCACCGATTACTTCTCGAAAGCCTTCCGCGAAAGCTGAGCGCGCCGCGCAGACCTGCACGCAAGGGGCCGCGATCCACCGTGATCGCGGCCCCTTTTCTTTGGCTGCCGCTGCGTCTAGCGTCCGCGCACGTCAATAGGAGGCTCCCATGACCGATATCACCGCCCGCCTTGCAGAGCTTGGCCTGTCGCTGCCCGACGCGCCCGCCCCCGCCGCCAACTATGTGCCCTACGTGCACAGCGGCAACATGCTCTACGTGTCGGGGCAGATCAGCATGGACGACAACGGCCTGATCACCGGCAAGCTCGGCGACGCGCTGGATGTCGAGGCCGGTGCCAAGGCCGCCGAGCGCTGCGCGCTGTCGCTGATCGCACAGGCCAAGGCGGCCTGCGGCGGCGATCTGTCGAAGCTCAAGCGCGTGGTGAAGCTGGTGGGCTTCGTCAACTCGACCGCCGATTTCACCGATCAGCCCAAGGTGATCAACGGCGCCTCTGACCTCATGGTCGCAGTCTTTGGCGACGCCGGAAAACACGCGCGCTCGGCGGTGTCCGCGGCCTCTCTGCCCATGGGCGTCGCCGTCGAGATCGAAGCGATCTTCGAGCTCGCGTGATGCCCGTGCCCGGCCTGCCCGCCGCTTTTCTTGACCGGCCCATCGCGCATCGTGCTCTGCACGATCTCGCGGCGGGCCGGCCCGAGAACTCCCGCGCCGCCATCGCCGCCGCCATCAACAAGGGCTACGGCATCGAGATCGACCTGCAGCTGTCCTCCGACGGGGTGGCGATGGTCTTTCACGACGAGCGGCTGGAACGGCTCACCGGCGCGCGTGGTCTGCTCGGCGCCCGCGACGCCGCCGAGTTGTCGGGGCTGCGGCTCAAGGGCGGCGATGAAGGCATCCCGACGCTGACCGAAGTGCTTGATCTGGTCGCGGGTCGGGTGCCGCTGCTGATCGAGGTAAAAGATCAGGACGGCGCGCTCGGGCCCGACGTCGGACAGTTGGAAAAGGCCACGGCCGAGGCGCTGCGCCGCTACGACGGGCCGGTCGCGGTGATGTCCTTCAACCCCCATTCCATCGCCCGCATGGCACGGCTGGCGCCGCAAGTGCAGCGCGGGCTCACCACCGATGCCTTCGATCCCGAGCACTGGGCCGGTGTGCCCGGCTGGCGCCTCGACGAACTGCGCGCGGTTCCCGACTACGACCGCACCGGGGCGTGTTTCATCAGCCACGGCTGGCGCGACCTCGGCAGCCCGCGGGTGGCCGAACTGCAGAGCGCGGGTGCCAACATCCTGTGCTGGACCATCCGTACGCCCGAGCAGGAGGCACAGGCGCGCAAGGTGGCCCAGAACGTCACCTTCGAGCACTATCTCGCGTGAGCGTGTCTTGATCCCGGCGCCGCCGGGGTCAGATACTCCCCAGTGATGACACGGCCGAAGAATTTCGCATGACCGACCAGAGTCCCACCGAGACAGCTGGCGAGACCATCGCCGTCAACGTGCTGAGCTCGCTTGACCAGATTCCCGAACTCGACTGGGACGCCTGCGCCTGCCCCGAGGCGGCACAGGGCGGGCGCCCGGACGATCCTTTCACCACTTGGCGCTTTCTGCGCGCGCTGGAACGCTCCGGCTCGGTCGGGCGCGGCACCGGCTGGGAGCCGCGCTATCTGGCCGCCGAAAAGGCCGGACGGCTGATCGCCGTCGCGCCGCTCTATGCCAAGGGTCACAGTCAGGGCGAGTATATTTTCGACCACAGCTTCGCCCATGCCTATGAGCAGGCCGGCGGCGACTATTACCCCAAGCTGCAGATCGCCGTGCCCTTCACCCCGGCCACCGGGCGGCGCTTTCTCACCCGGCCCGGCCACGAGGCCGAAGGCATGATGGCGCTGGTACAGGGCGCGGTGCAGCTGACAGCCGAAAACGGTCTGTCGTCGCTGCACATCACCTTCTGCACCGAGGGCGAGGCCGTCGCCGGCGAGCGCATGGGCCTGCTGCGCCGCGTCACCCAACAGTTCCACTGGCTGAACAAGGGCTATGCCGATTTCGAAGGCTTCCTCACCGACCTGAGCTCGCGCAAGCGCAAGGCGATCCGCAAAGAGCGCGCACGGGCGCAGGAATTTGGCGGCGTCATCCGCGTTGTTACCGGTGACGAGATCGAGCCCGAGCACTGGGACGCGTTCTGGACCTTCTATCAGGACACCGGCAACCGCAAATGGGGCACGCCCTATCTGACCCGCGAGTTCTTTGACGAGGTGCACGAGACGATGCGCGAAGACATCGCGCTGGTGATCTGCGAGCGCGAGGGCATGCCGGTGGCCGGGGCGCTCAATTTCATTGGCCGCGACGCGCTCTTCGGCCGCTATTGGGGCTGCATCGAGGATCACCCCTGCCTGCATTTCGAAGCATGCTATTATCAGGCCATCGACTTCGCCATCGCCCATGGCCTCGGGCGGGTGGAGGCCGGGGCGCAGGGCGAACACAAGCTGGCACGCGGATATCTGCCCAGCCAGACGCATTCGCTACATTGGTTTCCCGACAAGGGGTTTGCCCGCGCCGTGGCGCGCTATCTGGAGGCCGAGGCACGCGCCGTGGACGAGGACATCGAGGTTCTCACCGCCTACGGCCCGTTCCGGAAAGACCACGGGAAGGACACCCAATGACTGAGAAACTCTCCGACACCGGCCGCGCCACCATGCTGGCGCCGCTGCTCGACAACGGCTGGGAGATGAACGAGGCCGAAGACGCGCTGTGCAAGACCTTCGAATTCGACGATTTCACCGAGGCGTTCTCGTGGATGACCCGCGCCGCGCTCTGGGCCGAGAAATGGAACCACCATCCCGACTGGCGCAACGTCTACAAGACCGTCGAAGTCACGCTGACCACCCATGACGTGGGCGGGCTCAGCTCGCTCGATGCCAAGCTGGCGCGCAAGCTCGACACGCTGTGACCGCCGCGCCCGGCCTCCCTGCGCGCCAGCGCGTGGAGGAGGCCGGAGTTGCGTATTTTTGAAGAGAAGAAGACCCGATGCGTCTTCGCTTCAAAGCTTCTTCTCTTTCCAAATACGCAAATCCGGCGGCGCCGCAAAAGACGCCTCCGGGTCTTTGTCAGATCGCCGCCAGCAGCGCCTCTCCGCCGGAAGTCTCGCAGGTGCCGCGCCCAGTTTCCTCGTGGAACACCACGACCTTGCCGTCCTCGACATACATCGCGTAGCGCTTGGAGCGGCGGATGAGCCCGGCGGGCGGCGCGCTGAACTCCATGTCAATGGCGCTGGTGAAGGCGCATTCCGGATCGGCGAGCATGGTCAGCCCGGCCTCGGTCGCCCCGGTGCTTTCGCCCCAGACCTGCATCACGAAGGGATCGTTGACCGACACGCAGATGATCTCGTCCACACCCTTGGCGTCGAAACCGTCCTTGGTGCGGATGAAGCTGGGCACATGCGCCGACGAGCAGGTCGGTGTGAACGCTCCGGGCAGGCCGAAGATCACCACCTTGCGCCCCTTCAGCCTATCGCCGAGCGCGACCGTCTCGGGGCCCGCCTCTCCGATCTGCACCAGATTTGCCTCGGGCAGAGTGTCACCTTCCGTCAGGGCCATGCAGGCCTCCCTTGATTGCGTTTCCATCTCTTCGGGATATAGGTTTCGCGCAAACGACGGAAAATGGAAATGGGGGCGGCCATGGGGCATGTTGTTGTGATCGGCGCGGGACAGGCGGCCGCCTCTCTGGTGGCGCGTCTGCGCGGCAAGGGCTTCGATGGCGCGATCACCGTGATCGGTGCCGAAAACGAGCCGCCCTACCAGCGCCCGCCGCTGTCGAAGGCGTACCTGCTGGGCGAAATGGACAAGGACCGGCTCTACCTGCGTCCGCGCGCCTTCTATGACGATCAGAACATCACGCTGATGCTGGGCGAACCTGCAGTCTCTGTCGATACCGAGACGCGGCATGTCATCGCGGGCGGAGAGAAGATCGCCTATGACGATCTGGTGTTCTGCACCGGCTCTGCGCCGCGCCAGCTGCCCGCCGCGATCGGTGGCGATCTGGAAGGGGTCTGCGTGGTGCGCGGCATCGCCGATGTGGATGCGATGCGCGCGCGCTTTACGGAAGGCGCGCGAGTGCTGATCGTCGGCGGCGGCTACATCGGGCTCGAGGCGGCGGCGGTCGCCTCCAAGCTCGGCCTGCAGGTCACGCTGGTGGAAATGGCCGACCGCATCCTGCAGCGTGTCGCCGCGCCTCAGACCTCGGACTGGTTCCGGGCCCTGCACAAAGCGCAAGGCGTGGATCTGCGCGAGGGTGTGGGCCTTGGCAAACTGCTGGGCGAGGAAGGCCACGTCACCGCGGCCGAGCTGACCGATGGCACCACCCTGCCGGTGGATTTCGTCATCGTCGGCGTCGGCATCCTGCCCGAAACAGAGGTGGCCGAGGCCGCTGGCCTTGAGATCGAGAACGGCATCCGCACCGACGCCATGGGCCGCTGCTCTGCGCCGCATGTCTGGGCGGCGGGCGATTGCGCCTCCTTCCCGCTGGGCGGGTCGCAGATCCGGCTGGAAAGCGTCGGCAACGCCATCGATCAGGCCGAGGCGGTCGCCGACAACATCATGGGCGCCGAGACGCCCTATCAGCCGAAGCCGTGGTTCTGGTCCGACCAGTACGACGTGAAACTGCAGATCACCGGGCTGAACGCGGGCTACGATCAGGTCGTGGTGCGGGATGGCGGCGCAGGCCCGGTGTCGCATTGGTATTATAGAGGCGGCCGCCTGATCGCGCTCGACGCGATGAACGATCCGCGCGCCTATATGGTCGGCAAGCGGCTGATCGAGGCGGGCAAGAGCGCCGATCCAGAGGTCGTGGCCGACGCCGGCAGCGACCTCAAGGCGCTGCTGAAACCATGAGGATCATCGCCGGAGACTGGCGCGGCCGCCCGCTCACCGCCGTCGGCAAGGGCGATCCGGGCGCGCATCTGCGCCCGACCACCGACCGCGTGCGCGAGAGCCTGTTCAACATGCTTGGTGGCGGGCGGTTCGGCGACCCGTTCGAGGACGCCGTGGTGCTCGATCTCTTCGCCGGAACCGGCGCGCTGAGCTTCGAGGCGCTGTCGCGTGGCGCCGCCTCGGCCGTCTTGGTCGACGACGGGCGCATCGCACAGAAGCTGATCAAGCAGAACATCCGCCTGCTAGGCTGTGCGGATCGGGCCACGATGCTGGGTTGCAACGCCACCCGCCTGCCGCCCGCCGAGGCGCAGGCGGCGGCCCCGGCAACGCTGGTGTTTCTGGACCCGCCTTACGGGCTGAACCTAGGCGCAAAGGCGCTGCAGGCAGCACGGGCGCAAGGCTGGCTGGCCCCCGAAGCGCTGATCGTCTGGGAGGAAAGTGGCCCGCAGGACGCGCCCGCAGGCTTCACCCCGCTCGACACGCGCCGCTATGGCGACACCACGGTGACCTTGCTCGAAGCGCCTTGAACGGCCAACCTGCGCTTGGCGGCCTGCCGCCCGCGCCTGATCCTCTCCTGATCCCGGGGGCTTGCCAAACGGCGGACCCACGCCGGGCACTCGCGACCACTTGTCGCGCGGGCCATGCGTTTCTATAACCGCCACAACTTCAGGGGAGCCGTTCCATGCGTTTCGACCAGCGCCACCTTCTGGGCATCGAGCCCCTTCGTCCCGACGAGATCACCACGCTGCTCGATCTGGCCGAGCGCTACGTGACCCTGTCGCGCGCCCGCGACAAGCATGCGAACGCGCTTGCCGGGCTGACCCAGATCAACATGTTCTTCGAGAACTCCACCCGCACTCAGGCCAGTTTTGAACTGGCGGGCAAACGGCTTGGCGCCGACGTGATGAACATGTCGATGCAGGCCAGCTCGATCAAAAAGGGCGAGACGCTGATCGACACGGCGCTGACCCTCAACGCCATGCATCCCGATCTTTTGGTGGTGCGCCACCCGCATTCCGGTGCGGTGGACCTGCTGGCGCAGAAGGTGAACTGCGCGGTGATCAACGCCGGCGACGGGCGGCACGAGCACCCGACGCAGGCGTTGCTGGACGCGCTGACCATCCGCCGTGCCAAAGGCCGTCTGCACCGGCTGAACATCGCGATCTGCGGCGACATCGCGCATTCGCGCGTCGCGCGCTCTAACCTGCTGCTGCTGCACAAGATGGAGAACCGCATCCGTCTGGTCGGCCCGTCCACGCTCATGCCCTCGGGAATCGCCGATTTTGGCGCCGAGGTCTATGACGACATGGAAGAGGGCCTGAAAGACGTCGACGTGGTGATGATGCTGCGCCTGCAGAAAGAGCGTATGGACGGCGGCTTCATCCCCTCCGAGCGCGAGTATTATCACCGCTGGGGGCTGGACGCCGAGAAGCTGGCGCACGCCAAGCCCGACGCCATCGTCATGCATCCCGGCCCGATGAACCGCGGCGTCGAGATCGACGGCACCATCGCCGACGACATCAACCGCTCGGTCATTCAGGAGCAGGTGGAGATGGGCGTCGCCGTGCGTATGGCCGCCATGGACCTGCTGGCCCGCAACCTGCGCGCCCGGCCCACCGAACTGGCGATCTGATCGGGGCGCGTCATGACCAAGATGCACATCAACGGCTCGGAAAGCGGCGTTGTGCGGGTGTTCCACCTCGATCTGCCGCCCGAGGCGGTCGAACGGTTCACCACGCAGGCCGGCACCGGCGAATGGCCGCTGCAATATGCGCTTGGCGCGCGGCAACTGCGCAACGCCTTCGTCGACGTTGTCTCGATCCGCGACCTCGGCGACATGCCGCTGTCGCGCTACCTCGCCGAAGCGCACCAGTTGACCGGCGAGGCCTTTGCCCAGATGCGCCCGCGCCTCGACGCGCTGACCGGCCATGTGGTGATCCTGCCCAGCCAAGCCTTCGATCACGTGACGCAGGACCTCAGCATTGCCACGCCGCTGCGCTGGATCGGCACCTTCTCGGAGGAGAAGGCCAGCCCGCGCGGCCCGGCGCTGCGCAGCAACGCCGCGCGCGGCAGCACCTCCAGCAAGGCGCCCGAGGCCGCGCAACCGCGCAACCGGATGGTCCTCTACACGCTGCTCGGGCTCGGCGTCCTCGTGCTGCTGCTGCTCGCCGCCATCTTCCGGGCGACGTGATCCGCATGGACCACGCGCCCGCCCTGCAAGACACCCCGCCGCCCGGAGGCAAGGAATGAAAGACACGCTGCTCTACAACGCCCGGCTGATCGACCCCGAAGCGGGCGCCGTCACCGAGGGCGCGCTGCTGCTCTCGGGCGGCAAGATCAAGGCGGTGCTGACCTCGGCGGACGAGATCGCCCAGCTTTCCGGTCAAACCGAAGCGCAGGATCTGAACGGCGCGCATGTGGCGCCGGGGATCGTCGATCTGGGCGTCAAGGTGGGCGAGCCCGGCGAGCGCCACAAGGAGAGCTTCAAGACCGCAGGCATGGCCGCTGCCGCGGGCGGCGTGACCACCATCGTCACGCGCCCCGACACCGCACCGGCGATCGACTCGCCCGAGGTTCTGGAATTCATCCGCCGCCGCGCCAATGAAACCGCCCCGGTCAACGTACTGCCGATGGCGGCGCTCACCAAGGGCCGCGAGGGGCGCGAGATGACCGAGCTGGGCTTCCTGCTCGACGCGGGCGCCGTGGCCTTCACCGATTGCGACCGCGTGGTCACCGACACCAAGGTGCTGTCGCGGGCGATGACCTACGCCCGCTCGCTGGGCGCGCTGGTCATGGCGCACCCGCAGGAACCGATCCTGTCGAAAGACGCCGCCGCCAGCTCTGGAAAATTCGCCAGCCTGCGCGGGCTGCCCTCGGTCACGCCGATGGCCGAACGCATGGGGCTTGACCGTGACATCGCGCTGGTCGAGATGACCGGCGTGCGCTACCACGCCGACCAGATCACCACCGCCCGCGCCCTGCCCGCGCTGGAGCGCGCCAAGAAAAACGGTTTCGACGTGACAGCGGGCATCTCGATGCACCACCTGACGCTGAACGAGATGGACGTGGCCGACTACCGCACCTTCTTCAAAGTGAAACCGCCGCTGCGCTCCGAAGACGACCGGCAGGCCGTGCTCGAGGCGCTGCGCACCGGCCTGATCGACGTGATCGGCTCGTTCCACACGCCACAGGACGAGGAATCCAAACGTCTGCCGTTCGAAGAAGCCGCCTCGGGCGCGGTCGGGCTGGAGACGATGCTGCCGGTGCTGCTGCGGCTCTATCATTCCGGCGAGGTCGATCTGCCCACGCTGTTCCGCGGGCTGTCGCTCAACCCGGCGAAACGGCTGGGTCTCGACTGTGGCCGGCTGTCGGCAGGCGCGCCCGCTGATCTGGTGATCTTCGACGCCGACAAGCCGTTCATCCTCGACCGTTTCAAGCTGCAGTCGAAATCCAAAAATACCCCCTTTGACGGGGCGCGGCTGCAGGGCAAGGTGCTGCAGACACTCGTCGCCGGAACCCCCGTCTGGAGCGCCTGACATGCTGCCCGAGATCACCTCTTCGGTTCCCGTGCTGATCCTCTGGGCGGTGCTGGGCTACCTGCTCGGCTCGATTCCCTTCGGCCTGCTGCTGACCCGCATGATGCACCTCGGCGATCTGCGCTCGATCGGCTCGGGCAATATCGGGGCGACCAACGTGCTGCGCACCGGAAACAAGGCCGCGGCGGCGGGCACGCTGATCCTCGACGGTGCCAAGGGCGCGGCTGCCGTGCTGCTGGCACGCGGGCTCGCCGGCGAGGACGCGGCGCAGGTTGCGGGCCTCGCGGCGTTTCTGGGCCATTGCTATCCGGTCTGGCTGCAGTTCAAGGGCGGCAAGGGCGTGGCGACCTTCATTGGCCTGATCCTCGCGCTGCACTGGCCGGTGGGGCTGATCACCTGCGCCACATGGCTGGCCGGGGCGGCGATGTCGCGCATCTCGTCGGTGGGCGCGCTGGTGGCTGCGCTGCTGTCGACGGTGTGGATGGTGCTTTTTGCCGAAACGCAGATGACCGCACTGACGCTGCTGCTGACGGTGCTGATCTTCTGGCGCCACCGCGAGAACATCGACCGCATCCGCAAAGGCACGGAATCCAAGATCGGCCAGAAGGGCTAAGACCCGCAGCCGGGCAAGGGCTGCCCGGCGTGCTTTGGTGATCTCAGCGCTGGGGCGTTTCACCCATCAGAGCTTGCCGCCCAGATGCAGGTCCAGATCTTCGAGCCGGTCCTGCCCCCAGAACTTCTCGCCATCGTCGGTGATCCAGAACGGCGAGCCGAACACCCCGGCGTTCACCGCGTCTTCAAGATTGGCTGCGTAGGTCTCGGCACCCACCAGCAGGCCGCTGTCGGCCAGAGACGGCTCGAAGCCGCTGGACGAAAGCGCCGCCTTGATCACCTCATCTTCGGCGATGTCCTTTTCCTCGGCCCAACTAGCGCGCAAGAGCGTATGGATCAGGCCGCCCATGTCACCACCGCCCGCCTTGTCCGCCGCGATGATCGCGTAAGACGCGGGCGCGGCGTTGGTCGGCCAGAACATCGGTTTGAGGTTCAGCGCCATCCCCGCCTTCTTGGCTTGCCGCGGCAGGTCGACATTGCGGTAATCGATCCGCGACGGGTGGCGCTGGCCCAAGGGCGCGCCACCGGTGCGCGGGAACAGCGCCATAATGTCGAAGGGCTTGTAGATCACCTCAGCGCCATGCTTCGCCGCGATCTCTTCGAACCTCGGCCCGGCGAGATATGCGAATGGCGACAGCATGGAAAAGTAGTAGTCAATTCGTGCCATTGAGTCACATGCCCTTCCGTGTATCTTTGCCCCACGCTAGCCGCGTGTTAAGGCGACCGCAACGTCACGAATCTGTCATTCCGTAGCGCCGGAGCCTCCCAAATGCCCACCGTCATCGAACCCAAACTCATCGCGGGTAATGCCAACAAGCCGCTTGCGAACGCCATCGCGCGGCGCATGTCCCTTTACCGCGGTGGTGCGGTCGGCCTCGTGGATGCCCGCGTCGAGCGGTTCAACGACCAAGAGATTTTCGTCGAGGTCTACGAGAACGTCCGTGGCGAGGATATGTACATCCTCCAGCCGACCTCGAACCCGGCGAACGACAACCTGATGGAACTGCTGATCATGGCAGACGCGCTGCGCCGCTCCTCGGCTGCGCGCATCACCGCCGTGATCCCCTACTTCGGCTACGCCCGCCAGGACCGCCGCACCAAGGCGCGCACGCCGATCACCGCGAAGCTGGTCTCCAACATGATCCATGAAGCGGGCATCGAGCGCGTGCTGACCATGGACCTGCACGCGGCGCAGATTCAGGGCTTCTTCGACATCCCCGTCGATAACCTCTACGCCTCGCCGATCTTCGCGCTCGACATCGAGCATCAGTTCAAGGACTCGCTGCAGGACGTGATGGTGATCTCACCCGACGTCGGCGGCGTGGCCCGTGCCCGCGAGTTGGCCAAGCGGATCAATGCGCCGCTCGCCATCGTCGACAAACGCCGCGAAAAGCCGGGCGAGATCGCCGAGATGACCGTGATCGGTGACGTCACCGGCAAGAAGTGCATCATCGTCGACGACATCTGCGACACCGCTGGCACGCTGTGCAAGGCCGCGGAAGTGCTGATGGACCACGGTGCCACCGAGGTGCACGCCTATATCACCCACGGTGTCCTGTCCGGCCCGGCGGTCGAGCGCGTCACCAAGTCGGTGATGAAGTCGCTGGTGATCACCGACTCGATCGCCGCCACCGATTCCGTTGCCGCCGCGCCGAACATCCGCATCCTGCCGACCGCGCCGATCTTTGCGCAGGCGATCCTGAACATCTGGAACGGCACCTCGGTGTCGTCGCTGTTCGAGACCGACGTGCTCGGCCCGATCTACGAAGGCATCCTCTGATGACCTCGCGCCCGCCGCTGATCCGGCGGGCGCACCCCGCGGACCTTGACGCGATCAAAGCGATCGTCGAGGCCGCCTACTCCCCCTACATTCCGCGTATCGGGCAAAAGCCCGGCCCCATGCGCGACGACTATGCCGCGCGGATCGCGGCAGGACAGGCGCATGTGGCCGAGGTGAAGGATGAGGTCGCGGCGCTGCTGGTGCTGATCGACCAGCCCGACGCGCTGCTGCTGGACAACATTGCCGTGTCTCCGGCGGCGCAGGGACACGGCGTCGGTCGCGCACTCATGGACTTTGCAGAGGCGCAGGGCCGCGCCCGCGGTCATCAGGTGATCCGGCTCTACACCCATGCGCTGATGCACGAGAACCTCGCGCTCTATCCCCGGCTTGGCTTTCACCAAACAGGCCGTGTCTCCGAAAAAGGCTTCGACCGCGTCTACTTCGAAAAGCCTCTGTAGAAACGCTTTTCGGGCGCCATGCGCACCCTGCAATGCGGGCCTTCCCTTCCGTGCCTTGTTGACGCGCGCCTCCATGCCGATCTCTGCATCGAAAGAAACATGGAGGCCACAATGGCAACGACTGACATTCACCACATCCCCGCCGCCCGACCTAGCTTTGCCGGGCTTATGGCACGCCTGCGCAGCGCGCGCAGCCGCCGCTCCGAATACCACCGCGTCTATAGCGAGCTTGCGCAGTTCAGTGATCGGGACCTGACCGACATCGGCATCAGCCGCAGCAATATCCGCGACATCGCGTGGCAGGCTGCTTACGGGAAGTGAGCCCGATTGCGGCATTTGCCGCCGACTGTCAGCACACCTGAACGCAAAAGGCCCCGCAGATGCGGGGCCTTTGCAATTTCGTACGAGACGACCTCAGTAGTTGAGGTTCGGCGATTTCGGGTCGAGCCCGATGTGACCGCCAACCGCCACCATGTCCTGAAGCAGCTTGGCTGCCTCGTCCACGGGGCCCGGCTCGTTCTCGGGAGCAGCTTCCTTCGCGGCCTTGTAGGCCTGAAGGGCTTCTTCCACGAGCGCCTCATAGGTCGCCTGATCCATGTCGCCATGCGGCACAGCCTTTTCGGCAAGCACGCTGACGCTGGAACCGACTTCGGCGAAGCCGCCGGTCACGACGAACTCTTCCGTACCGGTCTCGGTCTCGACCTTGAGAATGCCCGGACGCAGCGTGGTGATCATCGGCGCATGGTTGGGCATGGCCGTCAGATCACCCTCGGTGCCCGGAATCTGCACCGACTTCACGGCGGCCGACAGCAGCTTGCGCTCGGGGCTCACCAGGTCGAATTGCATCGTTTCAGCCATTTGGGCCTCCGGTTACTGGGGGGCACGAAGCCCCCCGCTGGTCTTAGGCTGCCTCGGCGGCCAGTTTCTCGGCCTTCTCGAGCACCTCGTCGATGCCGCCAACCATGTAGAAGGCAGCTTCCGGCAGGTGGTCGTACTCGCCAGCCACCACAGCCTTGAACGACTTGATGGTGTCTTCGAGCGGAACCTGCACACCGTCCGAGCCGGTGAACACTTTTGCCACGTCGAACGGCTGGCTGAGGAAGCGCTGGATTTTCCGGGCGCGGGCCACGGTCAGCTTATCCTCTTCCGACAGTTCGTCCATGCCGAGGATCGCAATGATGTCCTGCAGCGACTTGTAGCGCTGGAGGATACCCTGCACGGCGAAGGCGGTGTCATAGTGTTCCTGACCAACAACGGCCGGGTCCATCAGACGCGACGAGCTGTCGAGCGGGTCCACGGCGGGGTAGATGCCGAGTTCCGAGATGGCGCGGTTAAGAACCGTCGTCGCGTCGAGGTGCGCGAAGGTCGTCGCCGGTGCCGGGTCGGTAAGGTCGTCCGCGGGAACGTAGACGGCCTGGATCGAGGTGATCGAGCCGTTCTTCGTCGAGGTGATGCGTTCCTGCATCGCGCCCATGTCGGTTGCCAGCGTCGGCTGGTAGCCCACAGCGGAGGGGATACGGCCGAGAAGTGCGGACACCTCGGAGCCTGCCTGCGTGAAGCGGAAGATGTTGTCGACGAAGAACAGAACGTCGGTACCGGACTGGTCACGGAACTGCTCGGCCAGGGTCAGGCCGGTCAGGGCGACGCGTGCACGGGCTCCCGGCGGCTCGTTCATCTGGCCGTAGACCAGCGCCACCTGCGAGTCCGACAGGTTGTCGGGCTTGATGACGTTGGATTCGATCATCTCGTGGTACAGGTCGTTGCCTTCACGGGTCCGCTCACCAACACCGGCGAACACGGAGTAGCCCGAGTGCACCTTTGCGATGTTGTTGATCAGTTCCATGATGAGAACGGTCTTGCCCACGCCGGCACCGCCGAACAGGCCGATCTTGCCGCCTTTTGCGTAGGGCGCCAGCAGGTCGATAACCTTGATGCCGGTCACCAGGATTTCCGACTCCGTCGACTGCTCGTCGAACTGCGGTGCGGGCTGGTGGATCGAACGGGTTTCTTCCGCATTGACCGGACCCTGCTCGTCGACGGGCTCGCCCACGACGTTCAGGATGCGGCCGAGGGTCGCGTTGCCGACCGGCACCGAGATCGGGCCGGCGGTGTCGAGAACTTCCTGACCGCGCACGAGGCCTTCGGTCGAGTCCATCGCGATGGTGCGGACGGTGCTTTCACCGAGGTGCTGGGCGACTTCCAGAACCAGGGTCTTGCCGTCGTTTTCAGTGGTCAGCGCGTTCAGGATCTCGGGCAGGTGGTCGTCGAACTGCACGTCGACCACGGCGCCGATGACCTGGGTCACTTTGCCTTTTGCGTTTGCCATTTATCGTCTCCGGTTCTTAGAGCGCCTCGGCGCCCGAGATGATTTCGATCAATTCGTTGGTGATGACCGCCTGACGCGAGCGGTTGTACTCGATCGTCAGTTTGTCGATCATCTCGCCCGCGTTGCGCGTGGCGTTGTCCATTGCGCTCATACGAGCCCCCTGTTCCGAGGCGGCGTTCTCCAGCAGAGCCGAGAAGATCTGGGTGGCGACACCGCGGGGCAGAAGGTCGGCAAGGATGGCTTCCTCACCGGGTTCGTATTCATAGAGCGTGGACCCGCCAGCATCCTCCTCGGGCGCGTCGAACTGCGCCGGGATGATTTGCTGCTCCGTCGGGATCTGGCTGATCACCGACTGGAACTTGGCGTAATAGATGGTCGCCACGTCGAACTCCTCGGCGTCGAAACGCACGAGAACGTCCTTTGCGATCTTCTGAGCATCGGCGTAGCCGAGCTTCTTCACATCGCTCAGGTCGACGTGCCCGACGAACAGATCGCCGTGGTCACGCTTGAGCTGCTCGCGGCCTTTCTTGCCGACGGTGAGGATCTTCACCGTCTTGCCTTCGGCTTTGAGCGTTTCGATACGGTTGCGGGCCTTTTTCACGATGGAGCTGTTGAAGCCCCCGCAAAGCCCGCGCTCGGCGGTCATGACGACGAGCAGTTGCACGTCGTCCTTCCCGGTCCCCGAGAGAAGTTTCGGCGCAGTCGCGCTACCGCCCACCGACGCAGCCAAAGACCCGAGCAACGCGTTGAAGCGCTCGGTGTAAGGCCGCGACATCTCGGCCGCATCCTGTGCCCGCCGCAGTTTTGCGGCGGCCACCATTTGCATGGCCTTGGTGATCTTCCGGGTCGATTTGACCGAGGAGATGCGGTTTTTGAGGTCCTTGAGGCTAGGCATAATCCTGTCCTTTCAGGGCGCTCAGGCGTAGGTCTTGGCGAATTCGTCGAGCACTGCCTTCAGCTTGTCCGCGGGTTCACCCTTGATCTTCGGATCTTCGCTTTCGATCCACTCGAGGATGTCCTTACGCTGGCCGCGCAGGTACGCGAGCAGAGCCGCTTCGAACTTGCCGACTTCGTTGACCGGAACGTCGTCGAGGTAGCCGTTGGTGCCTGCGAAGATGATGCAGACGATCTCGGCGTTGGTCAGCGGCGAATACTGCGGCTGTTTCATCAGCTCGGTCAGGCGCGCGCCGCGGTTCAGCAGCTTCTGGGTCGAGGCGTCGAGGTCCGAACCGAACTGCGCGAAGGCCGCCATCTCGCGGTACTGCGCAAGCGACAGTTTCACCGGGCCGGCAACCGAGGACATCGCCTTGGTCTGAGCCGAGGAGCCCACGCGCGACACCGACAGACCGGTGTTCACCGCAGGACGGATGCCCTGGAAGAACAGTTCGGTTTCCAGGAAGATCTGGCCGTCGGTGATCGAGATCACGTTGGTCGGAATAAACGCCGACACGTCGCCGCCCTGGGTTTCGATGATCGGCAGCGCGGTCAGCGAGCCCGAGCCGTGATCTTCGTTCAGCTTCGCCGAACGCTCGAGCAGGCGCGAGTGCAGGTAGAACACGTCGCCCGGGTACGCTTCACGGCCCGGCGGGCGGCGCAGCAGCAGCGACATTTGACGGTAGGACACGGCCTGCTTGGACAGGTCATCATAGATGATGAGCGCGTGCTTGCCGTTGTCGCGGAAGTATTCGGCCATCGCGGTCGCGGTGTACGGCGCGAGGTACTGCATCGGCGCCGGGTCGGACGCGGTTGCCGCCACGACGATCGAGTAGTCGATGGCGCCGGTTGCTTCCAGACGCTTCACCAGCTGTGCCACGGTCGAACGCTTCTGGCCGACGGCGACGTAGACGCAGTAGAGCTTCTTGCTCACGTCGTCGCCTGCGGCGTCGTTGTACGACTTCTGGTTCAGGATGGCGTCGAGCGCGATTGCGGTCTTGCCGGTCTGACGGTCGCCAATGATCAGCTCGCGCTGGCCACGGCCGATCGGGATCATCGCGTCGACCGACTTGAGGCCGGTTGCCATCGGCTCATGCACCGATTTACGCGGGATGATGCCCGGCGCTTTCACGTCAGCGACGCGGCGCTCGGAGGCCGCGATCGGGCCTTTGCCGTCCAGCGGGTTGCCAAGGCCATCGACCACGCGGCCGAGCAGGGCTTCGCCTGCCGGCACGTCCACGATCGAGTTGGTGCGCTTGACGGTGTCGCCTTCTTTGATGTCCCGGTCGGAGCCGAAGATCACCACACCGACGTTGTCGTTTTCCAGGTTCAGCGCCATGCCCATGATGCCGCCCGGGAATTCGACCATCTCGCCGGCTTTTACGCTGTCGAGACCGTGGACACGCGCAATACCGTCACCAACGGACAGCACGCGGCCCACTTCAGCGACTTCGGCCTCCTGACCGAAGTTCTTGATCTGGTCCTTTAGGATCGCAGAAATCTCGGCTGCTTGGATACCCATTTATCCGACCTCTTTCATTGCATTCTGGAGGGAGTTGAGCTTCGAGCGGATCGACGTATCGACCATCTTCGAGCCCACCTTAACAACGAGACCGCCGATGAGGCTTTCATCCACGGTCGATTTGATCTTCACGTCCGAGCCGATCTGCGACTTCAGCGTCGCGGCAAGCTCGGAGGCCTGAGCCGGGGTCAGCTCGATGGCCGAGGTCACCTCGGCGGTCACCTCACCCTTCTCTTCTGCGATCATTGCGCGCAGCTGAGCGATCATCTGCGGCAGCGCGAAGAGACGGCGCTTGGATGCCATCAGGCCCAGCGTGTTCGTCAGAACGGGCGCAAGGCCCATCTTCTTGGCGATCTCGGTGATTGCCTTGCCCTGTGCCTCGCGGGTGTAAACCGGCGAAGTGATCAGATCATTCAGGTCGGCGCTTTCCTCGAGGGCGGCAGACAGATCGTCGATACCGTTCTCGAGCTTGTCGAGCCCTTGTTCCTCTTTGGCGATCTCAAAGACCGCCTTGGCATAGCGTGCCGCGATGCCACTGGAGATCGAAGCTGGTTCAGACACGTCCACCCTTCCGATATGAGGCCCCCGCGACGCACGGGGTGTCCCGGCGACCGGAGGCGTTGTCCCTGCCCTGATGCCCTCAAGGCGTCGAAATCAGCGACGATCTAGCAGAGGCATGGGCACCTCGCAACATGCTAACGGCCATTTAACCGTCTGCGCAGCGTAGCTTTTCCCGCTTTGGTCAGGGTCTGCCCAAGCTTGCGGCGGACATGACTATGGAATGTCTCGCTTTTTCGTGATCGTGTGACGGAATGCCTCACGCTGGGACAGAATTTTATCGCGCGTCACGCTAGCGCAAACGTCTCTTGCGGGGCACATCCGGCGGCAAATGTCGCGCCGGTGGTGGCGCAGGGCGAATCCATCTTGTCAGACCGGCTTGGGCTCCTTGCTGGGTGTCGGGCTCAGCACCTCCAGCGGATTGGGCACGCGCACCTTGTCACCCAACCCCGTGCGCTGCGGCGGATAGCGTTTCGAGGCGCGCACCATCAGGACACCGCCCGCCATGACCGCCGGCACCGTCCGCCCGATCCGCTCCCATGCGGGCGCGGTCTTCATCCAGAAGCGCCGGGTCGAAGGCGGCTGATAGAGCACCGAGGCATGCGACACGCGCAGGAAATCATGCGCCCGGAGTTGCGCGTCGAGTTGGCTCAGTGAATAGGGCCGGCCATGTCCGAAGGGGGTAAGCTCGGACCGCGCCCAAAGGCCCGAACGGTTCGGCACGATGAACAGCACCTCGCCGCCCGGCCCCAGCGTCCGGTAGCACTCGTCGAGCAGCGCGGTGAGATTGGTGCAAGTCTCCAGCCCGTGCATCACCACCAGCCGGTCGAGATGGCCGGTCTCTACCGGCCAGAGCATTTCTTCGGTCAGCACCGAAACGTTCGGCAGGCCCGCGGGCCAGCGCATCACACCCTGCGGTGCGGGCATCAGCGCGGTCACCCGCCGCGCCTGCGCCAGATAGGGCCGCAGCACCGGCGTGGCAAACCCATAGCCCGCCACATTGAGCCCCTGCGCCTCGGGCCAGAACCGCAGAACCTGATCGCGCAGGGCACCGCGCGCCGCGCGTCCCAGCGCGCTGCGATAATAGAAGTCGCGGAGCGCCTGCACATCCAGATGCATTGCGGGTCGTCGTCCCTTGCGTCACTCTTGGTCTTCACTGTGTCAAAGCCTTGAAGGAAAAGCCATGCCTCTCGACGTCGTCACCATCCCCTGCCTGTCGGACAATTACGCCTATCTGGTGCAGGGCCCCGAGGGCGTGATCCTGATCGATGCGCCCGAGGCCGGTCCGATCGAGGCGGAACTTGAATCGCGCGGCTGGTCGCTGGACGCGATTCTGATCACCCACCATCACCATGACCACGTCGAGGGAATCGCGCCGCTCAAGGCGCGCTACGGCTGCGCGGTGATCGGCCCGCGCGCCGAGGCCGCAAAGATCGACGGGCTGGACCAGCTTGTCGCCGGGGGCGACGAGTTTTCGGTGGCCGGGGTCGGCGTGCATGTGATCGACGTGCCGGGTCACACGCTGGGGCACATCGCCTTCCACATGCCGCAGGCCGCCGCGGTGTTCACCGCCGACAGTCTTATGGCGCTTGGCTGCGGGCGTCTTTTCGAGGGCGACGCGGCGATGATGTGGGCGTCGATGCAGCGTCTGATGGCGCTCCCGCCCGAGACCACCGTTTACTCTGGGCACGAATATACTTCCGCGAACGCGCGTTTCGCGCTAACTATTGAACCCCAGAACGCTGCGCTTAAATTACGTAGTGACGCCATCGCCAAAGCCCGGACAGAGGGGCGACCCACCGCCTCCTGCGTGCTGTCCGAGGAACTGGCCACCAACCCTTTCCTGCGCCCGGATTCGCCCGAGATCCGCGAAACCCTCGCGATGACCGGGGCCGATGACGTGTCGGTTTTTGCCGAAATTCGTGCCCGGAAAGACCGCTTCTAAGCCGCCACATTTCACGCCACGTTGCGACAATCGCGTTAAATGTGAGCGCCGCAAGCTTAGAAAACACTTGAAGGATGGTCTGGATCGACCAAACTTTAACGGTAAGAGGCAATGTTGGGCCTGTGCCCGACGCAGACAAGAAGGAGCACGCCGTGCCTTCATTCTCGAACACTCTTGAGCAGGCAATTCATTCGGCCTTGGCGCTGGCGAACTCCCGCAGCCATGAATTTGCAACGCTCGAGCACCTTCTTCTGGCCCTCATCGACGAACCCGACGCCGCTCGCGTGATGAAAGCCTGCTCGGTCGACACCGAGGAGCTTCGCACCACGCTGGTGGAATTCATCGACGAGGACCTTTCGAACCTCGTGACCGACGTGGAAGGGTCCGAGGCGGTGCCGACCGCCGCGTTTCAGCGCGTGATCCAGCGCGCCGCGATCCACGTGCAAAGCTCTGGTCGCACCGAGGTGACCGGCGCCAACGTCCTCGTCGCCATCTTCGCCGAGCGCGAGAGCAATGCCGCCTACTTCCTGCAAGAGCAGGACATGACGCGCTATGACGCGGTCAACTTCATCGCCCACGGCGTGGCGAAGAACCCGGCCTACGGCGAAAGCCGCCCGGTGACCGGCGCTCAGGAAGCCGAGGAAGAGGCCAAGGCCGAAACCACGCAGGCCGCTGACAACAAGGAATCGGCGCTGGCGAAATACTGCGTCGACCTCAATGCAAAGTCGCGTCAGGGCGACGTCGATCCGCTGATCGGCCGCGAGTCAGAGGTCGAGCGCTGCATTCAGGTGCTGTGCCGCCGCCGCAAGAATAACCCGCTTCTGGTGGGCGATCCCGGTGTTGGCAAGACCGCCATCGCCGAGGGTCTGGCGCGCAAGATCGTCAACGGCGACACCCCCGAGGTGCTGTCGAACACCACGATCTACTCGCTCGACATGGGCGCGCTGCTGGCCGGCACCCGCTATCGCGGCGATTTCGAAGAGCGTCTGAAAGCCGTGGTGACCGAGCTTGAAGAGCACCCCGACGCGGTGCTGTTCATCGACGAGATCCACACGGTGATCGGCGCTGGCGCCACCTCGGGCGGCGCAATGGACGCATCGAACCTGCTGAAGCCCGCGCTTCAGGGCGGCAAGCTGCGCACCATGGGCTCCACCACCTACAAGGAGTTCCGCCAGCACTTCGAAAAGGATCGGGCGCTCAGCCGCCGGTTCCAGAAGATCGACGTGAACGAGCCTTCGGTTGATGACGCGGTGAAAATCCTCAAGGGCCTCAAGCCCTACTTTGAGGAGCACCACTCGGTCAAATACACTCAGGATGCGATCAAGACCGCGGTCGAGCTTTCGGCCCGCTACATCAATGACCGCAAGCTGCCCGACAAGGCGATCGACGTGATCGACGAAGCCGGCGCGGCGCAGCATCTTGTGGCCGAGAGCAAGCGCCGCAAGACCATCGGCGCCAAGGAGATCGAGGATGTCGTGGCCAAGATCGCCCGCATTCCCCCGAAGAACGTCTCCAAGAACGACGCCGAGGTGCTCAAGGATCTCGAAAGCACGCTCAAGCGCGTGGTGTTCGGTCAGGACAATGCGATCGAGGCGCTCAGCTCCGCGATCAAACTGGCCCGCGCCGGTCTGCGCGAGCCCGAGAAGCCGATCGGCAACTACCTCTTCGCCGGCCCCACGGGCGTCGGTAAGACCGAGGTCGCCAAGCAGCTTGCAAGCTCGCTGGGGGTGGAACTGCTGCGTTTCGATATGTCCGAGTACATGGAGAAACACGCGGTCAGCCGCCTGATCGGTGCACCTCCGGGCTACGTCGGCTTTGACCAAGGCGGTCAGCTCACCGATGGTGTGGACCAGCACCCGCACTGCGTGCTTCTGCTCGACGAGATCGAGAAGGCGCACCCGGATGTCTACAACATCCTGCTGCAGGTGATGGACCACGGCTCGCTGACCGACCACAACGGGCGCACGGTGGATTTCCGCAACGTGATCCTCATCATGACCTCCAACGCGGGTGCCGCGGAACAGGCCAAGGCGGCCATCGGCTTCGGTCGCGACCGCCGCGAGGGCGAAGACACCGCCGCCATCGAGCGGACCTTCACGCCGGAATTCCGCAACCGTCTCGACGCGGTCATCAGCTTCCAGCCCCTGCCCAAGGAGGTCATCCTCTCGGTGGTCGAGAAGTTCGTGCTGCAACTCGAAGCGCAGCTCATGGATCGCAACGTGTCGATCGAGCTCACCAAGCCGGCGGCCGAATGGCTGGCCGACAAGGGCTACGACGACAAGATGGGCGCCCGCCCGCTGGGCCGCGTGATCCAAGAGAACATCAAGAAGCCGCTGGCCGAGGAACTGCTCTTTGGCAAGCTGGTCAAAGGCGGCTTGGTCAAGGTCACCGTCAAGGACGACAAGCTGGCGCTGAAGACCGAAGGGCCGGACAAGCTCCGCCTGTCCTCGCGCAAGCCACCGCTTCTGACGGCGGACTGACACGCGCCCAAGCCTGAACATCCAATCCCCGCCGGTTCCGCCGGCGGGGATTTTCTTTGCCCTTACCCCCTGCCCCATCATCCCACGCAAGCCATAGGCTGGCGCGAGCGAGACACCGCGTGCATCATCACAGGATCGCTGAACGGGAGGGCGCGGCATGGCAGACCCCGAGGACCTGATCGGATCGTGGCGGATGCTGGCGTGGACCCGCACAGCGCTGGCAACCGGCGAGACCCGCGATGCGCTGGGGCCCGCGCCGATCGGGTACATTGCCTACCACCGATGCGGCCGGATGATGGCCACGGTCTTTCGCCGCGACCGCCTTCCGCCCGGTGGCCGAGCTTGGACGGTGGAAGAGAAGGCCGCGCTTTTCGACGATATGCTGGCCTATGTCGCCACCTACCGGCTCGAGGGAGACCGGGTCATCCACGAGGTCGACGGCGCATGGAATCCGAAGTGGCAGGGCGCACTCGAGCGCCCGTTCACCCTGACCGGGACCCGGCTGGTGATCAGCGGCGCGCCCGGCACCGACCCCGCCACCGGCGAAGAGGTGATCTACCGCATGGAGTTCATCAAGGATTGATGATTGCGGTGCCCGCCGCACCCCCGCCCCGCGCGCGGCGCCGCCAATTATTTCTCGGTCAGCTTCAGTTCGATCCGGCGGTTCTGCGCCCGCGCCTCGGCTGTGTCCGCTGCGCTGATCGGCTGGAATTGCCCGAACCCGTTGGCTGACAGGCGCTGCGGCGGGATGCCCTCGTTCTCGACCATGTAGCGCACCACCGACAGCGCCCGCGCCTGACTGAGTTCCCAGTTGTCGGCAAAGGGCGCGCTGGAGCGCAGCGGCGTGTCATCCGTGTGCCCGTCAACCCGCAGGATCCAGTTGAGTTCTGCCGGAATCTCTTCGGCGATGGTGCGGATCAGACCGGCGACATTGCCAATCTCCCGCTCCCCAGCCGGCGACAGCTGCGCACCACCCGGCGGGAACAGCACCTCCGAGGAGAACACGAAGCGATCGCCCTCAATGCGGATGCCCTCCTGATCGCCAACCACCTCGCGCAGCCGACCGAAAAACTCCGAGCGGTAGCGTTCCAGATCCTGCGCCTGCGCTTCGAGGCGGGCGCGCTCGGCTTCTTCCAACCGCCGGCGCTTACGCTCTTCGGCAGCCACGCGAGCCAGCGCCGCATTGAGGTCTGTGCCGAGGTTCTGGATCTGCACCTGCGCCTCGGCGTCTTTCTCGCGGCTCTCGTCAAGCAAACCCTGCAGCTGCGACAGCTGTGTGCGCAGTGCCGCGACCTGCTGGTTCAACAGCTCCGACTGCTTCTGCGCCGCACTGGCCCGCGCCGCGCTGTCCTGCAGTTCCGCACGGGCCTGCGCCAGCAGCGCCTGCTGCCGCTCGTCTTCGCTCAGCCCTTCTTCAAGCCGCGCCTCAGCAGCGGCCTTGGCGGCCAGCGCCGCCGCGAGCCGATCCTGCACCTGCTGCGCGTCCAGTTCGATGTCGCTCTGCGCCGCCAGCGCCTCGGCCAGTTGAACCTCTGCCGCCTCGCGCGCCCGGCGCGCTGCGGCCAAATCGCTGCGCAGCGCCGCCAGTTCTCCGGCTGCGTCGTCGCCAGCATCCTGCGCCTGCGAAAGCTGTGTCTCGAGCGAGGCGACCCGCGCCTCCAACTCGTCGGAGTTGTCCGCCGCCAGCGCCGCGGCAAGCCGCGCCGTCAGCTCTTCGCGCCCCTGCCGCGCGGCGGCCAACAGCGTCAGCGTGTCCTCGGCCTTCTTGCGTTCCTGCTCCAGCGCCAGCGTCATCGAGGTCAGCTCTGCCTGCGCGCCCTCGAGCCGCCTGCGCAGCGCCGCGGCGGCCTCGGCCTCGGCAAGGCGCTGCTGTTCTTCTTCGCTCAGGTCATCCTGCAGCTCGCTCACCTGCGCGCTCAGCCCGCCCAACTGCTGTTCCTGATCGGCATTCTGCGCGCGCAGATCGGCGATCAGGGCCTCCATCGCCTCGCGCTGCGCCGCCGCGAGGCGCGCCGCTTCGGCCTGCTCGTCCATTTCGGACCGCGCGGAGGCCAGCGCGGTCTGCAGATCATCCCGTTCGGAACTGAGGCTGTCACGCTCTTCCGACAGGTCGGCAACCGTGCCGCGCGCATCGTCGCGTTCGGCGATCAGCGAGGCGACCTGCTCCTCGAAAGAGGCGATGCGCCCCTGCTGCTCGTCGCGCTGCGCGGTCAGCGAGGCGATGATCGAGCGCTGCTCGGCCAATTGCGCCTCTGTGTCGGACAGGGTGGATTCGAGCTCGCCCAACTGATTGGTAAGCGCGGTGTTGCGCCGCTCCTGCAGCCCCAGCGCCTGCGACAGCGAGGCGATCTCGCCGGTCAGGCTGTCGAGCTCGGTCTCTTGTCCGGTAATGGTCTCGCGCAGCACGAACTGGATCACCATGAAGATGGTGAGCACGAACATCAGCACCAGCAGAAGGCCGGTCATCGCGTCGACGAAACCGGGCCAGATATTGGCCTGCAGACGGGCCCCGGTGCGGCGCGACAAAGCCATGGCTTAGCCCTCGGTCCCGCCCGACCGCGCTGGCCCCGGCCGCACGGCGCGCACCTGCGGCGCCTGCGGGCGAGCGATCTGCCCGATGGCGCGGGTCAGCGTGGCCAGATCGGTACGCAACTCGGCCATGCTTTCCTGACGGCCCGCGGCGACCTCTTCCAGCAAACGCAGCATCTGCACGTCGATAGAGCGCAGGCGCATGCGGCTTTCGGCGTCCAGCCCTTCGGCGGTCTCGCGGCTTTCCAGCACTTCGATCAGCTTTTCCTGCCCCTCGGCGATACGCGCCAGAGAGTTCGACGACGGCGCCGTAGCCTCCAGCCGCTCGGTCATCCGCTCGATGGAGTCGGCAAGCTGGCCCAGCCGCCCTTCAACTTCCATCCGGCCCTGCTCGCTCTCGGTGTAGAGCGCCGTCATCCGGGCCATCTGATCGTTCATCTGGTCGAGCACCATGCCGATCAGCGCCTCGTCACCGCCGCCTTCGCCCTCGCCCGAGGAGAAGCTGAGCTTGGTGATCGAGCTGAGCCATTCCTCAAGCTCGCGGTAGAACCGGTTCTGCCCGTGGCCGGCAAACAGCTCCAGCAGCCCGACGATCAGCGAGCCTGCAAGGCCGAGCAGCGAAGAGGCAAAGGCCACGCCCATGCCGCCGAGCTGCCCTTCAAGGCCGCTCATCAGGCGCGAGAAGGTCTGCACCCCGCTCTCGCCCTCTTCGGGCACAAGGCTGCGAATGGTGTCGACCAGCGCAGGCACGGTGGTGGCAAGCCCGTAAAACGTGCCCAGCAGGCCGAGGAAAATCAGCAGCGAAGTGATATAGCGGGTGATCTCGCGCGCCTCGTCGATCCGGGTCGCCACGGAGTCGAGGATCGAGCGGGTCGAGGTGGTGGTGATCTGCAGCCGCTTGTCATGCCGCCGCAGCAGCGCCGCCAGCGGCGCCAACAGGCGCGGCGGGCGGGCGCCCGCGTCGCGGCCAGAGGCAAACCCCTCGATCCAGCGCACCGAGCCGATCAGTTGCGCCACCTGCAAAAAGCAGGCCAGCACGCCCAGCACGAAGACGAACAGGATGAAACCGTTGAGATAAGGGTTCGACTGGAACACCGGCAGCACGCGTGGCAGCACCAGAAACGCGCCGCCCCCGCACAGGCCGAGCACCACCAGCATCATCAGGACCTGGCGGACGGGTTGGCTGAAATGGGCCTCTGCCTCGAGGCTGCGTCGGTCCATTACGGGCCCCTGATCAAAGCGAAATTCTGCTTGTCAGCCTAAGGCTTCGCCTAGATCAAGCCAAGCCGTTATCCACAAGCGCGCGGACACGTTCCGTCAACCAGTGCAACTCGGCATCAGGAATGCCCAGATGTTCCAGATGCGCCGTGGTGTTGTAGAGATATTCTGTGTTCGGCCCGCGCCCGCCGATCGCCTGTGCGATGATCCGCGCCTGCTCTTCCAGATCGAGCCCGCCGCAGTACTGCACGTGATCAGGATCGATGATGTAGGTCACCGCCTCCACCTCGCGCCCGTCCTGCAGCACCAGCGGCAGCGTCGCCTCGTAATAGGCCGCCGAAACCAGTTCACGCTCGCGAAGATAGGCCAGCGTCGGCCCCTCCGTGCCGGGCTCGGCGCGCAGCGCCAGCCCCTCGCAAGCGGCCTCGTGCTCCTCGTCCAGCGCCAGCACCAGCCCCGGCGCCTCGGGCGTGCCGCGGTGGTGGATCGAGCGCATGCAGAACGAGCGACGATAGCCGGGCAAGGTCGCATGCGCGCTCTCTGCCACGGGAAAGCCGGGGTTCCAAAGAAGTGAGCCGTATCCGAAGACCCAAAGCGCCATCATTCTGGTCCTTTCCACATGGCGGCTGTAAACACCAAACGGTTGCTTCGGAAAAGGGGGGCGTGTTGTGAAGAAACTTGCGATTGCGGTGATCGTCGCCGCGCTGGCGTGGTCGGGGTTCTGGTTCGTATCCGCCCATTTCGAACGTCAGGCCATCGACAGCTGGATGGAGGCACGCCGCGCCGAGGGCTGGACCGCCAGCTACGAGGACCTAAACATCAAGGGCTTTCCCAACCGCATGGACGCGCGGCTGAGCGGTCTGGTGCTGGAAAGCCCGGACGGGCTGCGCTGGGAGGCGCCCTTCGTCGACATCTACCGCGTGGTCTACAACTTCGGGCACGAGATCGTCGCCTTCCCGCCGCAGATGACGCTCACCACCGAGATGGGCGAGACGCAGATCGCCTCGGACGGCATGCGCGCCAGCTTCATCCATGAAGGCGACATCGTGGTGCGCGCCAACTTCGAAAGCCAGACGCTCAACCTCACCGGCGCCAGCACCGCCGCGCTGGCCGGGCTGACCGCCGCGCTGAGCCGCGCCGAAGACAGCGACACCAGCTACCGGGTCGCCGTGGGGGCGGACGCCATCGCCGGCAGCGGCGGCCGGGTCGCCGACGCGATCCGCCTCGACGCGCGCTTCGACACCGATCTGCCGCTGCGCGTCGGCAAGCAGGCCGGGCCGCACCCGCAGCCCACCCGCGTCGACCTGCGGCTTGCCGAGTACAAGGTCGACGATCTGCAGCTCAAAGTGGCCGGCGAGGTCGATGTGGACGGTGGCGGCCGGATGGACGGCCAAGTCACCGTGAAGGCAGTGAACTGGCGCGAGATGATCGCCATGGCGCAGCAAAGCGGCCAACTGCCCGAGGGCATGGCGCAGATGCTGGAGGATGGGCTGGGCCTCGTCGCCGGCCTGTCGGGCAACCGCGAAACACTCGATCTGCCGCTGACGCTGGACGCAGGCCGCGCCCGGCTTGGGCCGATCCCTCTCGGAGAGGCACCGCGGCTGCGCTTACCCTGATCCCGCTTTCCGGCGCGCCGCGCTTGCGCGCCGGACCAAACGGGGAAAGAGTGCTGGCATGACCGACACGCTCGCTTCCCGCCTCGAGACCCGCATCGCAGACAAGCGTGACGCGCTGATCGCGCTGACGCAGGACCTCGTGCGCATTCCCACGCTGAACCCGCCGGGCCAGAACTACCGCGACATCTGCGAATATCTGCAGCGCCGCCTCGCGGCGCGGGGCTTCGACTGCACGCTGATCCGCGCCGAGGGCGCCCCCGGCGACAGCGAGGCATATCCGCGCTGGAACCTCGTGGCCCGGCGAGAGGGCGCGCGCCCCGGCGATTGCGTGCATTTCAACTCGCATCACGACGTGGTCGAGGTGGGCAGCGGCTGGACCCGCGACCCCTTTGGCGGCGCGCTCGAGGGCGACCGCATCTACGGCCGCGGCACCTGCGACATGAAGGGCGGGCTCGCCGCCTCAGTGATCGCCGTGGAGGCGTTTCTCGAAACCCATCCCGATTTTGCCGGCGCGGTCGAAATCAGCGCCACGGCGGACGAGGAATCCGGCGGCTACGGTGGTGTCGCGCATCTGGCCAAGGAGGGCTGGTTCGCGCCGGAGCGGGTGCAGCATGTGATCATCCCCGAGCCGCTCGACAAACACCGCATCTGCCTCGGACACCGCGGCGGCTGGTGGGCCGAGATCGAGACCAAGGGCGAGATCGCCCATGGCTCCATGCCTTTCCTCGGCGATTGCGCCATCCGCCATATGGGCGCGGTGCTCGACGCCTTCGAGCAGACGCTGTTCCCCGCCATGGCCGCGCGTACCACGGACATGCCCGTGGTCCCCGAGGGCGCACGCAATTCGACGATGAACATCAACTCGATCCACGGCGGCCAGCCCGAAGAACACGAGGGGCTGCCCGCCCATTGCGTGCCCGACAGTTGCCGCATCGTGATCGACCGGCGCTTCCTGATCGAGGAAACCGTCGACGGCGTGCAAGAGGAGGTGATCGCGCTGCTGGAGGACCTGAAATCCCGTCGTCCGCAGTTTGACTACGAGATACGGGAGATCAACAGGGTGATTCCCTCGATGACCGACAAGACCGCCCCGGTGGTCACCACGGTCGCCGAGGCCATCCGCGAGATTCTTGGACAGGATCCGACCTACGTCGCCTCCCCCGGCAGCTACGATCAAAAGCACATCGACCGCATCGGCAAGCTGAAGAACTGCATCGCCTACGGGCCGGGCGTGCTGGAACTGGCGCATAAGCCGGATGAGTGGATCGGCGTCACCGACATGCTCGACAGTGCCCGCGTCATGGGCCGCAGCCTGCAGCGGCTGCTGCTGCCCTAACTTCCGGCAGTGCGCCCGCGGCGCGCTCCGGGCTGCCTCCGGCGGGGATATTTTTATCTAGACGAAGTGCGCAGTGTCATTCCTGCGTCTAGACCCAAATATCCCGGGGGTCCGGGGGCGGCGCCCCCGGCCTTGCCTCAGTTTACAGCGATATTATCGATCAGGCGCACCCCGCCGAGCCACGCAGCCGCGAGCAGACGGGCGGGCTTTGTGGGGTGCTCGAGCGGCTCAAGCCCATCGGCGCTGCGCAGTTCGATGTATTCCACCTCGGAAAACCCCGCCTGATGCAGCGCCGCCTCGGCCTGAAAGCGCACCGGCCCAAGGCTTTCGCCCTCAGCCAGACGCTCTGCCACCTGCCGCATCACCCGGTTCAGGGCGGGGGCGGCGGCGCGGGTCTCGGGCGGCAGCAGCACGTTGCGCGAAGACAGCGCCAGCCCGTCCGGCTCGCGCACCGTCGGGCAGCCGATGACCTCGGTCAGCAGGTCGAGGTCGCGCGCCATGCGGGTGACCACCTGCAGCTGCTGATAGTCTTTTTCGCCGAAGTACGCATGGTCAGCGAGGGTCTGCAGGAAGAGCTTGGCGCAGACCGTGGTGACTCCGTCGAAATGCCCCGGTCGGTGCGAGCCGCAGAGCCCGTCGGTAAGGCCCGAGACGGTGACCGCCGTGGCAAAGCCCTCGGGATAGATCTCCTCCGGCCTCGGCACGTAGATCGCATCCACCGCGAAGGGCGCGAGCTTGACGGCATCGGCCTCTTCGGTGCGCGGGTAGTTTTCGAGATCGGAGGCGTTGTTGAACTGTTTGGGATTGACGAAGATCGTCACGATCACCCGGTCGTTGCCCGCCTTCGCGGCCTCGACGAGGCTCAGGTGCCCGGCGTGCAGCGCGCCCATGGTCGGCACCACGCCGATGGTTTCGCCAGCGCGTTTCCAGCCCAGCACCGCCGCGCGCAGCGCCGCCTTCGTCCGCAGGATGGGAGGGGTCATGTCTTCGTCTCCGGAGCCTCGTCGGCAAAGAGATGCTCGGGGCCGGGGAACTCCCGGGCGCGCACCTCTGCCGCATATTCCTCGATCGCCGCCTCGGCCTGATGGCCGAGCGCCGCGTAGCGTTTCACGAATTTCGGTTTGAAGGCGGTGAAGGCACCCAGCATGTCGTCGACCACGAGGATTTGCCCGTCGCAGCCCGCCGAGGCGCCAATGCCGATGGTGGGGATGGGCAGATCTGCGGTGACGCGGTCGGCGAGCGCTGCGGGCAGCTTCTCGAGAACCACGGCAAAGGCCCCGGCCTCGGCCACGGCGCGGGCATCGGTGCGCAGGGCCTCGGCGGCGGCGCCGCGGCCCTGCACCTTGTAACCGCCCAGCGTGTTGATCGACTGCGGGGTCAGGCCGATGTGGCCCATCACCGGAATGCCGCGCTGCACAAGAAAGCGGATTGTGTCGGCCATGCCCACGCCGCCTTCGAGCTTCACCGCTGCGGCGCCGGTTTCGGCCATGATCCGCGCGGCGTTGCGGAACGCCTGTTGCGGGCCTTCCTCGTAGCTGCCGAAGGGCATGTCGACCACCATCATCGCGGTGTCGAGCCCGCGTTTCACCGCCTGTGCGTGCAGGATCATCATCTCCAGCGTCACCCCCAGCGTCGACGGCAGCCCGTGCAGCACCATGCCGACGGAGTCGCCGACGAGTACGAAGTCGCAGTGCGCGTCCATCGCCTGCGCCATCGGGGTTGTATAGGCAGTCAGGCTGACCAGCGGCACGCCACCCTTGCGGGCACGGATGTCCTCGGGCAGCGGGGCACGCTTGCGCGCTGTTGCGCTCATGGCTGTCTCCTCTCCACGGCAGCTGGCGAACGGGCTGGCGCCACTTAGCAGGCCGCGCCGCACCGATCCAGCCTCAATCCCGGGCAAACGCTGTCGCGGCGGCGGGCGCGCCGCGGCAGAGCGCCTTGCGCTGACGTCGCAATTGCGCTCAGTCTGGGCCGGACGCACGCTCCTCTGTCCCGCGAAAGGATCTCCGCCCGATGACCCGTCTCAGCCTTTCTCTCGCCGCGCTGCTGTTCTCCGGCACCGCCGCGGCCGCGCAGCAAGACGACCTGATCATCGCGCTGCAGCTCGAACCGCCGCATCTCGACCCGACCTCGGCCGCCGCCGGCGCAATCGACTCGGTGCTCTATTCCAACGTGTTCGAGGGGCTGACGAAATTCGCCGAGGACGGGTCCATTCAGCCGGGCCTTGCGGAAAGCTGGGATATCTCGGACGACGGCACGCGCTATACGTTTCACCTGCGGGACGGCGTGAGCTTCCACGATGGCACCACGATGGACGCCGAGGATGTGAAATTCAGCCTCGACCGTGCCCGCGCCGAGGACAGCCAAAATGCGCAGAAGGCGCTCTTCGCCGGCATTTCCGAGGTCACGGTCGCCGATCCGCACACCGTCGAGGTGACGCTGTCGGAGCCGGACGGGGCGTTCCTGTTCAATATGGCGTGGGGGGACGCGGTGATCGTGGCCCCCGAAAGCATCGACGCAATCAAGAACGTGCCGATCGGCACCGGCCCCTTCGCATTCGACACATGGGTGCAGGGCGACCGGATCGGGCTCAAGCGCTATGACGGCTATTGGGGCGCGGCGCCCGCGCTGAGCCATGCCACCTTCCGCTTCATCTCTGACCCGAGCGCGGCCTTTGCCGCGATGATGGCGCAGGACATCGACGCCTTCGCTGGCTACCCGGCGCCGGAGAACCTCATGCAGTTCGAGGCCGACCCGCGCTTTCAGGTGCTGGTGGGCTCGACCGAGGGCGAGACGATTCTGGCGATGAACAACGGCACCGCGCCTTTCGAAGATCCGCTGGTGCGCGAGGCGGTGGCGCAGGCCATCGACCGGCAGGCGATCATCGACGGCGCCATGTTCGGGCTTGGCACGCCGATCGGCACGCATTTCGCGCCGCACAATCCCGACTACGTCGATCTGCTGGATCTGTCCCAGCATGATGTCGAGGCGGCCCGCACGCTGCTGGAAGATGCCGGCTACCCCGACGGCTTCACCACCACGCTGAAGCTGCCGCCGCCCTCCTACGCGCGCCGCGGCGGCGAGATCATCGCCGCGCAGCTGCGCGAGATCGGCATCGACACCGAAATCACCTACCTCGAATGGGCGCAGTGGCTCGAAGAAGTGTTCCGAGGCAAGGACTTCGGCCTGACCATCGTCAGCCATACCGAGCCGATGGACATCTCCATCTACGCGCGGCCCGACTACTATTTCCAGTATGACAACCCGGCGTTTCAGGACCTGATGGCGCAGCTTTCCGCCACCAGCGATCCAGCGGCGCGCTCGGAAATGCTGAAGCAGGCGCAGGTGATGATCGCCGAGGACCACGTCAACGGCTATTTGTTCCAGCTGGCTTTTCCCACCATCGCCGACGCCAATCTCCGCGGGCTGTGGGAAAACCAGCCGACCCAGGCAACCGACCTGACCGGCGTCTACTGGGAGGAATGAGGCAAGGCCGGGGGCGCTGCCCCCGGACCCCCGGGATATTTGGGTCTAGACGAAGGAATGACACTGCGCACTTCGTCTAGATGAAAATATCCCCGCCGGAGGCAGGCCGGGCCTCTCAAGCGGCGCGGCGCCGGGTCAGGCGACCAGCCGCTCCGCTTTCTTCAAATCCACCGAGACCAGTTGGCTGACGCCCTGCTCCTGCATCGTCACGCCGAACAGGCGGTCCATCCGGCTCATGGTCACCGCATGGTGGGTGATGATCAAAAAGCGCGTCTCGGTGCGGCGGCACATCTCATCGAGCAGGTCGCAAAAGCGCGTGACGTTGGCGTCGTCGAGCGGGGCGTCGACCTCGTCGAGCACGCAGATCGGCGCAGGGTTGGCAAGGAACACCGCGAAGATCAGCGCCAGCGCCGTCAGCGTCTGCTCACCGCCCGACAGCAGCGAAAGCGTCGACAGCTTCTTGCCCGGCGGCTGGCACATGATTTCGAGCCCGGCCTCAAGCGGATCGTCGCTCTCGACCATCACGAGGTTCGCCTCTCCGCCGTTGAAGAGGTGGGTGAAAAGCATCGAGAAATTGCTGTTCACCTGCTCGAACGCGGCAAGCAGCCGTTCCCGCCCCTCGCGGTTGAGCGACGAGATGCCCGCGCGCAGAGTGCGCACCGCCTCTTCGAGGTCGGTCTTTTCCTGCACCAGCGTGTCATGCTCTTCGCGCACCTCGCGGGCGTCTTCCTCGGCCCGCAGGTTCACCGCGCCGAGCGCGTCGCGCTGGCGCTTGAGCCGGTTCACATCGGCCTCGATCTCGTCCGAGCCGGGCATGTCCGAGGGCGCCATGTCGAGCCGCGCCAGCAGCTTTTCGGGCGTGGTTTCCTGCTCTTCCTCGATGCGCTCGGCAGCGGCGGTGACAGTCTCGCGCGCGGCGTCTACGCGCGCCTCGGCACCCGCCCGGGCCTCGCGCGCCTCCGAGGCGGCACGCTCGGCATCGCGCTCGGCGGCGATGGCGGCGCGCATGGCGCTTTCCGCGGCCGCGAGCATGTCGGAGGCGGCGGCGCGGCGTTGTTCGGCGTCATCGATCGACAGCGCCAGTTCCTCGCGCTTCGCCGCCAGTTCGTCCGGCACCGCCTGCGCCTCGACCAATTCGCGCTCATGGCCCTTGCGGCGCTCGCTAAGCTCGGCGCTGCGCTTCTCGGCGGTTTCCAGCCGGTGGCGCCAGCCCGAAAGCTCTTTGGTCACGCTCTGCTGGCGCGCGGTGCGCGCCTCGCCCTCGCGGCGCAACTCGTCATGCGCCGAGCGGCGGGTCATCATCGTCATCCGCGCCGCCTCGACGGTCATCCGCACATCCTCAGCCTCGGCCCGGGCGCTTTCGAGATCGCCCAGTTCCGCAAGCCCGCGCTCGGCCTCGACCACCTGCTGACGCGCGGTCGTCGCCTCGTCATCGTGGCGGCTGACCGCCAGCGCGAGGCTCTCGAGGCGACTCTCGGCCATGCTCCGCTCGCTCTCGGCGCGGTTGAACGCGCGCATCGCCTCGTTGACCTCGCGGTCGGCTTCGCGCCGCGTCTCGCGCGCCACTTTGTCGGCACGGGTCAGCTCGGCCAGCCGGGCGACCAGCGCGTCATGCGCGGTGCGCATGCCCTCGACCCGGGCCTCGGCCTCGGCAAGTTCGCGCTTCAGCCCTTCGAGGCGGTTGAGCTGCTCCAGCCGCAGCGCCGCCGCCGAGGGCGCATCCTCGGACCATGCGCGGAAACCGTCCCACCGCCAGAGATCACCGTCGCGGCTGACCAGCCGCTGCCCGGGCTTCAGCAAGGGCTGCAGAGCGTTGCCCTCATCGGGATCGACAAGGCCGATCTGGCCCATCCGGCGCACCAGCACATCGGGCACCGACACATGCTGCGACAGCGCCGTGACGCCCTGCGGCAGCGCCTGTTCGTCAGCGTAGCGCGGCAATTCGAACCAGCCCGAGGGGCCATCGTCGGCCACTTCCGGCGCGCGCAGATCGTCGGAGAGCGCCGCGCCAAGCGCCTTTTCGAAGCCCTGCTCCACCTGCAGCCGGTCGAGCACCTGCCCGCCCTCGGCGGTGTCGCGCTCGAGCAGACGCGACAGCGCCGAGACCTCGGCACTCAGCGCGCTCAACTCGCCTTCGCCCTCAGACCGTTCGGCGCGGGCCTCGGCCTCGCGGCTCTGGCAGTCGGTGCGCGCCTCGTCGGCCTGCAACAGCAGCTCTTCGGCGCGGGCGGCCATGGCCTGCGCCTCTTCGGAGCGGTCCTGCGCGTCCTCCATGGCTGCGGTCGCCTGCGCCAAGCGCCCGCGCGCCTCGGCCACGGCATCGCGCGCCTTCTGCGCCTCGGCGTCGTGCCGCGACAGCGTCTTGCGCACGTCAGCCAGATAGCGCTGCGCCGACTGGTGCCGCGCGGCGAGCCGCGCCACGTCCTCGGTCTGCTGGGTCAGCGCGGCCTCGCGCTCTTGCAGCACGGCGGAGGCTTCGGAGGCAGCGTCGGAGGCTTCGGCCAACCGGTCATCATGGCCCTCGCCAGCCTTGGCCAACTCGCGCGCTTCCCATTCCAGCGCTTCGATGGTCTCGCCCGCGTCGCGGTTGAGGGCGCCCTCGCGCTCCATGTCCTTGCCGATCTGTTCGATCCGGCGGGTCAGCGTTTCGATGGTGTCCTGCGCCCGCGCTTCCTGCTCGGCCAGCGCATCGCGCTGCACGGTCAGGCGCTGCAGGATGGCGGCGGCGATCGCCTCTTCCTCACGCAGCGGCGGCAGCGCCTCGTCCTTTTCCGCCCGCGCGCGCTCGGCGGCGCGGGCAGCGCTTTCGGCCTGGGCGGCGGCGGTGATCCGCGCGCGCAGCACGGTTTCGGCGGACTGCCGGGCCTCCTCGGCCTCCATCCAGCGGCGGTAGAGCAGCAGCCCCTCGGCCTGCCGCAGATCGGCGCCGATGGCGCGGTAGCGCGCCGCCTGCCGGGCCTGCCGGTCAAGCTGCCCCAATTGCGCCGCGAGTTGCTCGATCACGTCATCGACGCGCAGCAGGTTCGCCTCCGTGTTGTTGAGCTTGAGCTCCGCCTCATGACGGCGCTGGTAGAGCCCCGAGATCCCCGCGGCTTCCTCAAGAATGCGGCGGCGGTTCTTCGGCTTGGCGTTGATCAGTTCCGAGATCTGGCCCTGCCGCACCAGCGCGGGCGAATGCGCGCCGGTGGAGGCATCGGCGAACAGCATCTGAACGTCGCGGGCGCGCACGTCCTTGGCGTTGACCTTATAGGCCGAGCCGACGTCGCGCGTGATCCGGCGCACGATCTCCAGCTGGTCGGCGTCATTGAAGCCCGCCGGGGCGCGGCGGTCGGCATTGTCGAGCGACAGCGAAACCTCGGCAAAATTGCGCGCCGGGCGCGAATGGGCGCCGGCGAAGATCACGTCTTCCATGCCTGCGCCGCGCATCGCCTTGGCCCGGTTCTCGCCCATCACCCAGCGCAGGGCCTCGAGCAGGTTGGACTTGCCGCAGCCATTGGGCCCGACGACCCCGGTCAGCCCGTCAGAGATGACCAGATCGGTGGGATCAACGAAGCTCTTGAAGCCCGTCAGTCGAAGCCGTGTGAACTGCAAAGCGATGCCCTGATTCCGAAGTTATCCCCGAATTTGGCGGTTCGGGCGGGGCCAAGTCAAACGCTTTACCCCTGATGTGGCGGCCCTCTGCCAGTTGTCCACAAGATATTGCGGGGCTTGCGCCATATTTGTGGGTTGACCCCGGCGGAGGCCCCGCCAATATCCGAAGCCGTGCCCAGAGGAAAGCGCCTATGTCGATCAGCATCGCTCCAGTGTCTCCACGTGATCCGCGCGCCGAGGCGCTGCTGCGGGAAAGCCACGCGCTGATGGATTCGCTGTTTCCGCCGGAAGAGAACTACCGCCTGGACATCGACGCGCTTTGCGGCCCCGAGATCACCTTCTACGGTGCCGAGGAAAACGGTGTGCTTTTGGGCTGTGCCGCCATCGCCCGGGCGGAAGGCTATGCCGAGGTGAAATCGATGTTCGTCTCGCCCGAAGCGCGCGGTCTGGGGCTGGCGCGGCGGCTGTTGCAGCATCTGGAAGCCGAGGCGCGCGATGCGGGCATTCCGCTTCTGCGGCTCGAGACCGGCGACAAGCTGCCCGCGGCCATGGCACTGTACGAGAGCACCGGGTTTGCCCGGCGCGGCCCGTTCGGCGGCTATGTCGAGAACAGCTCGAGCCTGTTTTACGAAAAGCCTCTCTGATCCGTTCATCCGCAGCGGCCTCCCGTCGCCTTCAGAACATCGCAGGCGGTGTGGTGCCGTTTGGGTTTTTTCGGCGCAGGTTTTGTGCCGCAAGACAGGCCAATTTCTACCACCGACGGATCGCCCACCACCCATGCCGGGTGGCAGCCACTGGCCCGCGCGACCGCGATCTGCGCCCGCTCGGCCACCTCATCGAATTTCGCTGGGAACATCGGGCTCACACGTATTGCCTCGGCCCGATCGTCCAGCACCCGCAGAACGAAGCGCATGTCGCCAACCTCGGCGCGCATCGGCGATGCCCCGACATAGGCCGGACCGCCGATCTGCCCCGCGCAGGCCGCCAGCGCCGGAAAAGCCAGCAAGATCCACGAGCGGCGGGCGCCCAATCGCCTCCTTGCCACGCAGCGTGCCGCGCGCCGCCTGCGCGTTGGGAAAGGTCCGGCCAAGGTCATGCACAATGCTTTGCGAAACTTCCCTAATTTTACGCTAACAACTCCGGCCTGTCTTGCGGGTGCCGCGGGGCTTCCGGCACAGTGACCTTAACGTGGGGGGTATCCTCCCCAGCCCTCGCCCGCCGCCAACTCACGGAGAGACCCCATGTCCGACGGCCCACGCCCCCAGACCACACGCAAGAAATGGGGCTGGATGCTCGTGCTCGGCATCATCCTGATCCTCGGCGGGATTGGCGCTCTGGTGAACCCGTTTGCAGCTTCGCTGACCGTGCTGACCATCTCGGCCATCGCCTTCATCATCGCCGGATCGCTTCAGCTTTGGATCGCCTTCAACGACGAGGCCAGTGTCGGCGCCCGCGTGATCGAGGCGCTGCTGGGCCTGCTGGTGCTGGCCTTCGGGGTGTTTCTGCTGGCCAACCCGTTCCGCGGGCTGGTGTCGCTCACATGGCTGGTCGCGGCCTTCTTCCTCGCGCTCGGTGTGGTTCGTATCGCCATCGGCCTGTCCGTCCGCGAGCGGGCTGGCTGGAGTTGGCTGGTCTTCGCGGGGCTCGTGTCGGTGGTGCTCGGGGTGCTGATCATGGCGACGCTGCCGGGATCGGCGACCGGTCTACTGGGCATTTTCCTTGGCATCGATCTGATCAGCTCGGGCATCGGGGCATCGCTGATCGCGCTGCACATGCGCAACCACTGACGGGCGAACGTCAGCCCCTCAGAAGTTCACTTCCACGCCGGGCAGTTCCAGCGCCTTCACCAGATCGCGCAATTCCTGCCGTGCCGCCACGTTGGAGATATTGAGGTTGCCGACGCCGATGTCCTTCAGGTCAAGCAGCGTCAGCCCACGCGGGAAGAGTTCGCGGAAGATCACACGCTCGTTGAAGCCGGGCGCGATGCGGAAGCCGATGCGCTTGGACAGCTTGGTCAGCGCCTTTTCCATCTTCATCTTGTTGACCATGTTCTGCGCGCCGAGGCGGTTGCGCAGCACCACCCAGTCGATCGGCTGCAGACCGGCCTGCGCGCGCAGTTGGCGGGCGTTCCAGACCATCTCGGAATACACCGAGGGGCCGAGGATCTTCTCGCCGTCGCTGTCGATATGGGCCAGCAGGTCGAAATCGATGAAACTGTCGTTGAGCGGCGTGACCAGCGTGTCGGCCAGCGAGTGCGCCACTTGGCTCAGCCGCGTGTGCGAGCCGGGGCAGTCGATCAGCACAAAGTCACAATCGGTTTCAAGCTGCGCCACGGCCGCCGAAAGACGGTGATCAAAGGCATTTTCCCCCGGGGCCAGCGCCTCGGGCTGCACCTCGGGCAAATCGAGATAGCGCGGAATGGCCAGCTCGATGCCCTCGCTTTCGCAAAAGCGGCGGCGGTTCTCGATGTAGCGGCCCACCGAGCGCTGCCGCAGGTCCAGATCGAGCGCGCCGGTGCGATGGCCCATGCGCACAAGCGCGGTTGCCAGATGCATCGAGACGGTGGACTTGCCAGCCCCGCCCTTCTCGTTCCCAACGACGATGATATGTGCCACGTTGTCCCCTCGGCTGTCCGCCCACATGTTTGGCTGTGCTTGCGGTACTTCCACAGTATATGGGGTCCGCGTCAAGGGAAAGGGGCGAGAGCCCCGCAGCGCACTCCGGATGTGGCCATTGCCGCGCCACGCCCCATCAAGCGGCGCGTTTTCCGATCACAGCCCCGGGCCGATGACTCCCCCAAGAACGCAAAAGCCCGGCCAATGGCCGGGCTCTGCAAGAAGTGTCGTGTCGGACCGGTCAGTGCAGCTTGGCACCCACCGTCTTGATCGACTCGTCGACCAGCTTGGCCTTGTCCTGCGCGCCGAGTTTCTCGGCGATCACATCGGATGCAGCGGCCACGGCCACGGAAATCGCGCGGTCGCGGACTTCCTTCACGGCCGAGGTCTCCGCCGATTTGATCTGATCTTCGGCAGCGGCAAGGCGGCGCGCGATAGACGCGTCGAGGTCCGCGCGAGCCTGCTCTGCGGCATTCTCGGCATCGACCTTGGCCTGCGCCACGATCTGATCCGCCTGATCCTGCACTTCGCGCTGCTGGCGCTCGTAGGAGGCCAGAAGGGTCTGTGCTTCCTCGCGCAGCGCGCGGGCTTCTTCAAGCTCGTCGCGGATGCCCTCGGCACGGCGATCAAGCTGGCCGCCCAGCATCTTCGGCACTTTGAAGTACACGAGGACTGCAATGAACAGCAGGAAGCCCAGCAGCACGACGAAATCGGTGTTGCGGAGCGAGAAGAACGGGCCGGAGGCGGCCAGCGCGGGGCTGGCCATCAGGGTTCCGAGCGCGCTCAGGGTGATGAGGTTGCGCATGGGATCAGCCTTTCATCCGGTTTGCCACAGCCGCGTCGATTGCGGCCTTGTCGGCGCTGGTCCCCATGGCGGCCACGATGGCCTCCGCGGTTTCCTTGGCCACGGCCTCGACGCTTTCTACCGCGCTGGCGCGAATCTCGGAGAGCACCTTTTCGGACTCTGCGGTCTTCTCGGCGATCTTGGCGTCCGCCTCAGCCGTTGCGGCGTCGAGCTGGGCCTTGATCTCATCGCGGGTTTTCTGGGCGATGGCCTGAGCTTCGCTCCGGGCATCGGCCAGCGCCTTCTCATAGGCCGCTTCCGCGTCCTTGGCTTGGCGCTTCAGCTCTTCGGCGGCGGAGATATCGTTCGTGATGGTGCCCTGACGCTCGGCCAGAACGGACGCGATCCGCGGCAGAGCGACGCGCGACAGCACGAAGAAGATCACCAGCAGCGTGATGATGAGCCAGAAGATCTGGTTCGGGATCCATTCGCCGCAAAGCTGCGGCATCCCGATGGCGGAGCCATGCGCGTCGACGCAGATACCGGCCATTTCTTCTTGAATGGGTTCGACCGCCATGTCGTCCTCCGTCGGAACGTTGTCTCTACTTGGGGCGGCCCGTCAAAGACGGTGCCGCCCCCGCGTAAGGATAAGGTCCCGAAGGATTAGACGGCGAACATCAGCAGCAGAGCGACGAGGAACGAGAAGATCCCCAGAGCTTCTGCGAATGCGATGCCGATGAAGAGGGTCGCGGTCTGCGAAGCAGCTGCCGACGGGTTGCGCAGTGCGCCGCCCAGGAAGTTTGCAGCAACGTTACCCACGCCGAGGGCCGCAATGCCCGAACCCAGGCCTGCGAGGCCGGCGCCGATGAACTGACCGAGGTTTGCGATATCGCCTTCCATTTGAGTCTCTCCTTACGATGGAATTGGATGGATAGAGGTTGTCCGGACCGGCCTGCGCCTCAGTGGGCAGGATGCAGCGCGTCCTTGAGGTAGACGCAGGTCAGGATGGTGAACACGTAGGCCTGGATGAAGGCCACGAGAACTTCGAGCCCGTAGATCGCGGTGATCGCGACGATCGACACCGGCGAGACGACGGCCAGCGCGGCGAAGCCTGCGAAGACCTTCATCACGGCGTGACCGGCCATCACGTTGCCAGCAAGACGGATGGAGTGGCTGACCGGGCGGACAAAGTAGGAAATCACTTCGATCACGGCGAGGATCGGGCGCAGCGCCATCGGGGCCGAGCTGACCCAGAACAGGCCGAGGAAGTGGGTGCCGTTCTTCACGAAGCCAAGGATCGTCACGCCGAGGAACACCGCCAGAGCCAGAACCCATGTCACCGCGATGTGCGAGGTGGTGGTGAAGCTCATCGGGATCAGGCCGAGGAAGTTCGAGAAGACGATGAACATGAACAGCGTCATGATGTAGGGGAAGTACTTCAGGCCTTCCTTGCCGGTCACGTCCTCGATCATCTTGTAGATGAAGCCGTAGGCCAGTTCGGCGACCGACTGGCTGCGCGAGGGGATGATGGCGCGGCGCGAGGTGCCCAGCACCATGACACCGACGATCGCGAGGATGCAAAGGAACATCCACAGCGTCACGTTGGTGATGGTGAACATGCCCACGTCGCCGGCTCCGAAGAGCGGTTTAACCATGAACTGGTCCATCGGGTGGAAGACGAGCCCGCCTTCTGCCGCCTGTTCTGCACCGTGAGCCGCTTCAGTCGCCATTGCCGCGATCCCTCTTCTCGTCATCTCCGGTCTCGCCGGAGGATTGCCCCTCTCCGGCGTCGCCGGAGTATTTTGTCAGCTGCATCTCGGCGGCGGTCCGCAACATCACGCGGATGCCCGCCACGAGGCCCAGCAATGTGAACAGCACCATAAGCCAAGGCAAGGTCCCCAGAAGGAGGTCCAGCCCGTAGCCGATGCCAAAGCCGATCCCAAGACCGGCCACCATTTCCGTCACCATCCGCCAGGCGATGTTGGCCTGAGAATAGTGCTCCTCGTGGTGCGACTTCCGGGTCTCCCGGGCAGCCTTGGCCGCCGCAATTTTTGCCTCCAGCGCGTCGAGTTGCCGCTTCGGATCGGGATCGCCCACCTTGTCGCTCCATTCGGACGTTCGAGAAGGTTGCTACGTGCAGGGGGGATTTAAGTCAACCCGCCGTGATCACGTGGAGGCGCAAGTTAAGTCATTGAAAACACTACAATCGAGAACAACACGACGCCCCGACGCAAGGGCGCTAGCGCCAACGGACAGGGAAAACCATATTCAACCCCGAAGTTGACTATAGAGATCCGGTCGCCACGGCGGCGCTTGACGGCGATGCCCGGCGCGGGGCTTATGAGGCCATGACTCCCGATCTCGACACCGTCTTTGCCGCTCTTGCCGATCCGACCCGGCGGCGCATCCTCGCCATGCTGCTGGAGGATGACATGGCGGTGACCGATGTTGCCGACCCCTTCGAGATGTCGCTGGCGGCGATTTCCAAGCATCTCACCATCCTCGCCTCGGCAGGGCTGATCAGTCAGGAAAAGCGCGGCCGGGTGAAATGGTGCAAGCTCGAGCCCGACGCGCTGCGCGAAGCGTCGGTCTGGATGCAGGGATTCGGACAGTTCGAGCCGATCAACCTCGACGCCTTTGAACGCTTCCTGCAGGTCGAACTTAAACCCGAAGACCCGGCCTGAGCGCGCCGAACAGCCGCGTCGCGCGCCCTAGCCTTCGCGCAACAACAACAGCAGCGCCACCACCGTCAGGCCGATTCCCACAAGGATCGCCGCAGGCGGCGCCCCGCGCCCCAGCGCAAGCTCCCATAGGATCACCCAGCTTGGAATAAGATAGGTGTAGGCCATGACCTTGGCGCTCGGCAGGCGCATGGCGGCGAATTGCAGCAGCACCGTGCTCAGCGCGGTCGCCGCCAGCGTGGTGTAAAGGATGGTCACCCAGACGATTCCCGGCAGCGCGCCCCAGTCGGTCGCCCGGATGTCCCCCCAGCCGACCATCAGCAACAGCAGCGTGCCCGCCACCATTGTGCCGAAAGTGAAGACCAGCCCCGGCTCGCCGCGATTGAGCCGCGGCACCATCGGCGCATAGACCGCATGCGCGGCGCAGCCGACAAGGTAGATCAGCTCGCCCCGCCCCGGCGCGAAGCGCAGCAATGCCTCGATGTCGGCGCGAAAGATAACCCAGAGCGCGCCAATACCGCCGATCGCCAGGGCCAGCGCCATGCGGCGACTCATATGTTGGCGCAGCAGCAGCCAGCCAAAGCCCGCCGCCATCACCGGCGTCAGGGTGAAGACCGCCGACATGCTGACCGCCTCAGCGGTGCGCAGCCCTTCGAACATCAGCACGAAATAGGCCACCATCAACGCACCGATCACGCCGTAGCGCCAAGGGGCGCTCAGCGCGCTGCGCGGCACCCCGCCGCGCCACATCACCACCGCCCCAAGCAGCAGCGTCGCCAGCGCGAAACGCACCGCGTTCAACGCAGAGGGCGCGATACTGGGGGCCGCCATGGCACCGAGCGAGAATGACCCCGCGACGCAGGCCGAAAAGGCCAGCATCGCAAGGTGACCGCGCGCCGCGGGCGTCAGACTCACGTCATGTCCTGTTCGGCGGCGTAGGACTTCAGGTGCTTGAGGAAGGCCTGCACCTTCGGTGTGCGGTGCAGGTCAACGTGGGTCACCAGCCACAGCGGCGACGACCAGTCCTCCTGCGGTGGCAGCACCTGCACCAGTTCCGGGTCCTGTTCGGCCTCGGTGACCGACATGAATCCCATGCCCGCACCGGCGCGGATGGCCTGCAACTGCACGCGGTCGTCCGAGGTGCGGAACACGATGCGCTCCTGCAGCACGTTGCTCTTCATCCAGCGATTGTAAGGAGCGCGCGATTCGAGATCGTCAAAGCCGACGAAGTCATGCCCGCCGAAGTCCGCAACGCCCTTCGGCTTGCCGCGGCGCGCGATGTAGGACTTCGCCGCGTAGAGCGCGGTCGACTGGCGGGCGAAGGGCTGCACCACATTGTCCGGCTCTTCCGGCGCAGCCCCGGCCCGCAGCGCCACATGCGCCTCGCCGTATTCCAGCCGGAACAGGCGCGAGCCCGTCAGATAGCGCACGGTCACATCGGGGTAGGCCTCCCGGAACGACGTCAGCGCACCGATCATCAAAGTCGAGAAATTGACCAGCGAGGTGACCAGAAGCTCGCCCGAGACCGCTTCGCCGCGCCCCTTGATGCGGCCCACAAGTTGCTGGAACTGATCGTCGGTGCATTGCGCCACGCGCGACAGATCGCTGCCGGCTTCGGTCGGCGTGTAGCCGCGGGCGTGGCGCTGGAACAGCTTCACCCCGAGCCGCGATTCGAGCGCGTCGATATGCCGGATCACCGTGGCATGGTGCACGCCCAGAACCTCGGCGGCGCCGCTGACCGTGCCGAGCCGCGCAACATGATAGGCGGTGCGAATCTCGTCCCAATTGTCCATCGGCTTCTCCTGTGCACCGGGTCACGAACTGGCGCAAGAAAGCGCGAAGCGGTGCGGAAATGCAAGGGAGAGCGGCGCAAGATCAGCCGAGCCAGAGCGACGGTGCCGCGCCGGTGCCTGCGTGGTATGGCTGAAACGAAAAACGCCCGGCACGGGCCGGGCGCTGTTCAAGGCTGCGGACGAGGCCGCCGCGAAGGTCTGATCGTATCAGTCCGAGCTGGAGCTCGAGCTGGACGAGTCGCCGTCCGAAGCTGCCGCGATCAGCGCGAGGGCTGCGAGGCCACCGGCAACTGCCAGTGCGGTGCCGCTCGACGGAGCTGCAACCGGAACAACAGCATAGGGATCGTCTTCTTCGACGACCGGTGCCGGCGAGCCGGCGAATGCTGCGGATGCGCCCATCATGCTGACGATGGCTGCGGATGCGAAAAGTGCTTTGGTTTTCATACTGTCACCTATCAAGTAAGCGTCTCAGTTGGTTACATAGCGTTAATTCACCCATCCGACCAGTTCTTAAATAGGGAATTCGCCCGTTTGCCGTGCACAGGGCGGAACTGTGCCACTTTTGCACCCACAGCCCCCGCGCTGCGGCGCAGCGCTGCCCAAAAAGGCGGCAAACCCCTGCCCAGCTTGACTCCGCACCCCCATGCGCGTACATCGCGCGCAATCCACCGGGAGTCCCATCGCTTCCGGTCCCTTGGGCAATGCCCGGGATCGCCCTCCGTCAGCGCGTTGCGCCCACGGAGGCGTTTTCGCATTGCCGAATGGGACAGGCGACGGGGCTTAAGTTTGATTCCATGCCACGCGGCCCCCATCTCGGGTCTGCACACCAGATACGGACCAGAGAAGAAGGAGCCAGACGGCCCATGTTCGAATCTCTTTCCGAACGCCTCGGCGGCGTCTTCGACCGCCTCACCAAGCAGGGCGCCCTCTCCGAGGACGACGTCCGCACCGCCCTGCGCGAAGTGCGCGTCGCCCTGCTCGAGGCCGACGTCTCGCTGCCCGTGGCGCGCCAGTTCATCAAGGCCGTCGAGAAGAAGGCCACCGGCGCCGCCGTCACCAAGTCGGTGACCCCCGGCCAGCAGGTGGTAAAGATCGTCCACGACGAGCTCATCGCCACGCTGACCGGCGAAGGTGAGCCCGGCGCGCTGCGCATCGACAACGCGCCCGCGCCGATCCTGATGGTCGGCCTGCAGGGCTCGGGCAAGACCACCACCACCGCCAAGCTTGCGCGCCGCCTGAAAGAGCGCGACCGCAAGAAGGTGCTGATGGCCTCGCTCGACGTGAACCGCCCGGCGGCGATGGAGCAGCTGCAGATCCTCGGCCAGCAGATCGGCGTCGACACGCTGCCGATCGTCAAAGGCGAGGACCCGGTCGCCATCGCCAAGCGCGCCAAGACGCAGGCCAGCCTCGGCGGTTATGATGTCTACATGCTCGACACCGCCGGCCGCCTGCATATCGATCAGGAACTGATCCAACAGGCCGCCGACGTGCGCGACGTGGTCACCCCGCGCGAAACGCTGCTGGTGGTCGACGGCCTCACCGGTCAGGACGCCGTGAACGTCGCCACCGAGTTCGACGACAAGATCGGCGTCTCGGGCGTGGTGCTGACCCGGATGGACGGCGACGGCCGCGGCGGCGCCGCGCTGTCGATGCGCGCGATCACCGGCAAGCCGATCAAGTTCGTCGGCCTTGGCGAGAAGATGGACGCGCTGGAAACCTTCGAGCCCGAGCGCGTCGCGGGCCGCATCCTTGGCATGGGCGACATCGTCGCGCTGGTCGAAAAAGCGCAGCAGACGCTGGAGGCCGAACAGGCCGAGCGCATGATGAAGCGCTTCCAGAAGGGTCAGTTCAACATGAACGACCTGAAGATGCAGCTTGAGCAGATGATGAAGATGGGCGGCCTCGGCGCCATGATGCAGATGATGCCGGGCGCGGCCAAAATGGCCAAGCAGATGGATCAGGCCGGCATGGACGATTCGATCCTGCGCCAGCAGATCGCCCTCATCAACTCGATGACCAAGAAGGAGCGCGCCAACCCGCAGATCCTTCAGGCCAGCCGCAAGAAGCGCATCGCCAAGGGCGCGGGCATGGAGGTGTCGGACCTCAACAAGCTGCTGAAGATGCAGCGCCAGATGTCCGACATGATGAAGAAGATGGGCAAAATGGGCAAAGGCGGCATGCTGAAACAGGCCATGAAGGGCATGTTCGGCAAGGGCGGCGAGATGCCCGAGGGCATGGACCCAAGCCAGATGGACCCCAAGCAGATCGAGGCCGCGGCCAAGGCCATGGGCGGCAAGATGCCCGGTAGCATGGGCGGCCTCGGCGGCATGCCCGGCATGGGCGGCGGCGCGCTGCCGCCGGGCCTCGGCGGATTCGGCAAGAAGAAATGAGCGATCCGCGCGCCCTCCCCCTTCACCTCTCCGAGGTGACAGACCCGACCGCCCCGCAGGCGGCCGGTGCGGAGGGCGTGCGCGCTTCATCTTTCTCCAAATACTCGCACCCGGCCCAAGCCACGGCGCCCAAGGCCGACCCTTTCGCGCAATACGGCGCTCCCGAGGATGACGCCGACGGCAGTGTGGAGGCCTACGCATGAGTCTCGTGAACGCCCCCCGCCTCGAAACCGAACGCCTGATCCTGCGCGGCCCCGAGCCGGCGGATGCCGAGGCGATGATCGCGTTCCTGCTCGACCCGGTGCGCGCCGAGGGCTTCGGCGGCTACGAACATCGCGGCGACGCATGGCGCTGGTTCGCGCTCAACGTCGGCCACTGGCACCTGCGCGGCTACGGCTATTTCACCATTGAAGACAAGGCCAGCGGTCAGCCCGCCGGCATCTGCGGCGTCTGGGAGCCCGAAGGTTGGCCCGAGCCCGAGATCGGCTGGGTGGTCTTCGACGGCTTCGAGGGCAAGGGCATCGCCCGCGAGGCGGCGCTGCGCGTGCGCCGCTACGCCTATGAGGATCTGGGCCTCAAGACCATCACCTCGAACATCGTGCCGGGCAACACCCGCTCGGTCGCGCTGGCCGAACGGCTCGGCGCGGTCTACGAGCGCACCTACACCAATTACGCCATGGGCGAGGACATGCTCTACCGTCACCCCTCTGCCGAGGAGGTGCTGGGATGAGCGTGACGCAAGCCACCCCGCAGCCGGTCACCGTGCCGGTGATCGAGACCGAGCGCCTGATTCTGCGGGCGCCGCATCTGGATGATCTCGATGCGCTCTGCGCCTTCTACGCCGACCGCCGCTCGCAGTTCGTCGGCGGCCCGATCGAGCGTGGTCAGGTCTGGCGTACGCTGCTGCGCTCGTCGGGGCACTGGCAAATTCGCGGCTATGGCATCTGGCACATCACCGAGCGCGCCAGCGGCGAGATGTGCGGCTTCACCGGCCCGCTCAACCACATCGAATGGCCCGAGCCCGAACTGGCCTATTCGATCTTCGCCTCGCACGAAGGTCACGGCTACGCCTATGAGGCGGCCTCGGCGGCGCGCAGCGCGGCGGCCGAGCTTTTTGGCCTGACCCGGATGATCAGCCTCGTCGACCCGGCCAACGATCGCTCGCTGGCGCTGGCCAAGCGCCTCGGCGCCCGCTTCGAGCGCGAGACCGGCCTGATGGGCCATAAGGTGCACATCTTCCGTCATCCGCAGATGAACGGGGCCGAGGCATGAGCGCGGTTCTCGACCACATCCAGCCGGCGCAGGTGCAGGCCGACCCGGACATCCCCGTGCTTGAAACGGCACGGCTGGTGCTGCGCGCGCCGCAGGCCGAGGATTACCCGGACTTCAAGGCCACCTTCGCCTCTTACCGCTCGCGCTTCATGGGCGGGCCGCTGAACGCCTACGAGACGTGGATGCTCTACGCCGCCGAGATCGGCCACTGGCAGATCCGCGGTTTTGGCATGTGGATGATCCACCTGCGCGCCACCGGCGAGACGGTCGGCATGGCTGGCGGCTGGTTCCCCGCCAAATGGCCCGAGCGTGAGATCGCCTGGATCATCTGGCCGGACCGCGGCGGCAAGGGCTATGCGCTCGAAGCCACGCAGCGCGTGCGCCAGTATTTCTACGACGAGGCCGGATGGGACGGGGCGGTCAGCTACATCGACCCCAAGAACCTCGATTCCATCCGCCTTGCCGAACGGCTCGGGGCCCGCAAGGACCCAGAGGCCGCCACCGTCGATGGCAGCGACGCGGTCTACCGCCACCCGGCGCCCGCAGCGCTGCGCGGCAGCCAGCTGTCGCATGGCATCGACATGGAGATCGCCAATTACATCGACCCCCTCTTCAAACCGAAGGGATGGGCCGTTGACTGACGCTGTCTCCCCCAAGACCCGGCGCGCGGTTCCTGCCGCCTCCTGTGCATGTGTTGTGCATGGGATGTGCATGGAGTGTGCCCCTTCTTTTTTGTTCAAAGGAGCCGAGCATGAGTGATCCCGCCACCCGCGCCGCAGACCTTCTGAAAGACCACCGCGACAGCATCGACCGGCTGGACGCGATCCTCGTGTTCACGCTCGCCGAGCGGTTCAAGCACACGCAGTCCGTGGGCCGGCTGAAGGCCACTCACGAGCTGCCCCCCTCCGACCCCGCGCGTGAAGAGCAGCAGATCGCGCGGCTCAAGGACCTGGCGAAGAAAGCGGATCTCGATCCGGCCTTCGCCGAAAACTTCCTGAACTTCATCATTCAGGAAGTCATCAAGCACCACGAAAAACACCAATCCTGACAGGGCTTTGCCCGTCATAAAACGCCATTCGAAGGAGATTTACCAATGGCCATGAAAATCCGTCTCGCCCGTGGCGGCAGCAAAAAGCGCCCCCACTACGCAATCGTCGCAACCGACTCGCGCATGCCGCGCGACGGCCGCTTCCTCGAGAAGCTCGGCACCTACAACCCGCTGCTCGCCAAGGACGACGAGCGCCGCGTGGTCATGGACGTAGAGCGCGTCCAGTACTGGCTCGGCCAGGGCGCCCAGCCCACCGACCGTATCTCGCGCTTCCTCGAAGCCGCAGGCGTGGTCGAGAAGAAAGAGCGTAACAACCCCAAGAAAGCCAAGCCGGGCAAAGCCGCTCAAGAGCGCGCAGAAGCCAAGGCCGCCAAAGCAGCCGAAGCTGCAGAGGCACCGGCAGAGGAAGGCGCAGAGTAATCTGCGCGACATCCTTGTCACACTCGAAGGGCGTGCAGGAGCAATCCTGCGCGCCTTTTTCGTCGACGCTTGGACATGAGGCCCGTCCGCCCTACACTCCGGTCAGCAGCCCTTTGAGAACACCCGGAGATCTTGCATGCCGATGCTTCGAGCCCTCGCCCCGATGACCTTGGCCGCCGCGGCCAGCGCGCTGTTTGCCGGTCCGGCATTGGCGCAGGAGTTCGGCGTCACGCAAACCGCCGAGGCGGCACCGGCGCAGCCGGTCACCTCGACCCAGTCGAGCGGCAACGTGTTCTCCTTCACCCTGCGCGGCGGGGTTTCGGCGGCGCCGAAGTTCCTTGGCTCGGACGAATACGAAGCCGGTCCCGACATCGGCTTCAGCTTCAAGCATCTGCGACTGCGCGGTGTGCCCGAGATCGGCGATGACGACCCTTGGACCGATGGCTACGGCTGGGACGTGCACGGCTCGTTCCGCTACCTCGGCAAGCGCGATTCCAGTGCCGACTCGTCGCTGTCCAGCCTCGACGACATCGACCCGACCTATGAGGTCGGCCTTGGCGTGGGCTACACCGCAGAACAATTCGAGGCCTTCGCCGACGTCCGCCGCGGCTTTGGCGGGCACGAAGGCTATGTCGGTTCGATCGGCATCGACTACGTGGCGCGCCCCACCGACCGCTGGAAGCTGACGCTCGGCCCGCGCTTCATCTGGGCCGACGACGAGTTTCTCGACACTTATTCCGGCATCGACCCCGACGAGGCCACCGCCGAGCTTCCCGTTTATGATCCCGATGGCGGCCTTGTCAGCGCCGGGCTGCAGCTTGGCGCGCGCTACCAGATCAACGATCTCTGGGGCGTCGAAGGCGCGATCAACTGGGACAACCTTCAGGGCGACGCCGCCGACAGCCCGATTGTCGACGAAGGCTCCAACGATCAGTTCCGCGTGCGGGTCGGGGTCACCCGGGTGTTCAACCTGCGGTTCTGAGCAGGAAGATTGCCAAGCCGGAGGTGGCGGGCTATGCCGCGCTCAGCAATCCACGGCATGGCGCAGACGGGAGGCGCATCGATTTGGACGAGATGATCTGTGTCGGCGCCCTTGGCGGTGCCTTCGGCGTTACCGGCGAGGTTCGGTTGAAGAGCTTCACCGCCGATCCCGAAGCCATTGCCGATTACGCCCCGCTCACCACCGAAGACGGCAGCCGCAGCTTCGATCTGCAGATCACCCGCCCGCTCAAGGGCGGCTTTGCCGCCCGGCTTTCGGATGTGCGCACCAAGGAAGAGGCCGACGCGCTGAAGGGCGTGCAGCTTTATGCGCCGCGCGACCGTCTGCCCGATCTGCCCGATGACGAGTTCTACCATGCCGATCTGATCGGTCTGACGGTGCTCGACACCGGCGGCGTGCAGATCGGCACGGTCAAGGCGGTGCTCAATCACGGCGCTTCGGACCTGCTGGAGCTGCAGATCCCCGGGGCCAGCTCGACGGTGCTGCTGCCCTTCACCCGTGAGGTCGTGCCGACTGTCGATCTCGCCTCCGGCCGGATCATTGCCGACCCGCCAGAGGGTCTGTTGGACTGAGCGGGCACTCCCCTCCGGCCAGACATCATCAATCCGATCCAAGCCGCGTAGCCGTATCCGATATGGAAACGGTTTTCCGAAACACTGGCGCCATGACCGATAGTCGGCCAAGATGGGCGGCGCAGGTTCAGTGTATTTGTACCGAGGTTTGATTTGTTCTTTTTCCTGTCCCGCCCAAGGGCGCTGCTGCGCCACGGCCTTCACGCCCTCATCGACCACCCTGCCATCGCCGCCGGCCTCGTCGGTCTCGCTCTCGCGCCCGTGGCGCTGATCGGCGCTGCGGACCCCGCCACCGGCGGGCCGCATCTTCTGGCGGCGCTGTGGCTGCTGTTTTTGCTTGCCGGTCTCGCGCTGCGCCGCACCCGGGCGCGCCTCGCCGCGCCGCCGCCCTTGCTGCTGACCCGCCGCGCACTCTCCCGCCCGCCCCTGCCGCTGCCCCCGGCATTGCGGATGCGCGCCGAACTGGCGGCGCTGCTGTCCAGCCCCGCGCCCCGCGCAGGGACACAGGAGACCGCCGAACATGCCGTCCGCCGGGTGCTCGAACGCTGCCTTGCCAGAAGCGGAGGTGGCACGGCGCTGGAAGCCCTTGACCGCCCTGCCATGACCGAGCTCTGGCTTCTCGCGACCCTGCTGCGCGCGTCCCCGGAACGCGCCGGCGCCTTGGCACAGTGCTTCCACAGGCCGCACCGCATCCTCGCGCTGCGCGACCAGATGCCGTCCCCCGCCGATGTGCGCCGCGCCGCGCGGCCCCGCCTCGCGCTCATCCGATCCCAGCGCGGCCCGCAGCTCTCGGCTTGAGCCTTACGCCCGCCGCGGCTAGACGGGGCGCAAAGGACAGCCAGCCATGACCGACACCCCCCAGCGCGCCGCGGGCCGCAAGACCATTCGTCCCAGCCTCGCCCCGCGCGAGCTGATGACCGAGGCCCCGGAGCTCTCCCGCGCCTTTCAGGCGCAGGTGATCACCCTCTTCCCCGAGGCATTCCCCGGCGTGCTTGGCCATTCGCTGACCGGCCGCGCGCTGCAGGACGGCTTGTGGCAGCTTAGCACCATCCACCTGCGCGAATTTGGCGAGGGCAAACATCGCAACGTCGATGACACGCCTGCGGGCGGCGGCGCCGGCATGGTGATGCGCGCCGATGTCATGGGCCGCGCCATCGATCACGCCCGCGCCCGCATCGACCAGCGCGCCCCGCTGATCTACCTCAGCCCGCGCGGTCGCCGCTTCGACCAGCAGATGGCCCAGCATCTCGCGCAGGCGCCCGGCGTGACGATGATCTGCGGCCGGTTCGAAGGGCTCGACCAGCGGGTGATCGATCACTACCGGATCATCGAGGTCTCGCTCGGCGACTTCATCCTCACCGGCGGCGAACTGGCGGCGCAGATGATGCTCGATGCCACCATCCGGCTGATCCCCGGCGTGCTGGGCAACGCCGCGTCGACCGAGGAAGAGAGCTTTTCCAGCGGCCTTCTGGAACATCCCCAGTACACCCGTCCCGCCGAATGGGAAGGCCATCGCATCCCCGACGTGCTGCTGTCGGGCAATCACGCCGCGATCGAGGCATGGCGGCGGCAGCAATCCGAAGAGATCACCCGCGCCCGCCGTCCCGACCTCTGGGCGGCGCATGAAGCGCAGCACCGCGACGCGCCAAAAGGCAAGCGCTGACCAAAGCACCCACGGCCGCCGCTTCTTCTCTTCAAAAATACGCCGGGGAGCACGAGGGGCAGAGCCCCTCGACTTGGCCGTCCCCTCGGCCCGGCCGCAACATTTCCCTTGATCGAAACGCCGCGCCCGCCTATACGGCGCCAATCCGCGACGCCCTGCCGGGCGCTCGTGGATTCGTTCGTTCCCGCTTGTCGCGTTTCTTCGGCGCGAACCCGGCGGACCGGACGCGGCCTTGGCGACCTCGCGCAGCCAGCGGCCGGAAAAAGGCCAAAGATGTTATCCATCTCCTGCGGGCGCTGCGGCGGACCCGGTCGAAGGCACGGAGCTCTGGGAACGCGACACCTTCACGGGAAAAACCGTGAGCAGATAGGAGAGCGTCAGATGGATCTGATCGCACAGCTCGAGGCGGAGCAAATTGCCGCCCTGGGGAAAACCATCCCCGACTTCAAGCCCGGCGACACCGTTCGCGTCGGCTACAAGGTGACCGAAGGCACGCGTACCCGTGTGCAGAACTACGAAGGCGTCTGCATCAGCCGTAAGAACGGCAAGGGCATCGCTGGCTCGTTCACCGTTCGCAAGATTTCCTTCGGCGAAGGCGTCGAGCGCGTCTTCCCGCTTTATGCCACCAACATCGATTCGATCGAGGTGGTGCGCCGCGGTAAAGTCCGTCGCGCCAAGCTTTACTACCTGCGTTCGCGTCGCGGCAAATCCGCCCGTATCGCAGAGCAGACCAACTACAAGCCGCTCGCCGGCGCATAAGGAGAGACGTCATGAAAAAGGGCATCCACCCCGACTATCACGTCATCGACGTCAAGATGACCGACGGCACCGTCTACCAGACCCGCTCGACCTGGGGCAAGGAAGGCGACCAGATGACTCTCGACATCGACCCGACCGTGCACCCGGCTTGGACCGGTGGCTCCTCGCGCCTGCTCGACGCGGGCGGCCGCGTGTCGAAGTTCAAAAAGAAATACGAAGGTCTGGGCTTCTGATCCCTCCCCTTCCGGATTTCGGAAAACGCCGTCCCTCGGGGCGGCGTTTTTCTTATGTAAGGCAAGGGTTCCGCCGCTGAGGCGACCTCCGCGCCGCCCTGCCCCTGCGACAATGTGGTCGCTCTGGCGCGGTCGAACTCAATGCATTCTTATTTCAGAATGTGTAGTATTCTCTCGAATCGAGTTGGGAGGATACGACTTGGACATCCGCAAGATCACCGACGACATCGCCGCCTCGCCCCAGATCACCGCAGCCGACGTGCCGCAGATCGCCCAAGCGGGCTATCGCGCCATCATCTGCAACCGCCCCGATGGCGAAGGCGCCGATCAGCCGAACTTCGAAGAGATCGAAAGCGCGGCCCGCGCCGCAGGCCTTGAGGCCCGGTATATTCCCGTCGTCTCGGGGAAAGTGCAGGACGCCGATGCCGACGCCTTTGGCAAGGCGCTGCGCGACCTGCCCGGCCCGGTTCTGGCCTACTGCCGCAGCGGCACGCGCTCTGCCACGCTTTGGTCTCTGAGCCAGTCCAAGGCCCTTCCCCCCGCGGACATCCTCGCCGCCACCAAGGCGGCTGGTTATGACATGGCCGGGGTGGTGCGTCGCATCGTCAACGGCGGCAAGACCCCGACAGACACCGGCGATGCCAAGTTCGACGTGGTGGTGGTGGGCGGCGGGGCCGCCGGTATCGCTGTGTCCGCCAGCCTCAAAGCGCGCAAGCCCGAGCTTGAGATCGCCGTGCTCGACCCGGCGGACGTCCACTATTACCAGCCCGGCTGGACCATGGTCGGCGGCGGCATTTTCGAGCCGCAGACCACCGCGCGCACCATGGGCAGCCTCGTTCCGCAGGGGGTCCATTGGATCAAGGCTGCCGTCGCCGCCTTCGAGCCGGAGAGTAATGCCGTCGTGCTCGATGGCTGCCGCGTGGTGAAATACGCGCGGCTGATCGTCTGCCCGGGGCTGAAGCTTGACTGGCACAAGGTCGAGGGGCTGGTCGACACGCTGGGCAAGAACGGCGTCACCTCGAACTACCGCTATGATCTGGCCCCCTACACATGGGATCTCGTGCGCGGGTTCAAGGGCGGGCGGGCGCTGTTCACCCAGCCGCCGATGCCGATCAAATGCGCCGGTGCGCCGCAGAAGGCGCTGTACCTGTCGGGCGACCACTGGTTCCGCACCGGGGTTCTGCCGCGCGTGCAGATCGAGTTCATGAACGCCGGCGGCGTGCTCTTCGGGGTGAAGGACTATGTCCCGGCGCTGCAGCACTACATCGAGAAGTACCGCGCCAAGCTGAACTTCTTCCACAACCTCGTGGCCGTGGACGGCCCGGCGCGCACGGCCACCTTCAAGGTCTCCAAGCCCGACACTGACGCCACCGAGGTGACGGTGGAGTTCGACATGATGCACGTCTGCCCGCCGCAGACGGCGCCGGACTTCATCAAGGTCTCGCCGCTGGCCGATGCCGCGGGCTGGGTCGACGTGGATCAGAACACGCTGCGCCACAAGGTCTATGATAACGTCTGGAGCCTCGGGGACGTGATGAACGCGCCCAATGCCAAGACCGCGGCGGCGGCGCGGATGCAGGCCCCCGTGGTGGCAGAGAACGTCGCGGCGGATATCGATGGCAAGGCCCCCGCGGCGCTCTACAATGGCTATGGGTCCTGCCCGCTGACGGTCGAACGTGGCAAGATCGTGCTTGCCGAGTTCGGCTACGGTGGCGCGCTGCTGCCGAGCTTCCCGAAATGGCTGATCGACGGCACGAAGCCGTCGCGCGCCGCATGGCTGCTGAAGGAGCAAATCCTGCCCCCGGTCTATTGGAAGGCGATGCTGCGCGGCAAGGAATGGATGGCAAAGCCCGAAGCTGTATCGGCATCTTGATAAATTTTCCTCGCAATGGGAGTTTGGCGCGGACAATGTTCCGCGTCATGACTATTCAGAGGGAAATGCGTTTCCCACTTCACAAATTCATTTTTGGGAATATATAGACATTCAAACCCCGGCTCCGTCCGGGGCGAGCGCCAATCAGGACCACGCCTCATGCAGTTCCCCCGCCGCCTGACCCGCTATCTTCCGATCCTCGACTGGGCCAGCCGCTACAACCGCGACACGGCAACCTCCGACCTTGTGGCCGCCGTCATCGTGACGATCATGCTGATCCCGCAATCCTTGGCCTATGCGCTGCTTGCGGGCCTGCCAGCCGAGATGGGCCTCTACGCCTCGATCCTGCCGTTGGTCGCCTACGCCATTTTCGGCACCAGCCGGGCGCTGGCCGTGGGCCCAGTGGCCGTGGTGTCGCTGATGACGGCTGCTGCGATCGGACAGCTTGGCCTGAGCGACCCGGCGCAGATCGCCTTGGCGGCGGTCACCCTGGCCTTCATTTCCGGCGCCTTCCTCGTGCTGATCGGCGTGCTGCGCCTCGGGTTTCTCGCCAACTTCCTCAGCCACCCGGTGATCGCCGGCTTCATCACCGCCTCCGGTGTGCTGATCGCCGCCTCGCAGCTCAAGCATATCTTCGGGATCGACGCCCATGGCCACACGCTGATCGAATTGGTGGGGTCGCTGCTGTCGCATCTGGGCGAGACCAACATCATCACGCTGGTGATCGGCGTGGCCGCAACCGGCTTTCTGTTTTGGGTCCGCAAGGGGCTGAAGCCCCTGCTGCGCAGCATCGGCCTTGGCCCGCGCATGGCCGACATCCTCGCCAAAGCGGGCCCGGTGGCCGCCGTCGCCGTGACCACGCTGCTAAGCTGGGGCTTCGGGCTCAACGAAATGGGCGTGCGCGTCGTCGGCGAGGTGCCGATGGGCCTGCCGCCGCTCTCGGCGCCCTCTCTCGATCCGGCGATGTGGCAAACCCTGCTGATGCCCGCCATTCTGATCTCGATCATCGGCTTCGTGGAGTCGGTCTCGGTCGCCCAGACTCTCGCGGCCAAGCGCCGCCAGCGCATCGACCCAGATCAGGAACTGATCGGCCTTGGCGCATCGAACATCGGCTCGGCGCTCTCGGGCGGCTTTCCCGTCACCGGCGGCTTCTCGCGCTCGGTGGTGAACTTCGATGCGGGCGCCGAGACGCCGGCAGCGGGCGCCTATACCGCTGTCGGCATCGGCCTTGCCACGCTGGTCCTGACCCCGCTGCTGTTCTTTTTGCCCAAGGCCACGCTGGCCGCGACCATCATCGTCGCCGTGCTCAGCCTCGTGGATTTCTCGATCCTGAAGAAGACATGGGTCTACTCGAAGGTCGACTTCACCGCCGTCTCGGCCACCATCGTGTTAACACTGCTGGTCGGCGTCGAGGTCGGGGTATCGGCGGGCGTTCTGCTGTCGATCCTGCTGCACCTCTACAAGACGTCAAAGCCGCATGTGGCCGAGGTCGGGCTGGTGCCGGGCACGCATCACTTCCGCAACGTGCTGCGCCACGAGGTCGAGACCCTGCCCGGCGTGCTCACCCTGCGGGTGGACGAAAGCCTTTACTTCGTCAACGCGCGCTTCTTGGAGGAATACGTTCTGGCCCGCGTCGCCGAATGCAAGAACCTGCGCCATGTGGTGCTGATGTTCCCGGCGGTCAACGAGGTCGACATGAGCGCGCTGGAAACGCTCGAAGAGATCAACCGCCGGCTCGACGAACAAGGCATCACCCTGCATCTGACCGAAGTGAAAGGCCCGGTGATGGACAGGCTCAAGCGCTCGCATTTCCTCGAAGACCTGTCGGGCCGGGTGTTCCTGTCGCAGTATCAGGCGTGGTGTGCGCTACAGCCGGACACGGCCCACGGGACCGAGCAGGAAAGCGTCGCGGCCCAGTAGAAGCGCCGGGTAGAGCGGGCGCCCATAGCCCGCTCCGCCATCCATGTTGAGACGATTGGGATAGAGCGTTGGCATATCCAGCGCCGTGTGCCCATGCACCACCAGACGCCCCCAATCGCCCTGCCAGTCGAGGAAGGGCGCGCGAATCCACACCAGATCGTCTTCTTTTTGGTAATTCAGCAGCACTCCGGGCCGCAGCCCCGCGTGGACGAAGATATGCTCTTCGGTCTCATGCACGCGCGGCAGATCGGAGAGCCAGTCGCGATGTGCCTGCGGGATCGCCTCCAGCGCGTCGGCGTGAACCTCCGAAAGCGGACGCCCCTCGCGAACGTCGACCCCATAAGAGGCAAGCGTCTTCGTTCCGCCAAGCGGCGGGTCGGTCCAGAGCAGCGGGCGCGAGACATTGGGGTCCATGTACCGCGGGTTTTCCAAAAAGCGCAGCAAGAAGCGGTCGTGGTTGCCCATTAGGCAGGTCCACGGCTTGCCCTCGGCCTGCCCCTGCATCAGCAGGTCGATCACAGCGCGCGAGTCGGGGCCGCGGTCCACGTAATCGCCAAGAAACACAATCGGCGCGTCGGCGTGCGCGTCGCGTGCGATCATCTCCAGCGCGTCATGAAGGCGGTCGATCTGACCGTGAATATCGCCAATGGCATAGATGGGCTGCATGAGAGGTCCTTTCCGTAGCGTTTACTTGGACCTCGGGGACTGGCGAGACAAGGGCGGGCGCGCGCATGTGCGCGCAACGTGGCAAAAGACGCGCGCCGGAAGAACGGCAAAAGGGGCGCCCCGAGAGGCGCCCCTTGTCTTCACTGTCCCAACCGTCGCTTCGGCGTTGAGCCGTTTTGTCAGGCGACGTCGAATTCCAGCGGCTTGACCTGCTGGAAGAGGCCGGTGTCGCGCAGCGCGGTGACAACGTCATCGGCGATCCCTTCATCGAGGTAGGCGATGGCGATGGCCTCGCCGCCCGCCGCCGACCGGCCAAGCGTAAAGTTCGCGAGGTTGACCTTGTGATCGCCCAGCATCGAGCCCAGCTTGCCGATGATGCCCGGCACGTCTTCGTTGGTGGTGTAGAGCATGTGCTCGCCCACCTCGGCCTCGATGTTGATGCCTTTGATCTGGATGAAGCGCGGCTTGCCATCCGAGAACACGGTGCCTGCGATCGAGCGCTCGCGCTTCTCGGTCACCACGGTCACCTTGATGTAGCCTTCGAAAGCACCCGACTGCTCTTGGTTGGTGGTGCTGATCTGGATGCCACGCTCACGCGCGATCACCGGCGCGGAAACCATGTTCACCTCGGGCGAGATCGGCTTCATGATGCCTGCGATCAGCGAGCAATTCAGCGCCTCGAGGTTCATCTCGGCAACCGTGCCGTCGTAGAGGATGTTGATCGCGGTGATCGCCTCGTCGGTCATCTGGCCGATGAAGTTGCCAAGATGGCCGGCAAGCTTGATCCACGGGCCCATGACCTTGGCTTCCTCGGCCGTCACCGACGGCATGTTCAGCGCATTGGAAACAGCGCCGGTCAGCAGATAGTCGGCCATCTGCTCGGCCACCTGCAGCGCCACGTTCTCCTGCGCTTCGGTGGTCGAGGCGCCGAGGTGCGGCGTGCAGACCACGTTGGGCAGGTTGAACAGCGGGTTTTCCTTCGCCGGCTCTTCGGCGAAGACGTCAAAGGCGGCACCGGCCACATGGCCCGACTTCAGCAGCTCGGCCAGCGCTTCCTCGTCGACGAGGCCGCCACGGGCACAGTTGATGATCCGCACGCCCTTCTTGGTCTTCGCGAGGTTCTCGGCACCGAGAATGTTGCGGGTCTGGTCGGTCAGCGGCACGTGCAGGGTGATGAAATCGGCGCGGGCCAGCAGCTCGTCGAGCTCGACCTTCTCGACGCCCATCTTGTCGGCCTTCTCTTGGCTCAGGAAGGGGTCATAGGCCGCAACCTTCATCTTCAGACCGCGGGCGCGGTCGCAGACGATGCCGCCGATGTTGCCGGCGCCGATCACGCCGAGGGTCTTGCCGGTCAGCTCGACGCCCATGAACTTCGACTTCTCCCACTTGCCAGCATGGGTCGAGGCGGAGGCCTCGGGCAGCTGGCGGGCGACGGCGAACATCATGGCGATGGCGTGCTCGGCGGTGGTGATCATGTTGCCGAAGGGCGTGTTCATCACGATCACGCCGTGCTTCGACGCGGCTTCCTTGTCGACGTTGTCGGTGCCGATGCCGGCACGGCCGACGACCTTCAGGTTGGTCGCTTTTTCGAGGATCGACGGCGTCACTTTGGTGGCCGAGCGGATCGCGAGACCGTCGTAGTTGCCGATCACTTCGGCGAGGGCCTCTTTGTCCTTGCCAAGATCGGGGCGGAAGTCGACCTCGATACCACGATCCTTGAAGATCTGAACGGCGGCGTCGGAAAGCTTGTCGGAGATGAGAACCTTGGGAGCCATGTCAGCGGTCCTTTCGGGGAAATCTGGATGCAGGGAAAGACGGGACCGCCGGGCGCGGTCCCGCATTTTGCTTAAAACGTGCGGATCAGGCCGTTTCTGCCTGTGCTTCGATCTCGGTCTCGAAGGCCCATTCGAGCCACAGCGTCAGCGCCTCGATGTCGGCGCTTTCGACCGTGGCACCGCACCAGATACGCAGGCCCGCCGGGGCGTCGCGATAGGCGCCGATGTCATAGGCGACATGGTAGCTCTCGAGCTTTTTGGCCACTGCCTTGGCAAACGCCGCGCCATCCTTGATACGATCGTCGGTGAACTTCAGGCAGACCGAGGTGTTCGAGCGGGTCGCGTCATCCTCGGCGAGGTTGGCAATCCAGTCGTGACGGTCGCAGAAGTCCCACAGCACCTTGGCGTTGGTGTCGGCGCGTTGGTGCAGCGCCTTCAGGCCGCCGATCTTGCGCGCCCAGTCCAGCGCAACGAGGTAATCCTCGACCGCCAGCATGGAGGGCGTGTTGATCGTCGCGCCTTCGAAGATGCCGTCGATCAGCTTGCCACCCTTGGTCATGCGGAAGATTTTCGGCAGCGGCCACGCGGGGGTGTAGCTTTCCAGACGTGCCACGGCGCGCGGGCTCAGCACGATAACGCCATGCGCCGCTTCACCGCCCATCACCTTCTGCCAAGAGAAGGTGGTGACGTCGAGCTTGTCCCACGGCAGGTCCTGCGCGAAGGCGGCCGAGGTCGCATCGCAGATGGTCAGGCCATCGCGGCCTTCGGGGATCGCGTCGCCATTCGGCACGCGCACACCGGAGGTGGTGCCGTTCCAGGTGAAGACGACATCATTGTTGAAGTCGACGGTGCCGAGATCGACGATCTGGCCATAATCGGCGGTCTTCACTTCGGCGTCGATCTTCAGCTGCTTCACCACGTCGGTGACCCAGCCAGCGCCGAAGGATTCCCACGCCAGCATCTCTGCCTTGCGCTCGCCCAGCAGCGACCACATCGCCATTTCCATGGCGCCGGTGTCGGAGGCGGGCACGATGCCGATCTTGTAGTCGGCGGGAATTCCGAGGATCTCGCGGGTGCCTTCGATGGCAGCCTTCAGCTTGTCCTTGCCGACCTTGGCACGGTGCGAGCGACCGAGCGGGGCGTCGGACAGCATGTCCAGCGAGAAATGGGGGATCTTGGCACAGGGGCCGGAAGAAAAGCGCGGATTAGCCGGCCGCGCGGACGGTTGGGGTCTAGCCATGATGTCTCTAACCTTACAGATAGTCGCCCTTCGTTGGGGAAGGGTGTCCCACCGCCGCATCTATGCCAGGGCGCGGATTCGGGCAAGACGTGAAATGTATCCATTGCGTCGGTTTTCGGCGAGAGATTGCGCAGGCTGGAGCGGATCGGAAACTTTTGGATCCGGATCCGCGACAGATGCGCGGCAAAAGGGGCTCTGCCCCCGGCCGCTTTGCGGCCTCCCCCGGGATATTTCCATCTAGACGAAGCGGCAGCGGGCGGCGCTCTTTCCCCGGACCCTGCCCTCGGCTAGGTCTGGCGGCAACAGATGCGCCTCACACGAACGGGACAGAGCGATGCAGTGGACCGACCTTCTTTGCGCCGAGCGGCTGAGCGACCCCAAGTACACCGAAGGGCGCAACCGATCGATCTTTGTGCAGGATCACGACCGGATCGTTTTCTCCGCACCGTTCCGCAGGCTCGCCAACAAAACGCAGGTGCATCCGCTTTATGAAAACGACCACATCCACCACAGGCTGATCCATTCGGTCGAAGTGGGCAGCGTCGGGCGCTCGCTGGCGATGCACATCGGGCACTGGCTGATCGAACAGGGCGAGATCGGCCCACATGAAGATCACAGCCTCGCCAATGTCGTGCAGGCCGCCTGCGCCGCGCATGACATCGGCAATCCGCCCTTCGGCCACTCGGGCGAGGCATCGATCGGCGACTGGTTCGCCGAGCGCTTCGATGCCGGGCGCGGCCTATGCGGCGCACTCGACCCAGCGCTCCGGAGCGAGTTCACCGCCTTCGAGGGCAACGCACAGGGCTTTCGCATCGTCACCCGGCTGGAGATGTACCGCGGCGCCGGCGGCATGCGGCTGTCAAAGGCGGTGCTTGGCGCGTTCATGAAGTATCCCGCCACCGCCGCGACCCGCGCCGCGCTGGCCGAAGAGACCCGCAAAGGCTATGTCGGGCTGAAGAAGTTCGGCGTGTTTGCCAGCGAAGAGGCGCTTTTCGCCGAGGTCGCGCGAGGCTGCGGGCTGCCAGCCGAAGAGCATGGCTCGCATCGCTGGTGGCGCCGCCACCCACTGGTCTTCGTCGTCGAGGCCGCCGATGATATCTGTTACAACGTGGTCGACCTCGAAGACGCCTACACCGCGGGCGACCTGCCCTATGGCGTGGTGCGAGAGCTGCTCGAAGAGCTTGCCGGCCGCCCCAACCGCGACACCGCCGGGCTGACCCGGACCGAACATATCGCGCTGCTGCGCTCGCTGGCGATCGGCCGCGCGATCGATGCCTGCGTGGCGGCGTTCTGCGCCAATTACCCGGCGATCATGGCGGGCAGCTTTTCGGATTCGCTGATCGGCGCCTCGGACTGCGCGGCCACCTTCGGGCGCATCGAGGACATGGCGCATGAACGCATCTTCACCTCAAGGCGCAAGACCGAGCTGGAGATCTCGGGGCGGCAGGTGATCCGCAACGTGCTGGACGGGGTACTGCCGGTCTATGAGGCGCTGGCGGCGGCGGGCTGGGATGCAGGCGCGCTCAGCGGCAACCCGGCGCAGATTGCCCGGGCGCTCTCGCTCGATCTGCGCGATGTCGACGGGCCGGAGGCGGCGCTGCACGCGCTCGCCGATTTCGTCTCGGGCATGACGGACCGTTACGCGCTGTCGGTGTCGCGGATGTTGTCGGGAACCTGATCGCGGCGCTTGGCCGCCAAGCCACGCCGCACCGCTCCATCGGGGATATTTCCGCCAAGCGAACGCTCATAACCCCGTGAGGTGCACGGAGGATCTTGATTTGTGACCACATCAAGCGCAGCTTTGAGGGATGAACAGCCTGACACCTTTTCCGGGACGCGGCAGCGATGTTGTTGCCTTCCACCGGACCGAGCTGAACGTCATCCTCTCGCTTTACGGCCGCATGGTCGCGGCCGGTGAATGGCGTGATTACGGGATATCCTCGCTGCGCGATGTGGCGGTGTTCTCGGTCTTCCGGCGCACCGCCGAGCACCCGCTCTACCGCATCGAGAAACGCCCCAAACTGCGCAACCGGCAGGGAGAATATGCGGTGATCTCGATGGACGGGCAGGTGCTGAAACGCGGGCACGACCTGAAGACCGTGCTGCGCGTTCTGGAGCGCAAGCTCATCCGCGCGGTCGACGACTGACCGCGCGGGACTTTGTGGCTCAACTGGTCTCGCCAACCATGGCGCAAAGCAGCTCGAACATGATCGTCACGCCGAGGAAAGCGGTGCCGCCGGTGCTGTCGAAGGGCGGCGAGACCTCGACGAGGTCGGCGCCGGCGATGTTCAGCCCTGCAAGCTCGCGCACCACCTGCAGCGCCTGATAGGAGTTCGGCCCGCCGATCTCGGGCGTGCCGGTGCCCGGAGCAAAGGTCGGGTCCACGAAATCGATGTCGTAGCTCACGTAAGTCGGCGCGGTGCCGACGATCTCGCGCGCCTCGGCCATCACATCCGCGACACCGCGGGCGTGGAACTCTTCGATCGGAATGATGCGGATGCCCACGGCCTTGGCGAAATCGCGATCCTCGTGATCATACATCGGCCCGCGGATGCCGATCTGCACCACCCGCTTGGGATCGAGCAGGTCTTCCTCCACAGCGCGGCGGAAAGGGGTGCCATGGGTGTATTTGAAGCCGCCGAAGTAGCTGTCCCAAAGATCGGTGTGGCTGTCGAAATGCACCATGCCCAAGGGCTTTGCCTTGCCGAGCGCGCGTAGCACCGGCAGCGAGCAAAGGTGATCGCCGCCGCCGGTAAGGGGCCGGATCCCCGCCGCCACGACCTGCTCGTAGAACGCCGTGATCCGCGCCATGCTGTCCTGAATGTCGGCGGGGTTGGGGCCGACGTCGCCCAGATCGGCGCAGGCAGCGGCCTCGAACGGGCGCACGCCGGTGTGACCGTGCTCGGCGCGGATCATCGTCGAGGCGTCGCGCAGCTGGCGCGGGCCGTGGCGCGGGCCGGGACGGTTGGTGGTGCCGCTGTCCCAAGGCACGCCGACGAGACCGATCTCGACCTCTTTGAAACGGGCGTGGTCGGGCTGCACCAGCGGCAGGCGCATGAAGGTCGGAATGCCGGCGAAACGCGGCAGTTCCATGCCAGAGACGGGGTGGAAAAAGGGATCACTGGTCATGAGAGGGCTCCGGTCAGGCGGGCGTGGCGGGTGACAGGGCCATCGCCCTGCGCTTCGATACGGGCCACCGCCTCGGCCAGCGGCTCGAAGGCGACGGCCATGTGATAGGCGTTGGCGTGCAGCAAGGTCTCGGGATCGGCGACCCAGGCCACATGCCCCTTCCAAAACAGCAGATCGCCGCGCTTGGGCTCGGTTCCCGGGGCCAGTGTCTCGCCCAGCCCCTTTTCCTGCATGTCGCTGTCGCCGGGGCAGGCAATGTCGCAGGCCTGCAGCCCGGCCTGTACCAGCCCCGAGCAATCGATCCCCAGCGCCGAATTACCGCCCCAGAGGTAGGGCGTGCCCAGCAACCGCTCCGAGACGGCCACCGGATCGGGCTCGGGCCGCGCCAGCGGCAGCAGGTGCCCGGCGGGCACGAAGCCGGCCTCGGTCTTGACGAAGCGCGCGTCTTCGCCGCTGACCTGCAACTGCGCGCCGAGACTGAGGAACACCTGATCCTCGGTCTTCATGTCCGGCTCCGCATAGGCATGGGTGGCGCGGGTGGCGACGCGATGGGTCGGCGTTGTCACCGGTCCCAGCGCCTCTTCCGACACGAAACCGACGTAGCCATCCGCCTGCGCCTGCACGAAGGCCCAGCCTTCATGGCGTTCGTAGACGATGAGCGCGGCGCCATAGACGAGTTGCCGATCACGGGCACCACCGGGAATGCGCAGAAGATCGGCAACCGGGGCGTTCACCGAGGCGGGCGTGCCTTCGGTAAAATGCTGCGCCTCCACCTCGCCCTGCAGATGGGCGGCGGCGACGCGACCGTTTGACGGGGTCAGGCGGGGGTCCATGGCACCATCCATCACAGGTTCAGCACCTGCGGCAGCGCCGCGAGGATCGCCCGCGGCCCCTGCAGCGCCCCGCCTTTGGGTCGGGCGGCCGCCGGGGCCGGGTTCCAGCCGTAGATGTCGAAATGGGCGTAAGGGGTCTCGGTCACGAAGCGGCGCAAGAACAGGGCGGCGGTGATCGATCCGGCCATGCCGCCCGCTGGCGCGTTGTCGAGATCGGCGATGCCGGGCTCGATCTTCTCTTCATAGGGCTCCCAGAACGGCAGGCGCCAAACCGGGTCCGCCGCCGGGCCGCTGGCGGCGGAGAGCGCGCCGGCGAAGCCTTCGTCGTCGGTATAGAACGGCGCAAGATCGGGCCCCACTGCAACCCGCGCCGCGCCGGTGAGCGTGGCCATCGACAGGATGAAGTCGGGCTCTTCCTCATCCGCCAGCGCCAGCGCATCGGCCAGCACCAGCCGCCCCTCGGCGTCGGTGTTGTTGATCTCTACCGTCAGCCCCTTGCGCGAGGTGAGGATGTCCTGCGGGCGGAAGGCATTGCCGCTGACCGAGTTTTCCACCGCCGGGACCAGCACCCGGAGCTGCACCTTCACACCCAGCGCCATGATCATCCGCGCCAGACCCAGCACGTTGGCCGCACCGCCCATGTCCTTTTTCATCAACCCCATGGAGCTACCCGGCTTGAGGTTGAGCCCGCCAGTGTCAAAACACACGCCCTTGCCGACCAACGTAAGCCGTGGCCCCTCGCTGCCCCAGCGCATGTCGATCAGTCGCGGAGCGCGCGGGCTGGCACGGCCCACGGCGTGGATCATCGGGAAGTTCTGTTCCAGCAGCGCCTCGCCGGTGGTCACCTCGATCGCGGCCCCGAAGTCGCCCGCGAGGGTGCGCGCGGCGGCTTCGAGTTCCTCGGGGCCCATGTCGGATGCGGGCGTGTTGATCAGATCACGGGTCAACGCCTCGGAGGCGGCGAGCACTTCGACCTTGGCCGCATCCACCCCCTCGGGCGCGACGAGCGCAGGCATTTCGGGCGCCTCACCAGCGTAACGGGTGAACCGGTAGCCGGACAGCAGCCAGCCAAGCGCCTCTTCTTCTGCCGCCTCTGCGGGCAGACCCGAGGCAATGCGATAGGTGCCGCGGGCCAGCCGCCCGATGCCAGCGGCAAGGGCAAAGCGGCTGCGGCGCCGACGCGCCGCCGAGCCGTAGCCGATAAGCGCTGCCGCGGGCGTGCCACCCTCGCCGGGAATCATCACCGCGTTGCCGATCTCGCCGGCGAATCCGCTGGCAGCGACCCAAGTGCGCACCGCCTCGGGCTGCGTCTCGAGCCAGCCAGCGAGCGCCTCGGCTTCTAAGACGTGGAGCGGCAGCGCATCGGCATCGGCGGAAGCGAAAGTCAGGGTCATGGGGAGCCTCTTGGTCGGTTTGGCCAGAGCCTATCCGAGCCAGCGGTGCCCGCAAGGGGGCCAGCGGAGCCGTGAAGAGCGGAGGGATGCGGGCACGCTGTGTTCGGCCGCCCCAGTTGTACGCCCGGATCACCGCGCGCAAGGCGTTGCCGCGCTGCCAGCGCTGTGGTGCTGTCGCCAAGATACCCCCAAAGGGGATGGTCGGGCCGTTCGATGACGGCTCAGATCGACTGATCTTCCATGTCCCAGATCGCGTAGAGAGACCGCTCTCCCATACGGCCCAGCCGTGCCAGCGTTGCGGATAGGGCCACCCGGTCGCCGTCGTCGAGACAGTGCACCACATCGCGCGAAATACGCGCCGTGGCCTGCATCCCGACGAAGCGCGCGATCTCGCCCAGTTCGCAGGTCTGGCTGCGCATCTCGGTCCAGCGCCCCTCTCGGTGCAGGCGATCGAGATGCCCCAGCCTATAGGCCAGTTCCTCCATCGCGCGGCACAATGCGTTTTCCGCCTCCTGCGGTCCGAGGCGCACGAAGAGCGCCTCGAGACGTTCGGGATCGAGCCCGGCCTTTTCGCTGGGCGCAAGCACAGCGACCTGTTTCACCGCCTCTTTCAACGCCTCATCCTCTTCTCCACGCCCCCACGGCGCCCCATCTCTAGCTGACCCGAGTTCTCAAAAGGTTAGACCGTGGTGTTTCTTCTCTCGAATTCCGCGATAATCCCGCGTATTCGAGCGAAGGCTTCAAGTTGCTTGGAGGATCGAGATGCACAACGCCAAACCGCTACCCGCCTACCTGGTCCAGAGATTCCAAGGCTGGAAGGCGACCAGCTACGCTGAGAATTCCGCCTGGTACCGCCGCCTTGCCTCCGAGGGGCAGCACCCTCGCGCCATGGTGATCTCCTGCTGTGACAGCCGTGTGCATGTCACCTCGATCTTCGGCGCCGACACCGGTGAGTTCTTCATTCACCGCAACATCGCCAACCTCGTGCCGCCCTACCAGCCCGACGGCCAGCAGCACGGCACCTCGGCAGCGATCGAATACGCGGTCACCGCACTTAAGGTCGCGCATGTTATCGTGATGGGCCACTCCAGCTGCGGCGGCGTGCAGGGTTGCCTCGACATGTGCTCCGGCAAGGCCCCGCAGCTCGAGGAAAAATCGAGCTTCGTCGGCCGCTGGATGGACATCCTCCGCCCCGGCTACGACCGCGTGCTGAAGCGCAAGCCCGAGAACATGGCGCGCGCGCTGGAAAAGGAATCGGTGCTCGTCTCGCTCGAGAACCTGATGACATTCCCCTTCGTACGTCAGGCCGTTGAGGCCCAAGACCTGTCGATCCATGGCCTCTGGCACGACATCGGCAGCGGCTCGATCGAATGCTACGATCCCAAGGCCAGCGGCTACGTTCAGGTCTGAGCGACCTGAACGACCCTACCCGTGCAGCTGCGCGCTCTGCCCATCGCGGCTGAGCCGCAGCGCCGGGCGACCGAGCCGCAAGGCCACGGCGCGCAATGGCGCCCCCAGGCTGCGGCCCGTGCAAAGCTCCGCGCCGCTGTCGAGCCGGCTGAGGATCATCCGGCCAGCCCGGAAGCCAAGCCCGAATCCTTTGCTGCGCAGCCTCAGAACAAGGTCAGCCCAACTCGAGGCGGCCTCTATCTGCGGCAGAACCACCATGCGCAACAGCGCGGCGGTCTCGCAATCTGGTTCATTGGGAAGATCCCGTTCGCCACTGAAGGCATCCGCCTGTGCGTCCGAGGGCGTCATGCCGGATGAATTTGGCAAGCTGGCATCGAGAAATGATCCGGAAAAGGCTCCGGTGCGATCATGACTATCCATTGTTCAAATCTCGTCGATACTGAAAAGACTCCTATAATAGCATGAAATCCTTGCCTTGAGGCGGGCATTCTATCGTCTGGCAGGTCACGAATTCCGGACATTTGACACAAATATCAACCGCCGGGATCATGGTCCGCACCACCAAACAACCAGCGGGGCGCGCGATCACCGACCGCACGCCCCGCTCTTTCTACTGGCACCACACATATCCGGTCCTCACCGGAGACCCCCGCGCCATTGCCGGCACTCAAAACAACACCGCCAGCGAAACTCAACGCGACACGAGGGTCATGGGGGCTCGCAACTCCCCGCCCCCGGGGGATAAATGGCCTTTGTTACGCGCGATCAGGGATCGCCAAGGCGGTACTGGTGACGAATTCCTGGGCAAGCACCTCTCAAGAGGGCAGGCGGAAGCTGTTCAGCAGCCGCGTCATCAGCTTGGGCATCGGGCGGTCCCGCCGGCTCAGCAGAGACAAGTCGCGGGCGGCAACGGCAACGATGCGGCGGCCCCGGGCGATATCTGCGAGATCAATGGTCATTTCGGCACTCCTTGGTTTGGGTTGCGCCTTCTGGCGGGTGCGGCGGATGCCCGTCGCTGCTGATGTTTCTTTTCTACCAACCCGCGAGTTTTCCGCCCATCCTGACGGCGGAATAGGTGCCGTTCCCAGTGGGCGAGGCGCACCTATCCCAAAGGATGGGGTGCGATCCGAATTTCTGACAAAACTCTAAAAAACATAGAAAAAACCCGCCCCAGGCCGGGGCGGGTTTAACAAATCGTTAAGAAATTGATCCGGAGATCAGCCCTTCTGAAGCACCTTCTGCCCCAGCACCTCTGCAATCTGCACGGCATTGAGAGCCGCGCCCTTGCGCAGGTTGTCCGAAACGCACCACAGGTTCAGACCGTTCTCGATGGTCGGGTCCTGACGGATGCGGCTGATGAAAGTGGCGAAATCGCCAACGCACTCCACCGGCGTGGTGTACCCGCCGTCTTCGCGCTTATCGACAACCATGATGCCGGGTGCTTCGCGCAGGATGTCGCGCGCTTCGTCCTCGTCGAGGAAATCCTCGAACTCGATGTTGATCGCCTCGGCGTGGCCGACGAACACCGGCACGCGCACGCAGGTCGCGGTCAGCTTGATCGACGGGTCCACGATCTTCTTGGTCTCGACGACCATCTTCCACTCTTCCTTGGTCGAGCCATCTTCCATGAAGACATCGATGTGCGGAATGACGTTGAAGGCGATCTGCTTGGGATACTTCTTCGGCGGAACTTCCGAGACCGGGTTGTAGACCGACTTGGTCTGCTCCCACAGCTCATCCATGCCTTCCTTGCCCGAACCAGAAACCGACTGGTAGGTCGACACGACGACGCGCTTGATCTTGGCGCGGTCGTGCAGCGGCTTAAGCGCCACGACCATCTGCGCGGTCGAGCAGTTCGGGTTGGCGATGATGTTCTTCTTGGAATAGCCGTGCACGGCGTCGGCGTTCACTTCGGGAACGACGAGCGGCACGTCGGGGTCGTAGCGGTAAAGCGAGCTGTTGTCGATCACCACGCAGCCCGCGGCCGCGGCCTTCGGGGCGTATTCCTTCGTTGCGTCGGAGCCGATGGCAAAGAGCGCCATGTCCCAGCCGGTGAAGTCGAACGTGGCGAGGTCCTGGGTCTTGAGTGTCTTGTCGCCGAAGCTCACCTCGGTTCCGAGGGACCTTCTCGACGCGAGGACGGCGATCTCGTCGACCGGGAACTCGCGCTCGGCAAGGATGTTCAGCATTTCGCGGCCCACGTTCCCCGTGGCACCGGCAACAACGACCTTGTAGCCCATGGTTCTGGCTCTCCTTCCTGAGTTGCTGCGCACGGGCGGATCCCGCGCTGCAAGCTGGCGCGCGTCTTACCGCATGCCATCTATATGCGGAAGGCCTGTTTTCCAGCAAAACCGGCGTCGAATGCCCGATGCGCTGCGAAAAAACCACGCATTCGCCCTCGTTCCACCGGAATGTAATGAATTCGAAGGGTTTCCCTTCCCGCATGATGCATTTCGTGGCATTGGGCAGGTATTCGCCGGGGAAATCCGCTCTTCAGCAGAGCATTCTCGCGTGCGTGCTTGTCCAATGTTTAGGCAAGTGAGTAGAACATAAACGTATTTGAAGACCATTTGGGCAGAACCAGCCATGCGGCGAGCGGAAAAGAGGCAGAAGATTTCGGGACGCCCCTCAGGAATCGCCGGTTTGATCTCTAGGCTGCGTATTCGCAGATCCCGGGCCCGGCTGTACAAGACGCTCATTGATATGAGCCGCGCGCAGAAGCAGATGATCTTCCTTGCGCTCGATGTGCTGATGGTCGGCATCGCGATGGTCTCGGCGCTCCTGCTGAACGCCACCGTGCGGTCCGATCTGCCGGACACCGCGCAACTTCTGCCGCTGTTGGTGCTGATGATGCTGGCCGGGGGCGTGATCTCTTGGCGGCTGCAATTGCCGCGGATCAAACTCAATGCCTTCGAGACGCGCGGCATCACCCGCACCGCGTATTTCTCTTTGCTCACCGGCGTTGCGGCACTGGTCATCGACGCGCTGATCGGCACGCCGATCTCGCCCGCGGTCTACCTCAACCTCGTTCTGCTGCTGATGGTGCTCAGCGCCACGTGGCGGATCGTGCTGCGCCATCTGACAATCGCCCTCTACCGCCGCAGCAACCGCCGTATGCGCGTGCTGATCTACGGCGCGGGCCAAACCGGACAGCAGCTGGTCGCCGCGTTGCGCCACGACGACGCGATCGAACCGGTGTGCTTCGTCGACGACAACCCCACGCTGCAATCGCTGGTGGTCTCGGGGCTGCGCGTGCATGCCTCCTCCTCCATCAAGCACCTGATCGAAACCAAGGTGATCGACCGGGTGGTCCTGGCCATGCCCTCGATCCGGCAGCCAGAATTGGCCCGCATCGCCCACCGCCTGCGCGCCATTGGCTGCGAGGTCCACGCGTTGCCCTCCTTCGCCGAACTGGTCGGGGAAGGCGAACTGCGCAAGCGCGTCTCTCCGGTGTCGCTGGACGATCTGCTTGGCCGCGGCCGGCTCGAAAGCGAATTGCCCGGCGTCAGCCACGCCTACTCTGGCCGTCGCATCCTGATCACCGGCGCCGGCGGCTCGATCGGCTCCGAACTTTGCCGCCAGCTGCTCGGCTGCAAGCCCGAGTGTATTGTCGCCCTCGATCATTCAGAACTGGCGCTCTACAACATCGACAAGGAACTGCGGGCATTGTCCGAGGGCCTCAGCATTACCCCGGTGCTCGGCTCGGTGATGGACGATACGCTGCTCGCCGAGGTGCTGCGCGACTACCGCATCGACGTGGTGCTGCACGCCGCCGCCTACAAGCACCTGCCGCTGGTCGAAAGCAATGTCATCGCGGGCATGCGCAATAACGTCCTCGGCACCAAGATCGTCGCCGAGGCCGCGCGCGACGCCGGCGTCGAACGGTTCATTCTCGTCTCCTCCGACAAGGCGGTCCGCCCGACCAACGTCATGGGCGCCTCCAAGCGCCTCGCCGAACTGATCGTGCAGGACCTCGCCACGCGCTCCAGCGAAACCCGGTTTTCCATGGTCCGCTTCGGCAACGTGCTGGGCTCCTCTGGCTCGGTCATTCCGCTCTTCGAAGAACAGATCGCCCGCGGCGGCCCCGTCACACTGACCGACCGCCGGGTCACCCGCTACTTCATGACCATCTCCGAGGCCGCCCGTCTCGTTCTGCTTGCCGGGTCCTTCTCGCGCGGGGGCGATGTCTTCGTGCTCGACATGGGCAAGCCGGTGCCGATCCACAAGCTAGCGCGGCAAATGATCGAGGGCGCCGGTTATTCGGTGAAAGACGATACCAATCCCGACGGCGACATCGAGATCGAGGTCACCGGGCTGCGCAAGGGCGAGAAGCTCCACGAAGAGCTGCTGATCTCCACCGACATGCTGACCACACCGCACCAGAAGATCCTGCGCGCGCAGGAAAGCTACCTGTCGGAATTCGAGGTGGCGACGGCGATGAAGGACCTGCGCCAAGCCATCGGCGACCGCGACGAGGGCCTCGCCCGCGACATCATCGCCCGCTGGGTGGAGCGCGGCGAGAAGCAGCCGGTGAAATCCGACGAGGCACAATCGCTCTGATCTGACGCGCAGCAAGCGCCTAAGGAGCCAGCGCACATGCGAAGAGGGGCAGCCTGACCGGCTGCCCCTCTTGCCCTTTTACCCCTGTGGGCCAGCGCGCAATCAGCGGCCCGGAATATCCTCGCGCGGCGGCGCGGGATCCCATTCCTCGATCAGATGCGCCGCTTCCTCTGCGGTCTCCACAAAGCGGAAGAGATCGAGGTCCTCGGGGCTGATCGTCCCGGCCTCCTTCAGCGCCTCCCAATTGATGATCCCATCCCAGAAGGACCGGCCGAACAGCAGGATCGGGACCCGTTCCATGCGCCCGGTCTGGATCAGCGTCAGCGTCTCGAACATCTCGTCGAGCGTGCCGAACCCGCCCGGAAAGACGCAGATCGCCCGCGCTCGCATCAGGAAGTGCATCTTGCGGATCGCGAAATAGTGGAAGTTGAAGCACAGGTTGGGCGTCACGAACTCATTCGGCGCCTGCTCGTGCGGCAGCACGATATTGAGCCCGATCGACACCCCGCCTGCTTCTTCGGCGCCGCGGTTGCCGGCCTCCATCACGCCGGGGCCGCCGCCGGTGGTGACCACGAACTCACGGTTGCCGGTGGCAACGGATTTGCGCGTCATCGCCTGCGCGAAAAGCCGCGCCTCCTCATAAAAGCGCGACAGGTCCGCCAGCGTTTTGGTCCGGGCCTTGTCCTTGTCAGCCGGCGCCGGGATGCGCGCGCCGCCGAACAGCACGACGGTGCTGTCGATCTGGCGCTCGTCCAGTTCCAGCTGCGGTTTGAGAAGTTCCAGCTGCAGCCGCACCGGACGCAACTCTTCGCGGCACAGAAAGGCCTCGTCGGCGAAGGCGAGGCGATAGGACGGGGCGCGGGTCTGCGGCGTGTCCGGAATGGCCTCGGCGGTCTTCCGGTCGTGGCCCGCATCGCGAAAGATGGAATGGCGTTCGTCGTTCATTGTCAGCCGTCCTTGTTCTGCTCAGACTCCGAATATAGCGTGCCCGACGGCAAGGGCAGCAAGGGATTTGAGAATGGACTGGAAAGCCGAGATCGCCAGCGCCGGGGGCCGCATCGCTGCGCATGTCCAGCGCACACCGCTGATGCAAACCGCCGTGCTCTGGGACCAGCCGCTCGAGTTGAAGCTCGAACACATGCAGCACACCGGCAGTTTCAAGGCGCGCGGCGCCTTCAACACGCTGCTCTCGGATGAGGTGCCCGCCGCCGGTGTCGTGGCCGCCTCGGGCGGCAACCACGGCGCCGCCGTGGCCTATGCGGCCACCACGCTGGGACATCCCGCGCAGATCTTCGTCCCCGAGATCGCAGGCCCCGCCAAGATCGCGCTCATCGAACGCACCGGCACGGCCCTGACGGTGGTGCCGGGCGAATACGCCAACGCGCTGGACGCCGCCCGCGCCTATGAGGCAGAGACCGGCGCGATGCAGATCCACGCCTATGATGCGCCCGCAACCGTCGCCGGACAGGGCACGATGATGCGCGAATGGGAGCAGCAGGGGCTGGATGCCGATACCGTGCTGATCGCCGTCGGTGGCGGCGGGCTGATCGCCGGCGCGCTGGCATGGCTGCAGGGCGCCCGCCGCATCGTCGCGGTCGAGCCGGAAAACGCCCCGACGCTCGCCGCGGCGCTCGACGCCGGCACCGCGGTCGACGTCGCGCCATCGGGCGTGGCAGCCAATGCGCTCGGCGCGCGCCGCATCGGCGGCATTTGCCTCGGGCTGGCGCAACAGCACCTCGCCCGCAGCCTGACCGTCACCGATGACGCGATCACCGAAGCGCAACGCGCCCTGTGGCAAAGCCACCGCCTGCTGGTCGAGCCGGCCGGCGCCACCGCCCTCGCGGCGCTGCGCTCCGGCGCCTATCGACCCGAGCCGGGCGAGCGCGTGGCGGTGCTTCTCTGCGGCGGCAACATCGCCCCCGACCCCTTCGGCTGACCCGCCAGAGCCCGGGCGCCGGCCTTCGTCTAGACTAAAATATCCCGGGGGAGACCGCCGCAGGCGGACGGGGGCAGCGCCCCCATCCGTCTCACCAAGAAAGGGGGTGCCGCACAGCGCGGCGCCCCCAGAACGCAGTCCGAGAAAACCTCAGATATTCTGCGACGACATCTCCCGCGCGATGTGGTCCGCCTGCCGGATCGCCAGCGCCACGATGGTCAGCGTCGGGTTCTCCGCCGCGCCTGTGGTGAACTGCGAGCCGTCCGAGATGAAGAGGTTCGGTACGTCGTGGCTCTGCCCGTGCTTGTTGACCACACCGTCGCGCGGGTTTTCCGACATGCGGTTGGTGCCGAGGTTGTGGGTTGACGGATAGGGCGGCGTCGGCAGCGTACGGGTCGCGCCCACCGCCTCATAGATCGCCTTGGCCCGCCCGTAGGCGTGGCTGCGCATGGCGATGTCGTTGGGGTGATCGCTGAAATTCACATTGGCCACCGGCAGGCCGAACTGGTCCTTCAGGTCATGGTTCAGCGTCACCCGGTTGGTTTCCTGCGGCATGTCCTCGCCGACGATCCACAGCCCGGCCATGTTTTCGTAGCTATCCAGCGCCGTGGTGAACTCCCGCCCCCACGCCCCGGGGTCGAGGAAGGCCGCCATGAACGGCAGACCCAGAGCCAGTGTCTCCATCTCGTAGCCACCGACAAAGCCGCGCGACGGGTCGTGTTTCGCCTCGTCCTGCACAATCCCGGCCATGGTGGTGCCGCGCCACATGCGCACCGGCTTGTCGAAGATCGCATAGACCGAGCCGGTGGTGTGCCGCATGTAGTTGCGCCCCACCTGCCCCGAGCTGTTGCCCAGCCCGTCGGGGAACATCGACGAGGCGGAGTTGAGCAGCAGCCGCGGGCTTTCGAAGGAGTTGCCCGCCACGCAGACGATCCGCGCCTTCTGCATCTGCAGAGTGCCGTCCTTGTCATAGTACTCCACACCGGTGGCCTTGCCGCCGTCGTCATGCAGGATACGCGCCACATGGGCATGCTCGCGCACCTCAAGGTTGCCGGTCGCCTCGCCGCGCGGAATGTTGGTATAGGCAGCCGACCATTTGGCCCCCCACTTGCAGCCTTGAAAGCAAAAGCCGGTCTGCTGGCAGGCCATGCGGTCGTCGTAGTCGGCCGAGTTGATCGCCATGCGCCCGGTGTGCACCTCCTCATAGCCCAGAGCCTTGGCCCCGGCCTCAAAGACCTTGTAGTTGTTGTTGCCGGGCAGCCCCGCACGATCGCCGGTGCGGGTGACGCCGAGCTTGTCCTCGGCCTTGGCGTACCACGGCGCCATTTCGGCGGCGTCGATCGGCCAGTCGAGCAGGTTCGCGCCCTGCACATCGCCATAGGTCGTCTTGGCCTTCCACTCATGCTCTTGAAACCGCAGCGACGCGCCCGCCCAGTGGATCGAGGTGCCGCCGACCGCTTTCACGATCCACGCCGGCAGGCCCGAGAAATCCTTCGCCACCCGCCAGTCGCCGCTGGTCGAGCGCGCATCGGTCCAGGCCAGCTGGCCGAAGCTCTCCCATTCGTCGTTGATGTAGTCCTCGGGCAGGTAGCGCCCGCCCGCTTCCAGCGCCACGACGCTCACGCCTTTCTGCGCAAGTTCGTTCGCCAGCACACCGCCGCCAGCGCCGGTGCCGATGATCACGACGACGCTGTCGTCATTCATGTCGAAAGGTGCAGCCATGTCTCGATCCTCCCCTCAGAGCCACGCGATGTCATCGAAGCCGCGGTTGATGTACCCGCCCTGCGAATAGCTCTCGCCCTCGTAGCCAAAGATCGGCCAGACGGCTTTTTGGTTGTAGAGCCCGGTGACCAACCCGCCGCGGATCTGCTGAAAGAAGGCGCTCTGCTCCATGCCACGCAGAATGTCGACGCGGTCGCGCTCCCAGCCGGTGTCGAGATAGCTGGCAAAGCCCCGGCCCTGCGCCGCAGCATCCAGCGCGGCGATGCCGGCAGTGATGCTCTCGGCGGCCTCGGGGTTGTCATAACCCTTCACCGCGATCACGTAATTCTCGTCGGGGATGCGGTCGTGCGGATAGATGTCCCGCGCCATCTGCACCAGCGTGGCAAACACGCGGGCGTCGAGGCTGGCCGTTTCGGCGGCCCAAGTCGCGTCGGGCGCGGCGACAAAGCCCGCGCCCACGACAAAGGACGCCCCCGCCGCGCTGGCGCGCGACAGCAGCTGGCGCCGGGTCAGCGCCCGATTGGGGCTCCGGTGGCTTGCAGTGATCGTCATGTGGTCTCCTCCCATCAATACCCCGGCGGCGGGGCTCCTCTTCCCCATCCGCCGAGACAGTCACTTGCTCATTTGAAACGTCCGCTCCGCTCCAGAACCTCGATCTGATAGCCGTCGGGGTCGGCGACGAAGAAGAAGCGGGCCACCAACTCGCCTGCCGGGGCGAATTCCACCAGCTTGCGAGGGGCCAGCCCCTCGGCCTCGAACCGGGCGTGTTCAGCGTCTAGGTCCTCGACCGATACGGCGAAATGGCCGTAGCCGTCGCCAAGGTCATAGGGCTCGGCCCGGTCCTTGTTGACGGTCAGTTCCAGCTCGAAGTCGGTCTCGGAATTGCTTAGGTAAATCAGCGTGAAGTCGGGAAAGTCGAGCCGATCGGCGACCTTCAGGCCGAAGGCCTTGTCGTAGAACTCCAGCGAGCGTGCCTCGTCGAGCACGCGGATCATGCTGTGGATGGCTTTGGCCAAGGGATGCTCCTCGTCTTGTCTTTCGGATCCGTGTCAGACCCGATTGTAGACGAGGCGCGCATGGCGGCGGGTAGTAACGGCGTACTACCCGGCACGCTGGCAGATCGGCGGCTTATTCGGCGGCCAGCAGGGGCGCCGCGGGAACCGTCTTGCTTTCGAGGAACACAAGGCAGGCACACCGCAGCAGCGAGGTGAAATTCGACGGCTCGCCGCTCAGTTCCAGCACCTCGGCATGCAGCTTCGACACGAAGGCCGGCGTGGTCACTCCCTCGGCCTCGGCAATCTCGTCGAGGATGGCCCAGAACGAGTTTTCTAGACGGATGCTGGTGCTCTGCCCATTGAGCCGCAACCGCCGGGTGGTGGTGGCATAGCGCTCCGGCGCCTGCCCGGCAAAGACCTGACACATGGCGATTTCCTTCCCTGTTCGGGCGGCCGCCGCGCCGCGCGCCAGCCGCTCAAGTCTTATGGTGCCGGATAAGATAGCCGAAAGCGGCCTGCGTATATAGCCACCATAGGTCTGCGTTGCATCGCCGCGCGCTGGCCGCGCGCGTTGCGTGCACGCGCGCATTGTCGCGGCGGCATGTGGAAGCTATAGGGCTGTAAACCCGAGTGACAGGAGATGCACATGTCCAACGCCCAGCTCGAAGCTGCGATCGAAGCCGCCTGGGAGGCGCGCGACACCATCACCCCCGCCACCACCGGCGAGACCCGCGACGCCATCGAAGACACGCTCAACGCGCTCGATTCGGGCCAGCTGCGCGTCGCCGAGAAGGTCGACGGCGAATGGGTCGTGAACCAGTGGGCCAAAAAGGCCGTGCTTCTGGGCTTCCGCATCAAGGACATGGAACAGCATGATGGCGGCCCGCAGTCCGGCGGCTGGTGGGATAAGGTCGACAGCAAGTTCAAGGGCTGGGGCGACAACCAGTGGAAAGCTGCTGGCTTCCGCGCCGTGCCCAACTGCGTCGTCCGCAAATCGGCCTACATTGCGCCCGGCGTGGTGCTGATGCCGTCCTTCGTCAACATCGGCGCCTATGTCGACAGCGGCACCATGGTCGACACATGGGCCACCGTCGGCTCCTGCGCGCAGATCGGCAAGAACGTGCACCTGTCGGGCGGCGTCGGCATCGGCGGCGTGCTCGAGCCGCTTCAGGCAGACCCGGTGATCATCGAGGACAACTGCTTCATCGGCGCGCGCTCCGAAGTGGTTGAGGGCGTGCGCGTCCGCGAGGGCTCGGTGATCGGCATGGGCGTCTTCCTCGGCCAGTCGACCAAGATCGTAGACCGTGAAACCGGCGAAGTCATGTACGGCGAAGTGCCGCCCTACTCCGTGGTCGTCGCAGGGTCCATGCCGTCGAAGAACGGTGTCAGCCTCTATTGCGCGGTGATCGTGAAGCGCGTCGACGAGAAGACGCGTTCCAAGACCGGCATCAACGAACTGCTGCGCGACTGATCGCGGTGGGGCTTCGGCCCGTCGAAGACATCGCGAAGGGGCGCCTCGGGCGCCCCTCTTGCTTTGTGGGCGCGTCCGGCCCGGCGGAATCCGGACGAGCGCCTGCCCTTGGGATGGCGCTTGTCCGGCGGCGCCGCCTCGTTTTCGGCCTTGTCAGCGCATCACGCGAAGGAACCATCGCCCGCCCAAAGCGTTCACTCTGCGTCAAGAATTTATTCAGGGGTATACGCTATGGGTCTCGGCCTTATCGCTTCCATCATCGTCGGCGGCCTCGCCGGCTGGATCGCATCCATGATCATGAAGGCCGACACCGGCATTCTGACCAACATCATCCTCGGCATTATCGGCGCCGTGGTGCTCAACCTTATCCTTTCGCTTGTCGGCATCTATGCTGCGAACACGTGGATCCCGCAGCTGATCGTCGGCATCATCGGTGCCAGCTTGCTGATCTGGGGCTACCGCAAGCTGCGCTGACCCAGTGATTTCCGAGCTTTCCCTCCCGCTCCTGCTGGCGGTCTTTGCGGTCGCCGGCATTATTGTTGTTGCCGTCTCGGTCCGCGCGACCTCGCTGGCGGACCTGATCGCCGACCGCACGAGCCTCGGCGAGGCGATGGTCGGCGGGCTGCTGCTGGGCGGCGCCACATCGCTTTCGGGCGTGGTGGTGTCGGTCAGCGCCGCCGCCAACGGCGATGCCAGCTTCGCCGTGTCCAACGCCGTGGGCGGGATCGCAGCCCAGACGCTGTTTCTCGCCCTCGCGGACCTGCTACACCGTCGCGCCAACCTTGAGCACGCCGCCGCCGAACCCGCCAACCTGTTCCAAGCGGTGATGCTCATGCTGCTGCTTACGCTGCCGCTTGCGGCTGCGGCAGGGCCCGAATTCACCTTCTGGCAAATCCACCCGGTGTCGGTGATCATGTTCGCCGCCTACGTCGCCGGTGTGCGCCTGTCGTCCTCGGTGCGCGACCAACCTATGTGGAAGCCGGTCGAGACCTCGGACACGCGGCACGATGAGCCGGACGAGGAAAACGATCCGAATGCCTCGGTGCTGAAACCGGCGCTGCTCTTCGTTGCGCTCGTGGCGATCATGGGCGCTTGCGGCTGGGTAATCAGTCAGGTCGGCAGCACCTTCATCGACCGCTTCAGCCTTGGCTCCAGCCTTGTCGGTGCGCTGATCACCGCTGTCGTCACCTCCCTGCCCGAGCTCATCACCACGCTTGTCGCCGTGCGTCGCGGCGCGCTGCAACTGGCCGTCGGCGGCATCATTGGCGGCAACACCTTCGACACGCTGTTCATGGTGTTCTCGGACGTGGCGTACCGCGACGGCTCGATCTTCCATGCCATGGGGCAGACCGATCTCTACTGGCTGGCCACCGGCCTCATCATGACCGCCATCCTGCTCGGCGGTCTGATCCTGCGCCAACGCGAAGGCCCGGCCCGGATCGGCATCGAGAGCGTGCTGATGATGACCATCTACGGCTGCGCCGTGGCGGTCGCGGTGATCGCCCCCTAAGCCGCCCTATGAGGCCGCTTGCTTGACATGTCCCTGCCGCTTGCGCATTGCGGGCGGCAGGCATCGCGGAGCGAGAGAACATGGGCAAGAAACCGTCGAAACAGCAGGTCTACACGCTTCTGGTCGAGGTCGGCCGCAAGGAGGGCGACGGGCTTCCCAAGGCCGCGACCGGCGCCGGACTGCTGTGCTATGCCTCCGGCGTGGACGAGGCCGAAGCGGTGCGCGAGACCGTAGCGATCCTTAAACAGGCCGACATGAACCCGCTCGACGTGACCGGCTACGGCACCGAGGAAGAGCGCAAGGCGCAGGGCATGGACATCGACGACAACGAGCGCGAGCTGATGGCCCGCGCACTCGAAGAGAACTCGGTGATCGTCGCCCAGGTCACGCCGTTCTACGACGATGACGAGGACGACGACGAGGATTGAGCCCGCTCAGCCGGGGATGATCTCGAACTTCGTGACGTCCACCATACCGCGATCAGTGATCTTCAGCGCGGGGATCACCGGCAGCGCAAGGAAAGCCAACTGCAGGAAGGGCTCTTCCAGCGTCACCCCGAGCCCGCGCGCAGCGGCGCGCAGTTCGACCAGCCGGTCGCGCACCTCCTCGAAGGGCAACAGGCTCATTAGCCCCGCCACCGGCAGCGCCAGTTCGGCGAGGATTTCCCCCTCTGCCGCCACCACGAAGCCGCCTTCGATCTCTGCCAGACGGTTCGACGCCAGCGCCATGTCCGCATAATCCGCGCCGACGCATGCGATATTGTGGTGATCGTGGCAGACGGTCGAGGCGATCGCCCCCTTCTTCAGCCCGAAGCCGCGCACAAAGCCCGTGGCGATATTGCCGTTCTTGCCGTGCCGCTCGACCACCGCAATGCGGATGAGATCGCGCGCCACGTCGGGGGCCTTGTCGCCGTTCTCGATCGCGACGGTCTCGTGCAGGTGGTCGGTGAGGATCTGCCCCTCGCGGATACCGATCACGTCGGTTTCCTCGCGGTTGGCGGTGGCGCGGAAGCTCTGCGCCGTCAGCTTCGGCGCGTGGACCGAATCTCGCCCGACCTCGGGAATAGTGTCCCGCGCGGCAAAACCGGCGTCATCCACCACCACGCCGCCCGCCAGCACCATCTGTGCGTGACACCCCTCGAGACTGTCGATGGCCACGATATCCGCCCGCTTGCCCGGCGCGATCATGCCGCGATCCTTCAGCCCGAAGGCCTCCGCCGCCGAGAGCGACGCCGCGCGATAGGCGGCCAGCGGCGGTGTGTCCAGTTCGATCAGTGTACGGATCATGTAGTCGAGGTGCCCGTGCTCGCCGATATCCAGCGGGTTCCGGTCGTCGGTACACAGACACATATAGGGCGAGGTGCGCTCGCTCAGCAGCGGCTGCAGCGCGTGCAGGTCCTTCGAGACAGAGCCCTCGCGGATCAGCACCCGCATGCCCTTGCGCAGCTTCTCCAGCGCCTCCTCGGCACTGGTTGCCTCATGCTCGGTACGGATGCCCGCCGCCACATAGGCATTGAGATCGCGCCCCGACAGCAGCGGGCAATGCCCGTCCACATGGCCGCCTTCGAAGAGCCGCAGCTTCTTCATCGCCTCGGGATCACGGTAGATCACACCGGGGTAGTTCATGAACTCTGCCAGCCCGATGCCCGAAGGATGGCCCATCAGCTCGGCAATATCGTCGGCCAGAAGCTCGGCACCAGCGGTCTCCATATGCGTCGACGGCACGCAGGACGACAGCTGCACGCGGATGTCCATCAGCGTGTGCGCCGAGGCCTGCTGGAAGTACCGGATGCCCGCCGCGCCGATCACATTGGCGATCTCGTGTGGATCGCAGATCGCCGTGGTGACCCCGCGCGGCGTCACGCAGCGATCGAACTCGAAGGGCGTGACCAGCGAGCTTTCGATATGCAGGTGCGTGTCGATGAAGCCGGGAACGAGAATCGCGCCGTCGACGTCGATCTCCCGCTTGCCCGTGTAGCTCTCGTAGACGCCGACGATCGTATCGCCACAGATCGCCACATCGCCCTCAATCAGCTCGCCCGTCATCAGATCGAAGATGCGCCCGCCCTTCAGCACCAGATCCGCGACCTCGTCACCCCGCCCCTGTGCGATTTTCGTCTCGAGCTGTGCCATGCCTGTCTCCGGTCGTTGTTTGCGCCGACAGTGCCACAGGCCACGCGGCAAAGGCGAGAGGGCGCAGCGTCTCATACGGTTGCAAAAATTCGGGGATGCGCGCCTACTTGCGCCACAAAAACCAACAGGGGAGCTATCATGACCATTTCCCGCCTCGCGCTGATCGCCGCGCTGGCCGCTGCCGGGACGGCGCACGCCGATTGCGACAGCGTCACCTTCGCCGACGTAGGCTGGACCGACATCACCGCCACCACGGCCGCCACGACGGTGGTTCTGGAGGCGCTCGGCTACGACACCGACGTCAAAGTCCTCTCTGTGCCGGTCACCTACACCTCGATGGACCGCGGCGATATCGATGTCTTCTTGGGCAACTGGATGCCCACCATGGAGGCCGATATTGCCCCCTACCGCGAGAAGGGCAGCGTCGACACGCTGCGTGCCAACCTCGAGGGGGCCAAATACACGCTGGCCACCAATGCCGCTGGGGCCGCGCTGGGGATCGAGGATTTTGCCGATATCGCCGCCCATGCCGATGCCCTCGACGAAACCATCTACGGCATCGAGCCGGGCAACGACGGCAACCGCCTGATCCTCGACATGATCGAGGCCGATGCCTTCGGTCTCAAGGATTTCGACGTCAAGGAAAGCTCCGAGCAAGGCATGCTGGCGCAGGTCGGCCGTGCCTCGGGGCGCGACGAGCCGGTGGTCTTTCTCGGCTGGGAGCCACACCCGATGAACGCCAACTACGACCTGACGTACCTGTCGGGCGGGGATGATTGGTTCGGCCCGAACTATGGCGGCGCAACGGTCTATACCAACACCCGCGCAGGCTATGTCGCGGAGTGCCCGAACGTCGGCAGGCTACTGGAAAACCTGTCGTTCTCCTTGGAAATGGAGAACGAGATCATGGGCGCCATCCTCAATGACGGTGCCGACGCCGAGGACGCTGCCACCGTATGGCTGAGCGCCAACACCGGCGTGCTCGACGGCTGGCTCGACGGGGTCACCACGCTCGACGGCGGCGACGCCAAGGAGGCGGTGACCGCAGCGCTGCAATAAGCGATCCAGCCCTGTCCCCGCGGGGACAGGGCCTTTTCTCATCCACTAAAGTCCAAGACATTTTCCCGTGTCCCGTTCAGCAAGCTTTCATCCGTTCCCGGCCAGATGGCCCCGGATTGCCCTTGTGACGGACCGCTCCCATGAGCCTGCGCCTTATCCTTCTCGCCGCGCTCGGACCGCTTCTGGCGCTCGTGATATATTTCGCCGGGCATGAGATCCTGCGCTTGAAACACAGCGCCGATGATCAGGCGCGGATCGCCGCGATCGCGGCGGAGGCAGAGGTCCTGTCGGACCTCGTGCACGAGCTGCAGAAGGAACGCGGCTACTCCGCCGGGTTCACCGCCTCACGCGGCAAGAATTTCAATGCCGAACTCACCGCACAGCGCACCGATACCGATGCCGCCCTCGCACGCGCGCGCGGCGCCCTGCCCGAAACCGAACGAGGGGCCCCCGAGGCCATGAGCGCAGCGCAAGAACGGCTTGGGGTTTTGTCAGACACCCGCGACGGCATCGACCGTTTGTCGCTCAGCGTGCCCGAACTGGCCAGCTTCTACACGGGGCTGATCGATAATCTGATGCGCGCAGCGGGGCAGATGCGCGGCAATGCCCATGCCTCTGACAGCGCCGCGCTGATGGAAGCGCGCGAGCAGATCGAGATGGCCAAAGAAAGCGCCGGTCTCGCCCGCGCCATGGGGGCGACAGGGCTGGGCACCGACGTTTTCCCGCCCGCCGTCCATCAACGCTTCATGAAATTAACAGCGCGGGAAGAGGCCTTCTTGTCACGCGCTGCACAAACCTTGAATCGACCGCAGATGCTGATCGATCTGCGCGACAGCGCCCCGGCGCAGGCCTTGGCCCCGATGGTCGAGACCATCGCCGCCCTGCCCTACGGCGGTGCGCGCGGCAGCCTGACCGCGCCGCAGTGGTTCGCCGCCTCCACCGCATGGATCGACGCGCTGCGTGCGCTCGAAACCGAGATCAATTCAGAAATCTCGGCGCAGGCGCTGTCGCTCACACAAAGCGCCCGCCGCACGCTGCTCATCACCGGCGCGCTGACGCTTCTGGCGACGCTTCTGCTCACAGCGACGGCGACGGTGATGGCCGAGTTCCTAACCCGCCGCCTGCGCCGCCTCACCGAGATAATGATGGAGTTCGTTGAAGGCCGTTTCGAGGCTTGGGTGCCACACATCCAAAGCCGGGGCGAGATCGGGCGCATGGCGCAGTCGATCTATCGCTTCAAGCAGCTTTCGCGCGCCGCGATCGAGAAACGTGCGGAGGACGAGGCACAGCTCAATGCCCGCCATCAAGAAGTGGTGGACCTGATGACCGAGGGGCTGAACGCGCTCGCGCGGGCTGATCTCACGCTGCGCTTCGACAAGCCTCTGGCCGAGGAATACGACGCCATTCGCGCCGATTTCAACACCGCCACCGCCCGGCTGCGCGAGGTGATGCGCGCGGTCTCCGACACGGTGGGCGAGCTTGAGGAACGCTCAAGCAGCCTGCGCAGCTCCGCCGCCGATCTGGCCGAGCGCACGACGCAACAGGTCGCCACCATCGGCGGCACCGCCGAAACGGTCTCTGGCCTGACCAGCACGCTGGCGGAAACCAACACCGCGCTGCGCGACGTGAAAGGGCTCGCCGACGAGGCCAAGGGGCGCGCTGATCGCTCGGGCGAGGTGGTGCGTAATGCGGTCGCGGCCATGGACCGGATCGCCGAAAGCTCGGGCCGGATCGCGCAGATCACCGCCGTAATCGAGGATATCTCTTTTCAGACCAACCTTCTGGCCCTCAACGCCGGGGTCGAGGCGGCGCGCGCGGGCGAGTCGGGCAAAGGCTTTGCCGTGGTCGCCATGGAAGTGCAGGGGCTGGCCAGCCGCTCCGCCGATGCAGCGCTGGAGATCAAGGGGCTGATCGAGGAAAGCGCCCGCGAGGTGAGCGGCGGCGTCAACCTCGTGGGCGAAACGGGCGAGGCGCTGCAAGCCATCTTCGAGCAAATCCTGCGGGTCGACGAGGTACTTTCCAGCGTCAGCACCGCCGCCGAGGCGCAAAGTCGCGAATTGCAGGGCGTCAACGACGCCACCGCGCGGCTACGTGATCTCACCTCGCAGAACACCGCCGTAGCCGATGCCAGCCGCGACGCCTCCACCGAACTCGCCGAGGGGGCACAGCGCCTCGCCGCCTTGGTCGCCGAATTCGATCTTGGTGCGCCGCAGGGCACGCAGGCGCGCAGTCAGGCCGCGTGACCCGCCTCGCCGCCTCGCCGCCGATGCGCTGATGATCTCAGCCATCTGCAGGCTTTATCCCAGTCGCCGTCACGGAATGAGGCGCTTGATCCGCGCTGCATGAACCGGATCGGCCGCCAGCGTGTCCTCTGCAAGTGCGCGTGCCGTGGCCATGAGATGATCCGCCGGCACGATCCTGTCGATCAGACCCCAAGGTTGGGCCTCTTCCACCGGCACCTTCTGCCCGGCCATGAGGATCATCTTGGCCCGTGCCGGTCCGACCAGCGCGGCCAACCGCACCGGGTCGGAAGGCTGTGGCAGGAACCCCAGCTTCATCACCGGGTAGAACACCTTGGCGCCCGGCACCGCGATGCGCAGATCGCAGGCCAGCGCCATGCCCATGGCGCCCCCCGCCAACGTTCCGTTGAGCGCGCAGATGGTCAGGCCCGGCAGCGCGGCGAGCGCCGCCGAAAGCCGCTCCCAGAGTGGCGAGGTTGCAAGACCGGCCCGTGCCGCCTCGAGGTCGGCCCCGGCAGAAAACACCTTGCCCACGCCGGTCAGCACCAGCGCCTGCGCCGCGACCGCCGCCTCGGCGATGTCGCACAGCCGCTCGAGCATCTCCGGCGTCAGCGAATTGGCCTTCTCCGGGCGGTCTATCACCGCCAGCCAATAGCCGCCCTCTTTCTCCAGCGAGATCATGCCACGCCGATCTCGCTGCGAACGCCCTCGTCGCGCAGCGACACCTCGTCGCCAAGGTGCGCGTCGGCCTCGGGACCGCACATCCACAGCAGCGCCTTGGCCACCCACTCGGGCGGGATGTGATCTTCCCAATCCAGCTCGCTCACGGCATTTACGCCCGAAGCCTTGATCGTGCGCTGCATCTGCGTTGCCACCGTTCCCGGCGACAGCGACATCGCCCGGATGCCGCGTTCGCGGCCTTCTTCGTCGGCCATGCGGGTCAGCATCAACGCCCCTGCCTTCGAGGCGCAATAGGCCGACCAGCCCTCCAGCGGACGATGCGCCGCGCCCGAGCCGATGGTCAGCACCGTGCCGCCACCCGCCGCCAGCATCAGCGGCAGGGCCGCGCGCATGCCGTGGTAGACGCCCTTGAGGTTGACGTCGATCACCTGCCCCCAGGCGCCCGGATCGGCCCCGGCCAAGGGCGCGATCGGTTCAATCACCCCGGCGTTGTTGACCAGAATGTCGATCCCGCCAAAGGCGGTGACGCAGGCCTGTACTGCCTGATCCATCTCCCAGTAGCGCGAAATGTCGCAGGGGATGGCGATTGACTTGGGACCGATCTCGCCGGCCAGTTCGGCCACCGCCTCGCGGCTGCGGGCCACCAGCGCCACATTGGCTCCGGCCTCTGCGAAGATCCGGGCGGCGGCGGCACCGATGCCCCGGCTTGCCCCGGTGATCAGCGCGGTTTTCCCTGTCAGGTCCATGGATTGCCCCATCGTTTGGAATTCCCCACATAGGTAAACTCCGGGCAATCGCCGGTCCACCCTCTTGACCCCGGCGAACGCGGAGGCGAACTCTAGGGCATTGTTTTGCGATAGACGCCACGAAAGGGATTGGGATGCGTGTTCTGACAGGGCTCATGGGAGCCGGCGCCGCGGTATTGGCGCTGACGCCGCCCGCATTTGCGGACGTCACACCCGAACAGGTGTGGGACGACCTGTCGGGAATGCTCGAAGGCGTTGGCTATCAGCTTTCGGTGACCGAAAGCCCGAGCAGCGACAACCTGCTGCTCAGCGACCTGATGCTGACCATGGCGGTGGCCGAAACCGAGGCGCAGGCCGCCGGTGAAGTCACCGTGGGCTTCGGCGATCTGACGCTGGAAGACCTCGGCGACGGCACGGTGGGGATTCGCTTTGCCGATCCGATGCCGATCGACATCCGCGTCACCGAAGACGGCGCAGAGCCGGTAGAGATGACGCTGGAACTGGGTCAGGAAGCGCTGGAGATGATCGCGTCGGGCACCCCGGAGGCGATGGACTACAGCTATAGCGCCGCCGCCACCTCTCTGGACCTGGTGCGGCTGATCGCCGAGGGTGAGGAACTGCCGCGCGAGGTGGTCAGCGCCCGCCTGGCCACCGGCCCGCTCAGCGGCACGTCCGAGGTTGACAGCAGCGATGGCACCCGCCGCTACAGCCACAGCTACCAGACCGACGAACTGCGCTACGACATTTCTGGCAGCAACCCCGAAGAAGACAATGCCACTGGCCAGATCTCGGGGCGGATGACCGGGCTCACCAGCGAAGGCATGTCGGTGATCCCCGAAGAGATCGGCAGCGAAGACGCCGCCGCCTTCATGGCTGCGGGCTTCGAGGGCAGCGGCCGTTTCACCTATGAGACCGGTCAGGCCAGCTTTGCCGTCACGCAGGACGGCGACACGATGACCGGCAGCAGCAGCTCGGAGGGCGGCAGCTTCGAAGGCTCCGTCGACGGGGCGCAACTGACCTATGCGCTGACGCTGGCGTCGCTGAACTACGAGGCCGAGGGAAGCTCGCTGCCCTTCCCGCTCAGCGCCGCGATGGAGAAGGTCGCCTTCAATCTGACGCTGCCTCTGGCAACCTCCGACACGCCGCAGGATCTGGCGCTCGGTGTCACCTTGGGCGGGCTGACGGTGTCGGATCAGATCTGGGGCATTTTCGATCCCGGCGGCACCCTGCCCCGCGACCCTGCCACGCTGGCCTTCGACATCACCGGCAAGGCGACGCCGCTGATCTCGATTTTTGATCCCGCTGATCTTGCGCAGCTTGAGGGGGAAGAAACCGCCCCCGCAGAACTCAACGCGCTGTCGCTCAACAGCCTGACACTCGAAGCGGCGGGTGCAAAGATCACCAGCGAGGGCGATTTCACCTTCCACAACGAAGACACCGAAAGCTACGGCGGCATGCCGCGGCCCGAGGGCGCGGTGGATTTCACCTTGGTCGGCGCCAACGGGCTGATCGACAAGCTGATCGCCATGGGGCTGCTGAGCCAGCAGGACGCCATGGGCGCACGGATGATGCTGGGGATGTTCACCGTGGCGGGATCCGAGCCCGACACGATGACCTCGACCATCGAGGTGGATGCCGACGGTCATCTTCTGGCCAACGGTCAGCGCATTCGCTGATCCTGCGGCGCCGCGGGCCGAAGCGGGCCGGCGGCGCCATGCTTACCTATACGACCGTGACCCATTCCAACCGGCGGCCCCTTGGCCGTGGTTCACTTGGCCGCGGGTCACTTGGCCATCAGTTCGGGCAGATCGCCGGTCAGCCCGGCCGCCTCGCGCACGAAGTTTCGGCGCAGCCCCGGCAGCCCCTGCACCAGCGCCATGCCCAGATCGCGGCCGGCGCGCAGCAGCGGGTTGTCGTTCGAGAACAGCCGGTTGAAAAGGTCGGTCGCCGCCGCCAGCGCCGCCGTGTCGAACCGACGCCAGCTCTGGTAACGGGCCAGCACCAGCTCAGACGCCACATCCTCGCCGCGCCGCTGCGCATGCGCCAGCACATGCGCCAGCGCTGCGACATCGCGCAGCCCGGCATTGAGCCCCTGCCCGGCGATCGGATGCATGCCATGTGCCGCATCCCCCACCAGCGCCAGACGCTCGCCGATGAAGCTGTTGGCAAGGGTCAGCCCCAGCGGATAGGTGTAGCGCGGACCGGCGAGGGAAATCTCGCCAAGGAAATCGCCGAAGCGCGGACGCAGCACCTGCAGGTATTCGTCATCCGGCAACGCGTTGATCGCGCGGGCCTGTGCCGCGCTCTCGCTCCAGACGATCGAACTGCGATTGCCGGTCAGCGGCAGAATCGCCAGCGGCCCGCTGGGCATGAAGAACTGATGCGCCACACCCTCGTGCGGCTGCGCGTGCGCGATGGCGCAGACCAGCGCCGTCTGACCGTAGGTCCAGCCGGTGCGGCGAATCCCGGCGCGTGTGGCGGTGCCGCTGTTGCGCCCGTCGGCGCCGATCAACAAACGGCCGCGCAGGCTGTCGCCATCGGCCAAGTCAACGGTCACGCCCGAGGCATCCAGATCCTGCCCGATCACCGTGGTGCCCGCGTGGTGCGTCACCAGTGGCGAGTCGGCCATGGCCTGCAGCAGCGCCCGGCGCAGGAAGCGATCCTCGACCATATGACCCATCGGACCTTCCTCGATCTCTGCCGAGGCGAAGTCGAGGCCGAGAAACACTTCCGCCTCGCCGACGCGCCCGTCGGTCACGCGGATCGCGCTCATCGGCTGGGCCTGCGGCGCCAGTTCGTCCCATAGGCCGAGGTTGGCCAGCAGACGCACCGAGGCGAGCGCCAGCGCGTAGGCGCGGCCATCGAACGCCGGATCGGCGCGTGTCTCGCCGGGCAGAGCGTCGATGACGGTAGAGCTGAGCCCGGCCTTGGCCGCCGCCAGCGCGAGGGCGGGGCCGTTGAGCCCGCCGCCGATGATGAGCAGATCGCTGTCCTGTGTCATGGGGCGTACTATGGTCCTGCGGCCGGGATTGTCCATGCGGCGCCGTGCCGTTACCGTCGCGCCGAACGCAAAAAATAGGATGGCGGCATGACGGACTGGACAGGCAAAAGCGCGGCGGATCTGGGGCGGGCGATCGGCGCAGGCGAGGTGGACCCGGTTGATCTGACGCAGGCCTTTCTCGACAAGATCGCGGCGCACCCGTTGAAAGACCGCATCTACGCCCGTCTCACCCCTGAACGCGCGCTGGCCGAAGCCGAGGCCGCAAGCGCCCGCGCCAAGGCGGGCCGCCGCCTTTCGCCGCTGGATGGCGTGCCGATCAGCTGGAAGGACCTCTTTGACACCGCTGGCGTGGCCACCGAGGCAGGCTCGGCACTGCTCAAGGATCGCGTGCCCGACACCGACGCCCAGGTGCTGCAGACCGCCACCGCCATGGGGCTCGTCTGCCTTGGCAAGACTCATCTGTCCGAACTGGCCTTCTCCGGCCTCGGGCTTAACCCGGTCACCGCAACGCCGCCTTCGGTGAACGATCCCGAAGCGGTGGCCGGCGGCTCGTCCTCGGGCGCTGCCGCCTCGGTCGCCTTCGGGTTGGCCGCCGCGGCGGTGGGCTCTGACACTGGCGGTTCGGTGCGCATCCCCTCGGCGTGGAACGACCTCGTGGGCCTCAAGACCACCTCGGAGCGGCTTTCGCTGGAGGGTGCGGTGCCGCTGGCCGCGCGCTTCGACACGGTCGGCCCGCTGTGCCGGACGGTCGAGGACGCCGCGCTGATGCTGGCCGCGCTGGAAGGGCGCGCGGCGCCCGACCTCTCGGGCGCTTCGCTCAAGGGCGTGCGTCTTGCCACGCTGCAAACCATCGTCATGGACGATCTGCGCCCCGAGCCCGCAGCTGCCTATGCCGCAGCGCTGGACAAACTCGCCGCTGCCGGGGCCGAGATCGTGCCGATCGACGTGCCCGAGGTGGCGGTGCCGATGGGCGACGCGGCGGTGCTTTACACTGCCGAGGCATGGGCCACTTGGGGCGCCGAGATCACCGCCCGCGGCGATCTGATGTTCCCCCCCATTCGCGCCCGCTTCGAAGGGGGCAAAGCGTTTACCGCTGCCGAATACATCACCGCATGGGACCGTATGATGAAGGCCCGCGCCGCTTGGGCCGAGGCCACCGCCGGGTTCGACGCAGTGCTCTGCCCGACCGCACCGAACCTGCCGCCCAAGGCCGCCCGGCTGATGACCGATGATGACTATTACGTCACCGAGAACCTTCTGACCCTGCGCAACACGCGCGTCGGCAACGTCATGGGGCTTGCGGTCACCACGCTACCCACCGACACACCCAGTTGCGGCCTCTCGCTGATGGGCACGCCGATGGGCGAAGACCGCCTGCTGCGCCTTTCGGCGGCTGCCGAGGCCGCGCTCGCCTGATCTGTGTGGTAGATGTCGGGCCGGCGTTACCGCCGGCCCGGTCGTCCGAGGATAAGCCCCAGAAGGATCAGCCGCAGCGGGTGTAGGTGAGCGGTTCGTGGGCAGCCCCTTCCCCACTCTCTTGCCGCACCAACGTGTCGCCGCGCAGCACCAGTACCATCTCGCGGCGCCAGCTCAGCCCCTCGCCGGTGACATCGAAGGCGGCCTCTAGGCGCGCGGGGGCGCGCTCGGCCACCGCCGTGAGCGTTGCGCGGGATTCGTAAAAGACAAGCCCGTCCCTTTCCACGGTCATCAGCCCTTTGGCATCGCTCTGCGGGGCAGTGCAATCGGCAGGCACGAGGCCCCAGCGCCCACGCATATCCTGAGGGATGCCAGAGGCCTCTGCGCTATCGGTGTCCTGCAGCGCCGCGCCCGGCCCATCCTTTGGCAAACAGGCCGAGAGGAGGAGTGCACAAAGCGCAGCCAAAGAAGCTGGGTGTGTCGCAAAGTGTTTCATGCCCGGAAAACCCGACGCGGCACACGCCGGTTCCGCGGCAATGCGCCCCCCGGCTGAAGCCCGCTCAGCCTGCGCGAATGCCCGCCGCCGACCCTGTCACAGCGCGTCGAGCAGCGTCTTTGTTGGCCATCCGTCCACCGGCAGCCCCAGTTCGGCCTGCATGCGACGCACCGCGCCGCGCGTGCCCGCGCCAAGGATGCCGTCTGCCTCGCCAACATCGTGCCCGCGCGCCTGCAACTTGCGCTGCAATTCCTGCATCTGCTGCCCCGAGAGCCCCGGCGTCGGCGTGCCCGCGTCATAGACCGGCGCGCCTTCGAGCCGGGTGGCGAAATAGGCCGCAGTCAGCACATAGGTAAAGCTTTGGTTCCATTCGAAATAAACGCGGAAGTTGGGATAGGCGATGAACGCAGGACCACCCCGCCCCTGCGGCAGCAGGACCGAGGCCTGCAGCCGTCCATCGTCGAGCGCGCCATTGCGCCCCGAGACGCCGAGACGTTCCCATTCCGCCACGCTCATCGTGGTTTCCAGCCCGGTCAGCGACCAGTCGAACCCGGCGGGCAGCGTGACCTCCTGCATCCACGGCTCGTTCGGGCGCCATCCAAGGCCCGACAGCATCTTAGCCCCAGACATCAGCGCGTCGGGCACCGAAGACTTCAGCGACACATGGCCATCGCCATCACCGTCCACGCCATTCTCGATGATATCCTTGGGCAGCATCTGCACCATGCCGATCTCGCCCGCCCAAGCCCCGGTGGTGGTGGCGGGGTCGAAATCGCCATGCTCGTAAAGCTCTTCGGCGGCGATCAACTGCGGGCGGAACAGTTCGGGCCGGCGGCAATCATGCGCCAGCGTGGCCAGCGCGTTGGCGGTGTTGAAATTGCCCTGATAGCCGCCGTAATCGGTCTCGAAAGCCCAGAACGCCAGCAGAACGCCGCGCGAGATGCCGTAGTCGCGCTCGATCCGATCAAAGACCGCATCCCATTCCTCGGCCTTGCGGCGGCCCTTGTCGAGCCGGTCCTGCGAGATCAGCTTGCGTGAAAACTCGATGAAGGGTGCCTGAAAGATGCCCTGCGCGCGATCGGCCTTCAGCACCTTGGGATCCTGCCGCAGCCCGCCGTAAAAGCGCTCAGCCGCAGCGGGATCGGCCCCCTGCGCCACCGCCTGCTCGGTCACACCGTCCAGAAAGGCGCGGAAGTCGCCGCCACAGGGCACGGGCTGGGCCTGCACGGCGGCGGGCAGCAATAGGGCGGTCAGAAGGGGCCAGATACGCATTGGGACCTCTTGGGCAAAAGTTTGCGTCACCCTAGCAGTCCCGGCAGGGCAGGCAACCGCGCCGCCCTGACCGGCGATCACATCGCGCGCAGCACTGCGTGAACACGCAGGCGTGAACGCTTTCGGCCCGCAGCCCGCATGCGTTGCTTCGGAAATTAATCATTTGTTTAGGAAGCCCCCCTAAAAAAGGAGAGGAAGGGTAAAGATCAATTAAAACTTATGTCGCCCGCGAAGCGGCGGCGGCAGTGAAAATGTTTCAGGGGAGTGCCTATCAGGAGAACGCGATGAAGGTGCTCATAGTCCAACACAATCAGGCGCTCGTGCAGCTTTGGACACGCCACCTCGAGCGCCGCGGCGCCTTGGTGCGCGTCGCCTCCGGGCAGTATGCGGCGACGCATGTAATGCAGCGAGAACAGGTCGATATCATCGTTATCGACCTCATGCTCGCCGAGGGCAGCGCCCTCGCCGTCGCCGATTTTGCCTCCTACAGACAGCCAAAGTGCCGGGTGGTCTTCGTCACCGACGCGGCGGTGTTCTCGGACGGGTCCATTTTCCGCCACTGCGGAAACGCCTGCGCCTACCTGCCGAGCGCCACCGCCCCTGCTGATCTGGTGGCGATGATCGAGCATTACGGCGGGCACCACCCCCTCTGAGGGCGTCAGGCCGCGGCCAGTGCCTCGCGCCCATGCGGCGCGTCGAGGTCAAGCTTCGGCCCGACCGGCACGATGCGGTGCGGATTGATGGTGTCGTGGCTGTAGTGATAGTGGTGCGAGATATGGTCGAGACGCACGGTCTCCGCCACGCCCGGCCATTGGTAAAGCTCGCGCACGTAGGCCCAGAGCGCCGGGTAATCGACGATCCGCGCGCGGTTGCATTTGAAATGGCCGTGATAGACCATGTCGAAGCGGATCAGCGTGGTGAACAGGCGCCAGTCGGCTTCGGTGATCCTCTCTCCCATCAGGTAGCGCTGCCGCGACAGGCGCTCTTCGAGCCAGTCCAGCGTGTCAAAAAGCGGCTCAACGGCCTCTTCGTAGGCCTCTTGCGAGGTGGCGAAACCGGCCTTGTAGACCCCGTTGTTCACCGTGTCGTAGATGCGCTCGTTCACCGGATCGATCGCCTCGCGCAGCGCCTCGGGCCAGTAATCGTCGGTGTTGCCGGTCAGCCCGTCGAAGGCGCTGTTGAACATACGGATGACCTCGGCGCTCTCATTCGACACGATGGTCTTTTGTTGCTTGTCCCACAGCACCGGCACCGTGACCCGGCCCGAAACCTTCGGGTTCGCCTTGAGATAGACGTCACGCAGGTAGGGCAGATCGTATAGCGTATCGCCGGTCGCACCGTCGAAATCGGTGCGGAACTCCCAGCCCTCGGACAGCATTTCGGGATGCACCACGCTATACGGGATCAGATCTTCGAGCCCCTTGAGCTTGCGGAAGATCAGCGCGCGATGCGCCCAGGGACACGCGTAGCTGACATAGAGATGATACCGCCCCGGCTCGGCCTTGAACCCGGCCTCGCCCGAAGGCCCGGCCGCGCCGTCCGCCGTCACCCAGTTGCGAAACTTGGCTGTCGACCGCACGAACTTGCCGCCGGTCTTGTCGGTGTCATACCACTTGTCCTGCCATACGCCGTCGACCAAAAGGCCCATCTCTCGCACTCCTGCGTTGCTATGGGCCATGAGCTAGCGGCTCGGGGCGATCAGGCAAACAGGCAGGGGCGCGCAGCCCCTTCGCATGAGCGCACAACCCAAGCCAAAGGCGGCGTCAGCGCGGCCCGAATTTCTGCAAGATCCAGATCAGCAGCATGGCGCCCAGCACCGCGCCCACCAGCCCTGCCAGCGCCCCGGTGACCGCGATCAGGCCGCGCAGCACCAGCCCGCCGATCAGCGCGCCCCCCATGCCGATCAGCACCGTCTGAACCACGCCGGTGCGCACCTGCATCACGCGCGTGGCGAAAAAGCCCGCCGCCGCACCGAGGATCAGAAGCCACAGAATGCCCATGCCAGCCTCCCTTTGCGCGGCTCAGCCCGCGCCTTGCTCCGAGGGGTGCCCGGTCCGCGCCCCGGCGTCATGACCCGACCCCAGGACCGTGCCGGCGGGAATCTTCAGCCCGCGCAAGAAGGTCTCGACGTCCTGCGCCCCTTTGCCCGCGCGCTGTGCCCGCGTCACCTGCACCGCGCCGCTGCCGCAGGCGATGACAAAACCGTCGTCCAGCGCCTCGCCCGGCGCGCCTTCGCCCGGCACCACGCGCGCACCCAGCAGCTTGATCCGCTGATCCCCCGCCATGGTCCACGTCCCTGGAAACGGCGCCAGCCCGCGGATGTGTCGCGACACCTCTTCGGCGGAGCGCGACCAGTCGAGCACCGCCTCGGCCTTGTCGATCTTCTGCGCGTAGGTCACCCCCGCCTCGGGCTGCGGCGCGGGGTGCAGATCATCCAGCCGCTCCAGCGCGGTGACGATCAGGCGCGAGCCCAGCGTCGCCAGACGGTCATGCAGCGCGCCGGTGGTCTCTTCCGTGCCGATCTCCAGCGCCTCGCGCAGCAGCACCGGCCCGGTGTCGAGCCCCGCCTCCATCTGCATGATGCACACGCCGGTCTCGGCATCGCCCGACAGGATCGCCCGATGGATCGGCGCCGCGCCACGCCAGCGCGGCAACAGCGAGGCATGAATATTCAGGCAACCATAGGCCGGCGCATCCAGCACCGCCTGCGGCAAGATCAGCCCGTAAGCGACCACAACGGCCACATCGGCCTTCAGCGCGGCGAACTCGGCCTGCGCCTCGGCGCCTTTCAGACTCACCGGATGGCGCACCTGCAGGCCCATTTCCTCGGCCCGCGCCTGCACCGGCGAAGGCCGCTCCTTCTTGCCGCGCCCGGCGGGCCGCGGCGGCTGGCAGTAGACCGCGGCGATCTCGTGCCCGGCGCTTGCCAGCGCCTCCAGCACCGGCACCGAAAACTCCGGCGTTCCCATGAAGACCACGCGCATCCGCCCGCTCCCTTTCGTCAGTCCAAGCATATCCGAAGGCGAGGCGCGCGAACTGCGTCCACCCTTCTTCTCTTCGACAAATACGCAAAACACGCCCGCGCCGCCAGCGCAGCCTCGGGAAAAGGCGGGGCTCAGCCGCGCTTCTTCGAGCGGCGGATCAGCATGTCGCGCTTCACCTTGCCCAAGTGGTCGAAGTACATCTTGCCGTTCAGGTGATCGACCTGATGCTGCACCGAGGTCGCCCAGAGCCCAACGAAATCCTGCTCGCGGGTTTCTCCGGTCTCGTCCATGAAGCGCACGGTGACGCCGCGTGGACGTTCGATCTTGGCCCAGACGCCGGGCAGGTTGGGGCTGGCCTCGTCATGCGCGTGCATCTTGACCGAGGCATGCAGGATCTCGGGGTTGGCCATGCGGATCGCCTTGCCGCGCTCTTCCGAGGCATCGACCACCGCCAGCCGCAGCATCACTCCGATCTGCGGCGCTGCGAGCCCGACGCCGGGCATCGCCTCCATCGTGTCGATCATATCGTCCCAGATGCCGCGGATCTCGTCGGTGATCCCTGCGACCGGCTCTGCCGGCGTACGCAGCCGCTTGTCGGGCCACGGGATGCATTTGCGTGCGGTCATACCAAGAACTCCTTCGCGGCGCGTCAGGCCAGCGCGTCGTAGTCTGCGATCAGCGCCGCGCGCGCATCCGCGTCCAGCCGGTCGAAGTGCACCAGCCCATCAAGGTGATCGTGTTCGTGCTGCGCGATAATCGCCTCGGCCCCGGTCAGTTCGACCTGCTGCGCCGCGCCGGTCAGGTCTGTATAGGCCAGACGAATGCGCGCCGCGCGCGTCACCTGCGCGGTGACGCCGGGGATCGACAGGCAGCCTTCGCCGCCCGTGACCGTCTCATCCGACGCCCAAGTGACGCGTGGGTTGATGCAGACCCGCGGCGACATCTCGCCGTCTTTCCAGCCTGCATCCATGACAAACAGCCGCTGCATGGCGCCCACCTGAGGCGCGGCGAGCCCGCGGCCCGGTGCGTCATACATGGTCTCCAGCAGATCGGTGACCAGCTGCGTCACCTCGTCGATCGAGGCCACCTCGGCGCATGCTTGAGACAGGCGCGGATCGGGCCAGCGCAGGATCGGCAGCAGGCTCAAACCCGCGCCCTTTCGCGTTTCAGCTTCTGCATCTTGCGGGTGATCATCTGGCGCTTCAGCGGCTTGAGATAGTCGATGAAGAGCTTGCCATCGAGATGGTCGATCTCATGCTGCACGCAGGTCGCCCAGAGCCCGTCGAACTCCTCGGTCTGCAGCTTGCCGTCGCGGTCGAGCCATTCGACCTGCACCAGCTTGGGCCGCTCGACCTCGGCGTATTGGTCGGGGATCGACAGGCAGCCTTCCTCGTAGACGTTGCGCTCGTCCGAGCCAGCGATCACCCGGGGATTGAACATCACCAGCGGACGCGGCGTCTCGCCATCGTCGGAACGGGCGCAATCCAGTACGATCAGCCGTTCCAGCACGCCGATCTGCGGCGCGGCCAGCCCGATGCCCGGCGCTTCATACATGGTTTCGAGCATGTCGTCGGCCAGCACGCGCAGTTCGTCCGACAAGTCGGGCACCGGCGCGCAGAGCTTTTTCAGCCGCGGATCGGGGTGGATGAGGATGGGGCGTTTCATGGGTGTCACTTAGGCAAATGAACGTGATCGCGCAAGATGCGCGCAGCGCAGTGGTTGCACTCACGCGCGCGATCGCTAGCGTCGGGCGCGAGTGCTGTTCGAGATGCCGTAGGAAAGTGACGCCGCCGATGAAAGACCTGTTCAACCAACCGATCGACCGCCGGGGCACCGGCTCCGCCAAATGGGACCTGATGGAAAAGCTCTTCGGCGTGCCGCAGGACGAGGGTCTGGCAATGTGGACCGCCGATTCCGACTATCCCACCGCGCCCTGCGTGCGCGACGCGCTGCAGGCGCAGGTCGATCTCGGCGTCTTCGGCTATTTCTCGGCGATGGGCCTCTACACCAGCGCGGTGCAATGGTGGATGCAGACCCGCCACAACTGGCAGATCGAGCAGGACTGGATCGTGCCGGTGCACGGGCTGGGCAATGGCGTGGCCATGTGCCTTGACGTCTACACCGCGCCCGGCGATCACGTGGCGATCTTCTCGCCGGTCTACCATGAGTTCGCCGCCAAGGTGCGTCGCGCGAACCGGGTGGTCACCGAATGCCCGCTGAAACGCGACGGCGACCGCTACGAGCTCGATCTTGAGGACGCGCAATCGCGGCTGACCGGCAAAGAGACGATGCTGATCTGGTGCTCGCCACAGAACCCTTCGGGCCGCATCTGGACCGCCGATGAGCTGCGCGCCGTCGCCGAGTTCGCCAAGCGCAACGATCTGATGCTGCTGTCGGACGAGGTGCACCACGATCTCGTCTACCCCGGCGAGACCTTCGTGCCGATGGCCGTGGCGGCCCCGGAATGCGAAGAGCGGCTGATCACCCTCACCGCCGCCTCCAAGACCTTCAACATCGCTGGCCAGCGCGTCGGCGCGCTGACGATCAGCGACGCGGGCCTGCGCAAGCAGATGGAAGACCGGCTGACCGCCCTCGACAGCAAGCCCAATGCGCTCGGCCTGATCATGACCGCCGCCGCCTATTCGCCCGAGGGTGCGGAATGGGTCGACGCGCAGATCGCGCATCTCGATGGCAATCGCGCGGTGTTCGACGAGATGGTCAATGCCATCCCCGGCATGCGCTCGATGCCGCTGCAATCCACCTATCTGGCATGGGTCGATTTCTCGGGCACCGGGATGGACTTCGACGAGGTCAACGCCCGCGTCCGCGACATCGCCAAGATCGCCGTCAGCCCCGGCCCGTCGTTCGGCATGGGGGGCGAGACCTGCATGCGCATCAACCTCGCCGCGCCGCGCGCCACCATCGAAGAGGCTGGAACACGCCTGCAAAAAGCCTTCGCGGACCTGCAGTGACCCGGCTCAGCGGCGGCACGCCAGCCGCCGCCCCTTCTTCTCTTTGAAAATACGCCGGGGAGCGCGAGGGGCAGCGCCCCTCGCTCTTGTTTGGCGCCGTCTCACTGCCGCGGCGGGCGCGACTTGTAGACCGGAATGCCCCAGCCGAAGGCAATCGCAGAGGCCCGCAACACAAAGGTGACCCCGGCGCAGATCAGCGCGGCAGAGAACGGCGGCAGCCCCAGCGCTGTTGCGCCAAGCAGCGCCACGGCGCCGCAGAGCGCGCAGGTGGCGTAGGGCTCGCCCTGTTTCAGCAGCAGCGGCATCTCGTTGGCCACCACGTCACGCATCAACCCGCCGAGGCAGCCGGTCATCACCCCCATCACCAGCACCACACCCCACGCGGCGCCCACGGCCTGCGCGATGCTGCTGCCCGCCGCCACCGCCACCGACAGCGCCGCCGCGTCGAGCCAGAGGATCGCCTTGGCGCGGCTCTCGAGCCGGTGCGCGGTGAAGAAGACCAGCAGCGCAGCGGCGCAGGCGATGGCAAGGTAGGTTGGCTCGGCCACCCAGAACACCGGATGACGATCAAGCAGAAGGTCGCGGGTGGTGCCCCCGCCCACGGCGGTCAGGCAGGCGAGAAAGGCAAAGCCCACCACGTCCAGCTGCTTGCGGCTCGCCACCAGCGCGCCGGTCAGCGCAAAGATGAGCACCGACGCGTAGTCGAGCAGGACGAGCGGGCTCATGTCCTTATCCCTTGAACGGGGCCATGCCCGCCCGCGCCAGTTCGTCGGCGCGCTCGTTCTCGGGATGGCCGGCGTGGCCCTTGACCCATTCCCAAGTCACCTCATGGCGCTTCTGCGCCTCGTCGAGACGCTGCCAAAGCTCGACGTTCTTCACCGGCTTCTTGGCCGCGGTCTTCCAGCCGTTGCGCTTCCAGCCGTGGATCCAGCCGGTGACGCCGTTCTTCACGTAGGCGCTATCGGTCACGATGGTGATCTGCGACGGGCGCGACAACGCCTCGAGCGCGCTGATCGCCGCCATAAGCTCCATCCGGTTGTTGGTGGTCTCGGCCTCACCCCCCTTGAGTTCGCGCTCTTTCTTGATGGAGTCGCCCTCCATCGCGCGCATGAGAACGCCCCAGCCGCCCGGGCCGGGGTTTCCGGAGCAGGCTCCGTCGGTATATGCAAATAGGTCAGCCATGGGCGAGCACGCTAAGCCATGGCGACGAGGTGCCGTCAAGCCCGCTGCCTTCGCCCCGCGTCACGGTGCCAACGCGCAGGCCGACATCCGCCAGAAGGCGGCGCAACTCTGGCTCGGTGTAGTAGGTGTAAAAGCGCCCGAGCCGATCGCGCGCCGCGCCCTCGCCTTCCTTCAGCGTCAGCCCCAGAACGCCGCCGGGCTTCATCGCACGGGCGATGGCCGCCAGATGGCGCGGCATCGCGGCGCGCGGCGCGTGCAACAGGCTGAAGCTGGCCCAGATACCGCCGTAGCGCGCCAGCGCCTCGAGATCGTCGAAGCTGCCCTGCCGCGCGGACACACCGGTGCGCGCTGCGGCCAGAGCCACCATTTCGGGCGCCGCATCCATCGCGTCCACCCGCAGTCCCGCCTGCGCCATATGCGCTGCGTCCAGCCCCGGCCCGCAGCCAAGATCGAGCACGCAGGCGCCCTTTGGCAGCGCTGCAATGAAAGCGGTGAGCGTGGGCGAAGCGCCCGGGTGCGCCATGGCCTCGTAGTCCCGCGCTTTCTGCGCATAGACCCGAAGCGTTTCCGCGTCGGTCACAGGAACACTCCGACCGAAAGGCAGGCCACCACAGCCGCGGTGAGCGGCACGCGCAGCGCCAGCCACCAGCGCGGCGCCAGCCCCCAGATCTGGAAGAACGCGTCAAGCAGCAGAAGCCCCAGAAACCCAAAGATCAGGTTCATCCCCGCCGCGACCGGCCCGCCGCCAACCATGAAGAAGGCCCAAAGCGCCGGAAGCACCGACAGCGCGTAGGCCACCGCCGCCTTACTGCCGCCTGCCTTGGTGGCAAACCCCCACAGCACACCGGACATGAAGGCAAGGATCACGGTGCCGTAGGAAAGCTGCAGATATGGCGCGACGAAACGGCTTCCGAGGTTCGCTGTCGACCATTGATACAGCGCCTCGTTGAAATGCGTGGCCACCGACCAAAGGAACGGCAGCACGCCGGCAAGCGCCAGAAACAGCGGGGCGCGGGGCACTTGCTTCAGCATTGGGCATCCTCCCGCCGCGGGCGCACCGCCGGATCGCTTGGCTTCATCACGGGCTCTCCTGTCGCTGCGACGCCAGCGCCGGACCGCTCCGAAAATAGCTGACGTCGTTGGTGAATATCGTCTCCGGCGCGAGCCGGATCAAGCGGCCGTCGGGATCGTCAATGCGCGCGACGGTGTCAACAAACCATCGGTTCCACGTGCTGTCGGGGCCCAGATAGCGGCGCAGCAAACGACGAAAGATGACGGCGTCCATCGGCACAACCTCGGCGCGGCCGCGCAGGCCAAGATGGCGCAGAATGCCGACCGGATTGTCATAGTCGACGATTTCGACCGCCACCCGCGGCTCTGCCAAGACGCGGCGCACCGAGCTGCCGTCGCGGTGGCCCAGCATCGAGAGCCGCCCACCGTCCCAATCGAACCAGACCGGGGCGTTGCGCGGTGCACCATCGCCGTCCACCGTGGCGAGATTGGCCATCAGTGGCAGGCGCAGGATATCTTCAGGATCAAACGGGCGGGCCATAGGCCGCACATTGGCAGCAATTCCGCCGCGACGCGAGACCGCGTCGCGCTTGCGGGTGTCAGGCTGGCATGCGCAGCACGCGCGGCACCTTGAACTCGATGTCTTCCTGCGCTGTTTCGACCTGCTCGACGGTCGTCTCATAGCGCGCCGCAAAGGCCGAGACGACCTCGTCGATCAGCACCTCGGGCGCCGAGGCCCCGGCGGTGACCCCGACCGAACGAATGCCCTCGAGCGCCCGCCAGTCGATGTCTTCGGCGCGCTGCACAAGCTGCGCGTAGCTGCAGCCCGCCTTGCGTGCCACTTCGACCAGCCGCTTGGAGTTCGACGAGTTCGGCGCCCCGACCACCAGCAGCGCATCGCAATCGCCGGCGATCGCCTTCACCGCGTCCTGACGGTTGGTGGTGGCATAGCAGATGTCTTCCTTGTGCGGTCCGACAATGGCCGGGAAGCGCTCTTTCAAGGCGGCGACGATATCGACGGTGTCATCCACCGACAGCGTGGTCTGCGTGACAAAGGCAAGCTTTTCGGGGTCGCGCACCTCGACATGCGCCACATCCGCCACGGTCTCGACCAGCAGCACCTCGCCTTCGGGCAACTGGCCCATGGTGCCGATGGTTTCCGGGTGGCCCTCGTGACCGATCATGATCATCTGCAGCCCGTTCTCATGGTGCCGGGCGGCTTCGATATGCACCTTCGACACCAGCGGACAGGTGGCATCCACATAGACCATCTCGCGCCGCGCTGCCTCGGCGGGCACCGCCTTGGGCACGCCATGGGCCGAGAAAATCACCGGCCGGTCGAGCGGGCATTCCTCTAGCTCTTCGACAAACACAGCACCCTTGTCGCGCAGCCCGTCGACGACGAACTTGTTGTGCACGATCTCATGGCGCACGTAGACCGGCGCGCCCCATTTCTCGAGCGCCATTTCGACGATCTTGATCGCCCGGTCGACGCCCGCGCAGAACCCGCGCGGGGCGGCGAGATAAAGAGTGAGGGGCGATTTGGTCATTGCTTCGGTCACGGATAAGCTCACGAGTTCGGTTGAGGCGCCGCGCAGCGACGCTTCTTATAGTCCAGACCTAGTGGCTCTGACCCTGCGGGTCCAGAGGGGGCTCAGCCAAGCGTCGCAGTCGTGAGCCAAGCGAGAATGATGTAGCGCCCCGTTTTGGCGGTCGCGACCAGTCCAACGAAAATCCAAAGCGGCGTGCGCATGATGCCGGCGACAACTGTGAAGCCATCGCCAAGCGGCGCCCAACTCAGCAGCAGCGACCAGACACCCCATTTGGCGTACCAACGCTGCGCGCGCTCAAGCTGCGGTTCGGACACGGGAAACCAGCGCTTGTGCCGGTAATGCTCGATCCCGGCACCTAGCGCATAGTTGACTACCGAGCCGAGCGTGTTGCCGATGCTCGCGACCAGCACCAACGCCCAGACCGGAATATCGCTCCGCAGTTGCAGCCCGGCGAAGATCAGCTCGGACTGAAACGGCAGGATCGTCGCGGCGCCAAACGCCGCGAGAAAGAGACCGCCAAGACCGGCAGCCTCAGTCAACATGAACAGCGAACCTCATCCCCACGATATACGCTGCTCGATCGTCACCTTTCGGGGTCAATGCCCGTTGGCGACCTCGAAGTTGCGCTCAGCCTGCTGCTCCCGCGGAGGGCGTCCGATCACTTCACGCAGCTCGTCAAGCTCGATGAAGTTGTCGGCCTGACGGCGCAGTTCATCCGCGATCATCGGCGGCTGGCTGCGGATCGTCGAGACGACCGACACACGCACACCCTGACGCTGCAGGCTTTCGATCAGCGGCCGGAAGTCCCCATCCCCAGAGAACAGCACGATGTGATCGACGCGCGGCGCCAGTTCCATGGCATCGACGGTCAGTTCGATGTCCATGTTGCCCTTCACCTTACGGCGGCCCTGCGCGTCGGTGTATTCCTTCGCGGGCTTGGTCACCATGGTGAAGCCGTTGTAGTGCAGCCAGTCCACCAGCGGGCGGATCGGCGAGTATTCATCGTTTTCGAGAAGAGCGGTGTAGTAGAACGCGCGCACCATCTTGCCGCGGCGCACGAATTCCTGTCGAAGCAGCTTGTAGTCGATGTCGAAGCCGAGGGCTTTGGCGGCTGCGTACAGGTTGGACCCGTCAATGAACAGCGCCAACCGTTCGTCCTTGTAAAACATCAAATGTCCTTTCGAGCAATCGGGCGCCGTGATCCGTGAGTGGGAAATAATGAGTGTGGGAAGCGCCCATATTTGAGAGTAAGCCTTTCGGTCAGCTTTTCAAGCAGAGCAATATATGCAGAAGGATAGCGATAATGGGGTCTGAGCAGGAAATCCTGATTGCACTGGGGGCCAACCTCCCCTCCGAAGCGGGCACACCATTGCAGACCTTGCAGGCTGCCCTCGCCGCTCTCGCGCGGCAGGGCTACGCCGTGGAGGACGTCAGCCGCTTTTACGCAACGCCATGTTTTCCCGCCGGTTTTGGCCCGGATTACGTGAACGCTTGCGCCCGCATCTCGGGGCTGGGTGATCCGGCGCAGGTGCTGGCCGCGCTGCACCGCGTCGAGGCGCAGTTCGGTCGCGAAAGGGACCGCCGCTGGGGCAGCCGCACGCTGGACCTTGATTTGATCGCGGTTGGCGAAATTGTGACTCCCGACACAACCACCCAAGAGCATTGGCGAAACATCCCTGCACAAGAGCAACAAGGATTGACGCCTAGTAAACTGATTCTTCCGCATCCGCGCCTGCAGGACCGCGCATTCGTCCTGGTGCCGCTTTGCGATATTGCCGCTAATTGGCGTCACCCGCTTTTGAATAAAACCGCATCGGAAATTTGTGCCGCACTGCCGCAGGACCAGCGCGCCGATGTCGTTCCGTTGTGATAGATTTGCGCCGAAAAGACACCCCGTTTGCGCTTGTCAATCCTGCGCCATCGCGGTAGGAGTCTTGTTTCTTACGGTCAACCCAAGGTGAAACGCTCATGGCACGCGTGACGGTAGAAGACTGCGTCGACAAGGTTCCCAACCGGTTCGAGCTGGTGATGCTCGCCTCCCATCGCGCCCGTGAAGTGGCGTCGGGTGCGCCGATCACCGTCGACCGCGACAACGACAAGAACCCGGTGGTCGCCCTGCGCGAAATCGCCGAGGAAACCCAATCGGCTGACGAACTGCGCGAGCGTCTGATCGAGTCGCACCAGAGTCAGATCGAGGTCGACGAGCCCGAAGACGACAGCATGGCGCTGCTCATGGGCGCCGAGCAGGACAAGCCGGCCGACGACGACATGTCGGAAGAGAAACTCCTGCGCGCGCTGATGGAAGCGCAGGGAGAGAGCTGAAAGGCTCGTGTGTAGCGGGCCAGCGTGAGGATAGGCGCCCATGATCGCGGCGGAAGACCTTGTTGCACTGGTCCGCAACTACAATCCCAAGACCAATGAAAAGCTGATCCGCGAGGCCTATGATTATGGCCTGCGGATGCACGAAGGGCAGTATCGCCATTCCGGCGAGTTGTACTTCACCCATCCCGTCGCCGTTGCCGCCATTCTCACAGAGCAGCAACTGGACGACGCGACCATCATCACCGCCCTGCTGCACGACACGATCGAGGACACCCGCGCCTCCTATCAGGATGTGGCTGACCGCTTCGGCCCCGAAGTGGCGGATCTGGTCGATGGGGTCACCAAGCTGACCAACCTGCAGCTCTCCTCGTCTGAGACCAAGCAGGCCGAAAACTTCCGCAAGCTCTTCATGGCCATGTCCCGCGACCTGCGGGTGATTCTGGTGAAGCTCGCCGACCGTTTGCACAACATGCGAACGATCAAGGCGATGCGCCCGGAAAAACAGGTGCAGAAGGCGCGCGAGACCATGGACATCTACGCGCCGCTGGCGGGCCGCATGGGCATGCAGTGGATGCGCGAAGAGCTTGAGGATCTGGCGTTCCGGGTGCTCAATCCCGAGGGCCGCGCCTCGATCATCCGGCGCTTCATCAACCTGCAGAAAGAAGCTGGCGACGTGATCCACCGGATCACCGGCGACATGCGGCACGAACTCGAAGAGGCTGGCGTCGAGGCCGAGGTCTTTGGCCGCGCCAAGAAGCCCTACTCGATCTGGCGCAAGATGCAGGAAAAGGGCATGGGTTTCTCTCGCCTGTCCGACATCTACGGCTTCCGCGTCATCACCCGCAGCGAGATGGACACCTACCGCGCACTCGGCGTGATCCACCAGCGCTGGCGCGCCGTGCCGGGGCGGTTCAAAGACTACGTCAGCCAGCCGAAGTCCAACGGCTACCGCTCGATCCACACCACCGTTTCGGGCCGTGACGGCAAGCGCGTCGAGGTGCAGATCCGCACCCGCCAGATGCACGACGTGGCCGAAACCGGCGTCGCCGCGCATTGGTCGTATCGCGACGGTGTGCGCTCCGAGAACCCCTTTGCCGTCGACCCCGCCAAGTGGATCTCCTCGCTGACCGAGCAGTTCGACGCCGAGGACGATCACGACGAGTTCCTCGAAGCGGTGAAGCTCGAGATGTATTCGGACAAGGTGTTCTGCTTCACGCCCAAGGGCGACGTGGTGAAGCTGCCGCGCGGCGCGACGCCGCTAGACTACGCCTATGCTATCCACACCCGCATTGGGTCGGCCTGCGTCGGCGCCAAGGTCGACGGCATCCGCGTGCCGCTCTGGACCCGGCTGAAGAACGGCCAGTCGGTCGAGATCATCACCGCCGAGGGCCAGACCCCGCAGGCGACTTGGCTGGACATCGCCACCACCGGCAAGGCGCGCAGTGCCATCCGCCGCGCTCTGCGCGAGGCAGGACGTGGGCGCTTTATCAAGCTTGGGCAGGAACTTGCGCGCTCGGCTTTCGAGCATGTGGGCAAGAAATCCACCGACAAAGTGCTGGAGAAGGCCGCGCAGACGCTACGCATCGAGGATGCCGACGAACTGCTCGCCCGCCTCGGCAGCGCCGAGCTGACCACCCGGCAGGTGGTGCACGCGGTCTATCCCGATCTCACCCCCGCCGACGATCACGAGGTCGAGATGCAGCGGGCGGTCATCGGCCTCGAACCCGGCACCGGTTTTACCCGTGCGCGCTGCTGCCAGCCGCTGCCGGGCGAGCGCATCGTCGGCATCACCAAGCGCGGCAAGGGCGTATTCGTCCACGCCATAGACTGCGAATCTCTGGCAGAATACGAGGACCAGCCCGAGCGCTGGGTTGATCTGCACTGGGCCGACGGCACGCACCCGGCGGCCTACGACGTGAGCCTAGATACAACAGTCGGCAACGACGCGGGTGTATTGGGGCGTATTTGCACCTTGATCGGCGAGCGCGGGGCCAATATCTCGGACCTGCACTTCATCGACCGGAAACCGGATTTCTTCAGAATTCAGATCGACCTGGAACTGAGAGATGCCGAACACCTCCACTCGGTGATGTCCGCACTCGAAGCCGAAAGCGACGTGGCCTCGGTGAGCCGCCATCGCGATGCCTCCCTGGCGGCCGTGCCTGCCGCCGCGGAATAGGAACAAAGGGGAAGGGCGCCATTGGTTTTCAAGCGGCGCGACAAACGGCCAGCCTGGAGGGCCGTGCTCGAATTCTTCTGGCCGCGAGGCGGCTGGGGGCGTGCGGCGCGTTACGTCCAGCACCGGCTGCACCGGCTTCCCGACACACCTGAAACCATCGCCCGCGGCATCTTTGCCGGTGTGTTCACGACCTTCACGCCGCTCTACGGGCTGCACTTTCTCGTCGCCGCCGCGCTGGCCTTTCTGGTGCGCGGCAATGTCCTCGCCGCGTTGCTCGGCACCTTCTTCGGCAACCCGCTGACCTATGTGCCGATCGGCATCGTCTCGTTGGAAACCGGATATTTCCTGCTGAGCATCGACCGGCGCTCGCCGCATCACGCCTCGCTGCTGGAGAAATTCACCTATGCCGGGCACGATCTGTGGCACAACATCCTTGCCGTCTTCACCAGCGACACCACCGACTGGACGAACCTGCGGATCTTCTTCGACGAGGTGTTCTACCCCTATCTGATCGGCGGCATTATCCCCGGCATCATCGCCGGGCTGGTGGCTTACTACCTGTCGGTGCCGGTGATCCGCGCCTATCAGAACCGCCGGCGCGGGGCGTTGAAGAAAAAGCTCGCGGCCTTGAAAAAGAAGCAGAAAGCGGCTGACGAGGGCGGCGCGTCGGACTAGGGTCCGCGGCAGATTGCCCCGATCGTTCCATCCCCGGAGGACCTCCGATGACCGAATACGCCGGGCGCCTGAGACTGGGCGTCAACATCGACCACGTCGCCACCGTGCGCAACGCCCGCGGCAGCGCCTATCCCTGCCCGCTGCGCGCCGCGAAGCTTGCCGAGGAGGCCGGGGCAGACGGCATCACCGCACACCTGCGCGAAGACCGCCGCCACATATCGGACGCCGATATCGACGGCTTGATGAGCACGCTGTCGGTGCCGCTCAACTTCGAGATGGCCGCCACCGACGAGATGCAGGCCATCGCCCTGCGACACAAGCCGCACGCGGTGTGCATCGTGCCCGAGAAGCGCGAGGAACGCACCACCGAGGGCGGGCTGGAAGTGGCCCGCGAGGAGAATCGGCTGGCGCATTTCATCGCGCCGCTGCGCGAGGCGGGCTGCCGGGTGTCGATCTTCATCGCCCCCGACAAGCCGCAGATCGAGGCCGCGCACCGCATCGGCGCGCAGGTGATCGAACTGCACACCGGCGCCTATTGCGACCTGCACGCGGACGGCAAATTCGATGAGCGCGACGCCGAGCTTGAGCGCCTGCGCGACATGTCCGCTTTTGCCCATTCTCTGGGGCTCGAAGTGCACGCGGGCCACGGGCTGACCTATGATACGGTGAAGCCCATCGCCGCCTTCCCCGAGGTGATGGAGCTCAACATCGGGCACTTCCTGATCGGCGAGGCGATCTTCCGTGGCCTCGGCCCGGCGATCGGCGAAATGCGCCGCCTGATGGACGAGGCGCGGGCGTAACCGCCCGCGACTTCGGAGGCAGCGAAATGATCCTCGGCATCGGCACCGATCTTGCGAATATCGACCGCATCGAAGGCACCTTGGCGCGCTTCGGGGACCGCTTCCGCAACCGTGTCTTCACCGAGACCGAGCAGCGCAAGGCCGAACGCCGCCGCGATGTTGCAGGCACCTACGCCAAACGCTGGGCCGCCAAGGAGGCCTGCTCCAAGGCGCTTGGCACCGGGCTGCGCATGGGCATCGCGTGGAAGGATATGGCGGTCACCAATCTGCCCACCGGCCAGCCGGTGATGCAGGTGACCGGCTGGGCGAAAGACCGGCTCGACGCGATGACCCCGCCGGGTCACGAGGCGATCATCCACGTGACCCTCACCGACGATCACCCTTGGGCGCAGGCCTTCGTGGTGATCGAGGCGCGCCCCCTCACGGCCGGGTAACGCGCGCGCAAAACCCGACGACGGTTTTTGCAAATCTCATCCCTGAGAATTGCCCGGCGGCAGCGCTGGCTTGACACTCTCCCCTCCCCCGCCCATGAAGCCAACAAACCAAGGCGCATCGAGGCACAGGGGCGGGTTTCCATGGCAAAAGAAGAGAAATCGGGCGGGATCTGGGAAACCGTCAAGACGGTGTTCTGGGCGCTGATCATCGCGGGCGTCTTCCGCACGCTGTTCTTTCAGCCGTTCTGGATTCCCTCGGGTTCGATGAAAGACACGCTGCTGATCGGCGACTTCCTTTTCGTCAACAAGATGACCTACGGCTACTCCTACGCCTCCTGCCCGTCGATCCGCCTGAACTCGCTGGGCATCAACATCGACGCCAAGGACATCTGCGGCTTTCTCGACGGCGACAACACCCGCCTGTTCGGATCCGAACCCGAGCGCGGCGATGTCGTGGTGTTCCGCCATCCGGTCAACGGCACCGACTTCATCAAGCGGGTGATTGGCCTGCCGGGCGATCAGATTCAGGTGCGTCAGGGCGTGCTGCAGATCAATGGCACCCCGGTCGAGATCGAGCGCAACGGCACGTTCACCGAAGTGGCCGAGCCGCAGGGCCCGCAAGGCCTGCGCCCGCGCTGCGAGAACGGCCCGGTCGGCACCGGCGGTGTCTGCGAGAAATCGCGCTGGACCGAAACGCTGCCCAATGGCGTTCAACATGATATCCTCAACATCGCGATGCAGGGATCGGACAACACGCCGGTCTACACCGTGCCGGAGGGGCATTTCTTCATGATGGGCGACAACCGCGACAACTCCGCCGACAGCCGCGTGCCCAATGCTGCGGGCGGCGTCGGCTTCGTGCCCTTCGAGAACATCATCGGCAAGGCGACGCGCGTCATGTTCTCGTCCGCTGGACGCTCCATGCTGTTCTTCTGGACCTGGCGCTCCGACCGGTTCTTCCACAAGATCACATGAAGCGGTCTGCCGAAATAGAAGCACTTGAGCAGCGGCTCGGGCACCGGTTCGACCGGCCAGAGCTTCTGCGCCGTGCGGTCACCCATTCGTCGATGTCCGGCCCCGGACGCGAAGACAACCAGCGGCTCGAGTTCCTCGGCGACCGCGTGCTCGGCCTTGTCATGGCCGAGGCGCTACTGGCCGAGGACCGCAAGGCCAGCGAGGGCCAGCTTGCGCCGCGCTATAACGCGCTTGTCCGCAAGGAGGCCTGCGCCGAAGTGGCGCGCGAGGTCGATCTGGGCGCCGCGCTGAAACTGGGCCGCTCGGAAATGATGTCGGGCGGACGGCGCAAGCAGGCGCTGCTCGGCGATGCGATGGAGGCGGTGATCGCCGCGGTCTATCTCGACGGCGGCTTCGAAGTGGCGCGCGAGATGATCCTGCGGCTCTGGGGCCAGCGCGTGTCGACCGTGCAGCAGGATGCGCGCGACCCCAAGACCTCGCTGCAGGAATGGGCCCAGGCGCGCGGCATGACCCCGCCCGCCTATGTCGAGACGTCGCGCTCCGGGCCCGATCACGCCCCGGTCTTCACCATCGAGGTCCGGCTGACCTCGGGCCAGAGCGCCGCAGCCACCGCTGGCTCCAAGCGCAAGGCCGAGCAGGAGGCCGCAGCGGCGCTGCTCTCGCAACTCACCGCAGATGGCTGACAGCGCCGCGCCACGGCTGAGCGGAAACGCCGCCGGCGCAGCATTCATGGTCCTCGCGATGACGCTCTTTGCCGTCGAGGATGCGCTGTTCAAATCCGTCGCCCCCGGCCTTCCGCCGGGCGAGGCGACGGTGATCTTCGGCCTCACCGGCATGGGTCTCTATATCGCCATGACACTGCGCGCGGGCGAGGCGGTGCTGCACCCGGCGATGCTGCGCCCCAGCCTGCTGCTGCGGACGATCTTCGAGATCATGGGGCGGCTCTTCTTCGCGCTGTCGCTGGCCTACACGCCGCTTTCGGTCACTTCCTCCATCCTGCAGGCCGCGCCACTCGTCGTGACCGCCGGGGCGGCGCTGCTGCTCAAAGAGCCGGTTGGCCCGCGCCGCTGGGCCGCCATGGCAGTGGGCTTCGTCGGCGTTCTGCTGATCGTGCGCCCCACGCCGGAGGCCTTCCGCCTCGATGCGCTGCTGTCGCTGGCGGCGATGTTCGGCTTTGCCATGCGCGATCTTTACACCCGCGCCGCGCCGCCCGCCGTGTCGGCCAAGCAATTGGGCGTGCTGGGCTTTGCCGTGGTCACCGTCGCCGGCGCGCTGCTGCTGCCCTTCGACCCCGCGCCGGTGCGCCTGCCGCAAGCAAGCGAACTGCTGCGCCTTCTGGCCACCGGCGCCGTGGGCGTGGCCGCCTATACCGCGCTCACCCGCGCCATGCGCACCGGCGAGGTTTCCGTGGTCGCACCCTTCCGCTATTCGCGGCTGCTGGTGGCGCTGGTCTTTGCCTATTTGCTCTTCGGCGAGCGCCCGGACCTCTGGACGCTTGCAGGAGCACTGCTGATTGTCGTCTCGGGATGCTATACGCTGATCCGCAGCGGCCGCTCTGGCCCCGCGCCGCAAAAGCCTGTAAGGGCCACGGATCGTCAGTAACGGAAACGCCCCAATGACCACACGCGCCGGATTTGTCGCCCTGATCGGCGAGCCCAACGCGGGCAAGTCGACCCTCACCAACCGCATGGTGGGAGCCAAGGTCTCGATCGTCACCCACAAGGTGCAGACCACCCGCGCCCGCATTCGCGGCGTGGCCATCGAAGGCGACAGCCAGTTGGTCTTCGTCGACACGCCGGGCCTGTTCAAACCGCGCCGTCGCCTCGACCGGGCCATGGTCGCGGCCGCATGGGGCGGGGCGTCGGATGCCGACGTGATCGTGCTGCTGATCGAGGCGCACCGCGGCATGACTGATGGCGTGAAGGCGATCCTCGAAGGGCTGCGCGACTTGCCGCAGGGCCGCACCGTGGCGCTGGCGATCAATAAGATCGACCGGGTGAAGGCCGAGGACCTGCTGGCGCTGACCCAGAAGCTGAACGACGCCTATACGTTTGCCGAGACCTTCATGATCTCGGCCGAGCGTGGCCACGGTGTCGACACGCTGCGCAAATGGCTGGCCGAGCAGGTGCCCGAGAGCCCGTGGCTCTATCCCGAGGACCAGATCGCCGATCTGCCGATGCGCATGATCGCCGCCGAGATGACCCGAGAGAAGCTCACCCTGCGCCTGCATCAGGAACTGCCCTACCAGCTGACGGTGGAGACCGAGAACTGGGAAGAGCGCAAGGATGGCTCGGCGCGCATCGACCAGATGATCTATGTCACCCGCGACGGCCACAAGGGCATCGTGCTTGGCAAGGGCGGCGAGACGATCAAGGCCGTCTCGCAGGCCGCCCGCGCCGAGCTTGAAGAGTTCCTTGGCCGCAAGGTGCACCTCTTCCTGCAGGTGAAGGTCCGCGAGAACTGGCTCGAAGACGCCGAGCGCTATTCCGAGATGGGCCTCGATTTCAAGGACGGCAATGCCTGAGCCTCGGCTCGCCACGCATGTCTGGGTCGGCGGATACCTGCGGCTTTTGTCGCAGCAGGACATCCCCGCCTATGTCACCGCCCATGGTGATGACACCGCGGGCGCGGTGATCGTCAAGCTCGCCACGCTCGACGGGCAGGCCGTCGCCTACACCCGCGAATGGGACCTGATGAGCGGCGCGCGCCGCTGGGCCGTTCTGGCCGAGGGGCCGGAGTACGAGGTCGACGCGCGCGTGGCGAAGCAACGCGAGTTCGACCCCGATCTATGGGTCATCGAGCTTGAGGACCGTCAGGGGCGCCATCTGCTCGACCAGATGGACGGTTGAGAAACCGCCCCAGCGCCACCATCCCCAGCCCGCCGAGCCAGAAGCTCAGCCCAAGTGCCACGCACCATAGCCCGACACCGGCCCAACCGACGTCATGCGGGTCGATAAAGAAATACGGATGCCGCCCGTCGAGCTCGCCGCGGATTAGGGCGTAGCTGACGTAAAGCAGCGGCCATAGCAGCCAATACACCGCGTGCCGCGGTGCCAGCCCGTCCTTGCGTGCCAGCACCAACCACCACAGCCCGACGGCGATTGGCACGAAGGTGTGCACCCCCATGTCCGACCACCAGCGAATACCGTCGAGAGGCCGCGCCAGCAGCCCATGGTAGACGATCGCGACGATGAGGATCCACAGCGTCACGGCGGCGGTCCACCACGGCCTTGGCCTGTGGCCACCGGCGATGGCTGCGAAGGTCACCGCAACCATCAGGTTGGTCAGGATGGTGAAGTAGCGCCCCAGTCGCCAGAGTTCCTCCCACAACTCGCGATGAGGCCGACGTTCAAGCCCGACATGCACCTGCAGCCAAAGCGCGCCGAAGGCGAGCACGGCGATCAGCAGGGCGGTAAGACGGCGGGTTCGGGTCATCATGGTCTCCGGCAGGGCCCCGCGACCGGGGGGCAGCCATGCTACTGCAGCAGCGGACGAAAAGCGAGGTCAAGCCACGCCGCGTCACACCACGGTGAAGCGCCGCGCCGACGGGCGCCAGACGTTCGCAGCGCAGCCTAGGGCACAAAGCCGAGGCTTTCGTGACAGCCGCCGGGCGCGACCGGCGCCATGGCACGGCCCCTTGCCCCTGCCTCGTCAAAGCCCGAAAGTGCGCGCATGGAATGGCGCGACACCGGCATCCTTCTGACCTCGCGCAGGCACGGCGAAAGCTCTGCCATCCTCGAGGTCTTCACCCCCAACCACGGGCGGCACATGGGCGTGCTGCGCGGCGGTGCCTCGCGCCGGATCGCGCCCAGCCTGCAACCGGGGGCGCAGCTCGACCTGACGTGGAAGGCTCGGCTCGAGGATCACATGGGTGCCTTCACCGCCGAGCCGCAGCGCTCGCGCGCCGCCAACGCGCTGTCGGACCGCCTGTCGCTGGCCGGGCTCAACGCGGTCTGTGCGCTGCTCAGCTTCTCGCTGCCCGAACGCGAGGCGCACCCCAAGCTCTATGCCCACACCGAGCAGCTGCTGGATCTGCTGCCCGAGCGCGATCTTTGGCCGCTGGCCTATCTGCGCTGGGAAATGGCGCTGCTCGACGAGATGGGCTTTGGCCTTGATCTGTCGGCCTGCGCGGTGCGCGGCACCAACGAGGAGCTGTGCTTCGTCTCGCCGCGCACGGGCCGCGCGGTGTCGCGGCAGGCGGCTGGCAAATGGGCAGACCGGCTGCTGCCCCTGCCCGACATCCTCAAGGGCGAGGGCCCCGGCGGCGACGGCGAGGTCCTGCAGGCGCTGCGCACCACCGGCTTCTTCCTCGAAAGCCATATGGCCCCCACATTGCGCGACCGCCCGCTGCCGCAGGCGCGCGCCGCCTATGTCGAGCGATTTCGCCGCAGCACCGAGGCGTGAGGCGTCTTTCCCATCCCGGGAAACCGCGCTACGTAGGGCGCATGCGCTGGAACCTGCCAAATATCCTCACCGCCCTTCGCCTGCTCGCCGCTCCCGGCGTGGCGGTGATGTTCCTCTATTTCTCGCGTCCGCTGGCCGATTGGTTCGCGCTGCTGCTGTTCGTCGGCGCGGCGGTCACCGATTGGTTCGACGGCTACCTTGCGCGGCTGTGGGGGCAGGAAAGCAAGATCGGCGCCATGCTCGATCCCATCGCCGACAAGGCGATGGTGCTGATCGCCCTGATGGTGATCGTCGGCTATTCGTCGATGTCGCCGTGGCTGGTGCTGCCCGCGACGATGATCCTCTTCCGAGAGGTCTTTGTCTCGGGCCTGCGCGAGTATCTCGGCGACACCGCCGGCACGCTGAAGGTGACCAAGCTGGCGAAGTGGAAAACCACCTTCCAGATGATCGCCATCGCCACGCTCTTTGCACAGGGCGTGTTCGAGCATTACCTTGCGCTTAGCATCGGCGAGCTGGACCAGCAGGTGGTGACCCGCGCGCTGGATGCCGGCGGCGCCGATCCGCACGGGCTGCGCTGGCAGGAGACCGGGATGATCTGGTCCGGCCACCTTGGCCTGACACTGCTGTGGATCGCCGCGTCGCTGACGCTGATCACCGGCTGGGACTATTTCTCCAAGGCCCTGCCGCATCTGAAGGATGACCGCTGATGGACCTGCTGTATTTTGCATGGGTGCGCGAGCGCATCGGTTTGCCGAAAGAGCGGATCGACACAGACGCCGCCACCGTCAAAGACCTGATCGAGGAACTGCGGGGGCGCGAAGAACGCTACGCCATGGCGTTTTCCGACCTTTCGGCGCTGCGCGTGGCGCTGGATCAGGAACTGTCGGAGTTCGACGCGCCGCTCGCGGGCGTGCGCGAAGTGGCGTTTTTCCCGCCGATGACCGGGGGCTGAGCCCATGGCGATCCGTGTTGTCGTGCAGGAAGAGCCCTTCGATTTCGGCGCCGAGGCCGAGGGGTTCGCCGCGGGCCGTACCGACATGGGCGCCGTGGTGACCTTCACCGGCGTGGTGCGCGACGTGTCGGGCACGCTCGAGACCATGGAGATCGAGCACTACCCGGGCATGACCCAGAAGGCGCTGGAAAAGATCGCCGCCGAGGCCCAGGCCCGCTGGCAGCTTGGCGAGGTGCTGGTGATTCACCGCTATGGCCGCATGGGTCCGGGCGAGCGCATCATGATGGTCGCCACGGCCTCCGCGCACCGCGGCCACGCCTTCGAGGCCGCCGAATACCTGATGGACTACCTCAAGTCCCGCGCACCCTTCTGGAAGAAGGAAAGCGGCACCGGCGGCACCTCTTGGGTCGCCGCCAAGGACGAGGACGAGGACGCGCTGTCGCGCTGGTGACCCCCGGCGACGCAGCGCTATCCTTCCGTCGCGCTTGAGGGATGGCTTGCCTGGTCATATGATCTGACCAATTCCCGCGCCTCAGGACCATGTCATGCCTTTCCGTCCCGTCCAGTCCGAGAAACTCTCCAATGCCGTTGTGCGGCAGATCGAGGAGCTGATCCTGCGCGGCATCCTGCGCCCCGGAGAGCGCCTGCCTGCCGAGCGCGAGCTGTCGGAACGGCTCGGCGTGTCGCGCCCGAGCCTGCGTGAGGCCGTGGCCGATCTGCAGGGGCGCGGCCTGCTGGAGACCCGCGCAGGGGCCGGGATCTTCGTCACCGAAGTTCTGGGCTCGGCCTTTTCCGAGGCGCTGATCCAGCTGTTCGAAAAACACGACGAGGCGGTCTTCGACTATCTCAGCTTCCGCCGCGACATGGAGGGGCTGGCCGCCGGGCGTGCGGCGCTGCACGGCACGCCGTCGGACCTGAAGGTGATCGACGCGCTGTTTCAGAAAATGCAGGCCGCACACCAGAAACGGAACCCGGCCGAGGAAGCGCGACTCGACGCGGATTTCCATCTCGCGATCATCGAGGCCAGCCACAACGTCATCATGCTGCACATGATGCGCTCGATGTATCAGCTGCTGCGCGAAGGGGTGTTCTACAACCGCTCGATCATGTTCAAGCAGCGCACCACCCGCGAGGCGCTGCTGGAGCAGCACCGGGCGATCAACGCCGCCTTGCAGGCGCGTGACGCCGCCGCCGCGCGGACCGCCGTCGAGGCGCATCTGGGCTATGTCGAGGCGGCGCTGGCCGCCGACCGCAAGGCCGAGCGCGACGAGGATGTGGCGCGGCAGCGCTATGACCGGGTGACCAGCCGCGGCTGAGGCACCGAGGACCGACGAAAAAGGGAGGCGCTGCCCCCCCTCGCCCGTGCCGGGCTCACCCCCGGCGTATTTTCAAAGAGAAGAAGCTCAGTTGACCGGCGTCGGGGCGCCGGTTGCCATATTGGTGCCGATGTAGGGTTTCTTGGCCCCTTTCCATGCGCCGAAGCCGCCCTCGAGATGCGCCACGCGCGAGATCCCGGCGGCGATCGCCGCACGCGCCACCTTCTCGGAGCGCGCACCAGAGCCGCAGTGGAAGACGATGCGCTTGTCGCTCTGGCCCGGCAGCTTGTCGGCGCGGAAGAAGGCCAGCGGCATCAGCAGAGCGCCCTCGATGTGTTCGAACATGTATTCCTGCGGTGTCCGCACGTCGATCAGGACGATCTCGCCCTTGTCGAAGGCCTCGGCCACCTCGTCCACCGACCATGTCTCGAGCAGGGCGGTGCCCACTTCTTCGGTTTTCATGACGGGACTCCTTTCATATCTTGTTTTTCGAACCTGTCCTGACAATTGGCCCTGCTCGCGCCGATGACAAGGGGATGACAAGGGGGCGCTCCGGCGCGCGCGCCAAGCTGCCGAAGTAGACGCCCGATTTCCGGCGGCGGGCCGCATCCGGATCGGCTAGAGTCGGGCCATGCTGTTTGCCCTTCCAGATACCGATACGCTGTATCAGGCGCTGCTCAACCGGGACCCGTCTTACGAGGGCCGCGCCTATGTCTGCTTCGCCTCGACCGGCATCTTCTGCCGCCTGACGTGCCCGGCGCGCAAACCGCTGCGCGAGAACTGCAGCTTCCGCGAGACCGTGGCAGAGTGCATCAATGCCGGGTTCCGCCCCTGCAAGCGCTGCCACCCGCTGGCACCGCTGGCCGCGCGTGACCCGACGATCTCGAGATTGCTGCAGGCGCTGGACGCCCGCCCCGGCTTCCGCTGGTCCGAGCCCGACCTTGTCGCCATGGGCCTCGATCCCTCCACTGTGCGCCGCGCCTTCAAACGGCAGTTCGGCATGACCTTTCTCGAGATGGCCCGGCAGCGGCGGCTGCGCGAGGGCTTCACCGCGCTGGCCTCGGGCGCCCCGGTGATCGAAGCGCAGCTTGACGCAGGGTTTGAGAGCGCTTCGGCCTTCCGCGCCGGGTTCGCTCGGGCGCTCGGGGTGGCGCCGGGGTCGCTGAAGGCGGATGCGTTGCTGCGCGCGGACTGGATCGAAACGCCACTCGGCGACATGGTCTCGGTCTGCAGCAAGAGCCACCTGCATCTGCTGGAGTTCATGGACCGCAAGGCGCTGCCGCGCGAACTGGAAAAGCTGCGCAAGGGCGCGGGCGGCGAGATCGGGGTTGGCCGCTTCGCCCCGTCCGAGCAGATCCGCGAGGAACTGGCCCGTTTCTTCGCGGGCGAGAGCGCGCGGTTCGACACCCCGCTGGCGCTGCATGGCTCGGAGTTCACCCGATCGGTCTGGCGCGCGCTGCGCGAGATCCCGGCGGGCGAGACGCGCAGCTATGGCGCGCTGGCGCTGGCGCTGGGGCGGCCCTCGGCGGTGCGCGCCGTGGCGCAGGCCAATGGCGCCAACCAGATCGCGCTGGTGATCCCCTGCCACCGGGTGATCGGCGCGGATGGCGCGCTCACCGGCTACGGCGGCGGGCTCTGGCGCAAGCAGCGGCTGCTGGAGATCGAGCGCGGCTACCTGCCCGGCTGACCCCTTGCGCCCCGCCCGATCGCGGCTTACCCCTCTGGCATGCGCATTCTCGAGAACATCATCAGCGATCGCGGCTCGAAATACGCCGTTTCTGGCGGCCCCTGCGCCTCGGAGGAGGAGGCCAAGGCCTTTCTCAAGGAGCTAAAGCGCAACAAGAAATTCGCCAAGGCCACGCACAACACGTGGGGCCTGCTGACCGAGGACGCGCCGGTCAAGAACGACGACGGCGAGAGCGGCGCAGGCATGGTGATCCTGCGCATGCTGGAGCGCGAGGACTTGCGCAACCACATCATCGTGGTGACCCGCTGGTACGGCGGCAAGCACCTTGGCGGCGACCGCTTCCGCCACGTGCAGGACGCGGTGCGCACCTACCTCGAGAGCATGGAATGAGTGCGGCGCCGGACCAGCTTTTCGCGCGGCTGGCCCGTTCCAAGTTCCGCAGCCGCTTCCGGCTTGGCCCCAAGGAACGGGACTATGCCGATGCCAAAGGGCGGGACATGATCTTGTCGCACGCGCGCGACTTCATCGCAGAGCGGCTGGCCCCGGCGCAGCCGAAGAACGACGGCAAGCAGACGCCGATGCGCGGCCACCCTGTATTCATCGCCCAGCATGCCACGGCGACCTGCTGCCGAGGGTGTCTGGCGAAATGGCACGGGATGCCAGCGGGACGAGCGCTGAACGATGCCGAGCAGGCGCAGGTGGTGGGCGTGATCCTTACCTGGATCGACCGGCAAATGGGATATCGGGCATGAGGGTGCCGTCATGAGCAAGGGCACACCGGCGACACAGGCACTGACACGCGCAAAAGTGGCGTTCGAACTGCTGGAATACGACTATGTTTCGGGTCAGACGCAGATCGGGCTGCACGCCGCCGAGGCGATTGGCTGGGATGCGAGCAAGGTCCTGAAAACGCTGATGGTCGAGGTCGACGGAAAGCCATGCTGCGCTGTCGTTCCCTCGGGGGCCTCGCTGTCGATGAAGCGCGTCGCCAGCGCCTTTGGCGGCAAGTCGGCGCAGATGATGGACCCGGCCAAGGCCGAGCGGCTGACCGGGATGCACACCGGCGGAATCAGCCCCTTCGGCCAGAAGAAACGCGCCCCCGTGGCCTTTGAGGCCGCCGCCATGCAGGCCGAAAGGATCGTGCTCAACGGCGGCAAACGCGGGCTGATGGTGGTGGTCACCCCCGGCGATGCGCTAGAGGTTTCGGGCGGCCGAGTCGCGCCGCTGGCGGCTGACTGAGCGCCGCCCTGCCCGTTCCAGAATCGCGCAAACCCTGCTAGGTATGGTGGCATGAACACCCACACCCCCAATATGCGTCCTGTCATCCGTCAGCTTGATGATGCCGCCATCAACCGCATCGCCGCTGGCGAGGTCGTCGAGCGGCCCGCCTCTGCGGTGAAGGAACTGGTGGAGAACGCCGTCGACGCCGGGGCCACCCGCGTCACGGTCGAGATCGCCGACGGCGGCAAGACGCTAATCCGCGTGACCGATGACGGCTGCGGCATGGGGCCGGATGAATTGCCGTTGGCGCTGTCGCGCCATGCCACCTCGAAGATAGACGGCTCGGACCTGCTGAACATCCACAGCTTCGGCTTCCGCGGCGAGGCGCTGCCCTCGCTGGGCGCGGTGGGGCGCCTGAGCATCCAAAGCCGTGTGCCGGGCGAGGAAGGCGCCGAAATCAGCGTCTCGGGCGGCCAGATGGGCACGGTGAAACCGGCGGCGCTCAACCGTGGCACCGTGGTGACCCTTCGCGATCTCTTCTTCGCCACTCCGGCCCGATTGAAGTTTCTGCGCACCGACCGGGCCGAGATGATGGGCATCTCGGACGTGATGAAGCGCATCGCCATGGCCGAGCCCTCGGTGGCTTTCACCCTGCGCGACGTCTCGCAGGGCAAGGACCGGGTGACCTTCCGCGCCGACGCCGTTTCGGGCGATCTCTTCGATGCGCTGCGTGGCCGGCTGGCACAGGTGCTGGGGGCGGAATTCACCGACAACGCGTTGGCCATCGACGCCGAGCGCGAGGGCTTTCGGCTGACCGGCTATGCCGCCCTGCCGACCTATTCGCGCGGCTCGTCGGTGGCGCAGCACCTCTTCGTCAACGGTCGCCCGGTGCAGGACAAGCTGCTGCACGGCGCGCTGCGCGGGGCCTACGCCGACTATCTCAGCCGCGAGCGGCACCCGGCAGTGGCGCTGTTTGTCGATTGCGATCCGCACAAGGTGGACGTGAACGTGCACCCGGCGAAATCCGAGGTGCGTTTCCGCGAGCCGGGCATCGTGCGCGGGCTCATCGTCTCGGCGCTGCGCCACGCGCTGGCCGAGGCCGGCCATCGCGCCTCGAGTACCGTCGCCGCCGACACGCTGGCGGCGCTGCGTCCCGAGATGCGCGCGCCGCTGCCCGAGGGCCAGCAGATGCCGCTGCACCAGCAGCCCTCGCAGACCGACAGTTTCGGCGCCTATGGCGGCGGTGCGCCGCTCGGGGCGGCGCCCACCGCCACCGGCCAGCCCCGGGTCTACCAGATGGACCGCCCCTCGGCAGGGGCGCGCCGCGCGGCTTATGCGGCGCAGGCCCCTGATCCAAACTTCGTGCCCGCCCCGCCGCGCGCGCCCCAGCCCACCGGGTTTGCCGAAATGGAGGGCAACTGGTCGGGCCGCGTGGTGGACGACACCGCCGCAGAGCCCGAAAGCGCCCACCTGCCGCTTGGCGCGGCGCGCGGACAGGTGCACGAGAATTACATCATCGCCCAGACCGAAAGCGGCATCGTCATCGTCGACCAGCACGCGGCGCACGAGCGGCTGGTCTATGAAAAGCTGAAACGCCAGATGGCCGAGCGCGGTGTCGCGGCGCAGGCGCTGCTGATCCCCGAGATTGTCGAGCTATCGCAGGATGACCTGTCGCGCATCCTCGACATTGCCGAGGATCTTGGCCGTATGGGCCTGTCGGTCGAGCCTTTTGGTGGCTCGGCGTTGGCGGTGCGCGAGACGCCGGCGATCCTCGGCGAGGTCAACGCCGAGGCGCTGATCAAGGACATCCTCGACGAGCTATCGGACTACGGCAGCTCGCAACTGGTGCAGGAAAAGCTCGAGGCGATCCTCAGCCGTGTCGCCTGTCACGGCTCGATCCGATCGGGTCGCCGGATGCGCGCCGAAGAGATGAACGCGCTGCTGCGTGAGATGGAGGCGACCCCCCACTCCGGCCAGTGCAACCACGGCCGCCCCACCTATGTTGAACTGCGGCTTTCGGATATCGAGAGGCTGTTCGGCCGCACATGATCGAGATCGCCGGGCAGAGCATCGCACTGGGCGACCCGCGCCTCTGGGCCGCCCTAGGCGCGGCGCTGCTGGCGATTCTGATGGTCATGGCGATCCGCGCCTCGAACCGTGCCGCCCGGCTTGGCTATCCGCTCAGCCAACTGTCGCAGCGGGTGCAGGCGCTGTCCGAAGGGCAGGAACGGCTGTCGGGCGGGCTGCATCATGTTTCCGAAGCGCAGGTCAAGAGCCAGAACGCCATGTTGCAACTGATGGAAAAGCGGCTGACGCAGGTGCAGCAGAGCATGACCGAGAACCTGCACGGCAATGCCCGCCGCACCGCGCATTCGCTAGGACAGTTGCAGGAACGGCTGAAAACCATCGACGAGGCGCAGGAGAACATCACCCGGCTCTCGGGCGACGTGCTGTCGCTGCAGGACATCTTGTCGAACAAGCAGACCCGCGGCGCCTTCGGCGAGATCCAGCTGCGCGATATCGTCAGCAAGGCGCTGCCGCCCGACAGCTACAAGCTGCAGGCCACGCTCCCGAACGGGCGCCGCGCCGATTGCCTGATCAAGCTGCCCGAACCGCCGGGGCATATCGTCATCGACGCCAAGTTCCCGCTGGAGGCCTACGAGATGCTGCGCCGCGCCGAGACCCCCGAGGCCAAGCAACGCGCTTCGCAGGCGTTCCGCATGTCGGTGCGCAAGCACATCCGCGACATCTCCGACCGCTATATCCTCGACGGCGAGACCGCCGAGAGCGCGCTTATGTTCCTGCCTTCCGAAGCGGTCTATGCCGAACTGCACGGCAATTTCCCCGAGATGGTGCGCGAAGGCTTTGGCCTGAAGGTGTGGATCGTCTCGCCGACCACATGCATGGCCACGCTGAACACGCTGCGCGCGGTGTTGAAAGATGCGCGAATGCGCGAGCAGGCGGGCGCGATCCGGCGCGAACTGGCGCTGCTCAGCCAAGACATGGACCGGCTCGGCGCGCGGGTGGAAAATCTCGACCGCCACTTCGGCATGGCGGCGCGCGATCTCTCGGAAATCCGCACCAGCGCAGAGAAAGCTGGCCGCCGTGCTCAAAAACTGGACAATTTTGATTTTGAAGATCTGGCGCCCGAGGGGCAGATCGTGCCATTGCCACGACAGACCTGACTTTCCGTTCGACTCGCCTAGGACCTGACGATGATTGCCCGCCTGACCGGCCTTGCGCTCGCGGCCCTGCTCGCCGTTCCCGGCTTTGCCGAAGAGGGCGAAACCGCCGTTGGCGTCAGCACCATGGTCCGCCCCGAGGCAAATTTCGACCGCGGCATCTCGATGACCATCTGGTACCCGGCGCAGACCGATGGCGGCGCCTCAGAACTGGTCGGTCGCAACGCCGTCTTCGAAGGCACCCCCGCGCAGCGCGAAGCCTCGCCAATGTCCGGCAAGCTGCCGCTGGTGCTGCTGTCGCACGGCGGTCTGCGCTCGGCCGAACAGAGCGGCGCTTGGCTGGCGGCGAAACTGGCGGCGGGCGGCTTCATTGTCGCCGAGGTTAGCGGCCAGCGCCCGCGCGATCAGGCCAGCGCGGTGGGCGAGATCTGGCGGCGCCCGGCCGAGCTTGGTCAGGCGCTCGAACTGTTGCTCAGCGATCCCGACTGGCAGATGCGCATCGACGAGACCCGCGTCGCTGTGGCAGGTGTCGCGCTTGGCGGCACGGCGGCGCTAATGCTGGGGGGCGGAGAACTGGACCCCACGGCCTATGCCCGCAACTGCGAGACGTCGCACCCTGCCCCCGATTGCGAGTGGTTCGCACAGGGCGGCATCGATCCGGCAAGCGTTGACGGTGAGGCGCTCACCCTCGAACGCCGCGATCCGCGTGTGCGCGCAGTCGTGGCGATCGCCCCGGAATATCTCGCCGAGTTCCGTCCCGATACTTTGGCACCGCGCCACGCGGCGACCAAGGTCTATGGGTTGGCCGAACCGGCGGCGGGCGAGAGCCGCCTTGCGGTGCAGGCCGGGATCGAAGTGCAACCGCTGCAGGATGCGCAGCTTTACGATCTTTTTGCCCGCTGCACGCCCGATGGCGCCAAGCTTTTGGAAGAGGAAGGCGGCGATCCCGCGCTTTGCGGCAGCAGCGCCGAAGACCGCGCCGCGGTGCATGAGGCGCTGGCCTCGGACGCGCTGCAGTTTCTCAATCGCGCACTCGGCCTGCCCGGCTGAGCCGCCTTGCGGCGCGCATCGCCGCAGATCCCTGCCAACGCCATCCGCAGCTTGTCGCAGATCAAGGTGGAGGTGTACGCTTTTCTCCATGGTGTGCGCGAAGAAAGGAGACGCGCCATGGAAGAAATCAGCGTCCGCACGGTTGCCGCCGTGATCGTTATGGCCCGCGAGATGGAGCGTGCCGAGGGCGAGCTGCGCGGCTTCATCGACCGCATGAGCGAAGAGGAACAGGCCGCGCTGGTCGCGGTGATGTGGATCGGCCGCGATGCCTTCGACGCCGACGAATGGGCCGAGGCCTATCGCACCGCGCTCACCGAAGCCTCCACGCCCACCGCCGACTATCTGATCGGCACCCCGCATCTGGCCGACAACCTCGAAGCCGGGCTCGAGGCACTGGGCTATGATCCCGAGGACGAAGAGGACGAGCTTCTGAACCGCGGCAGCTAGGCCTCAACGCAGCGCGCGGCCCTTGACGATTGCCGCATCGCCGAAGCGCGCGCGGATCGCATCCGTGGCCTTCTCGGCCGCCGCGCGCTTGCCCGCATCCGGGTCCAGAAGATCGCCGCCACGGTCGGCCTGCTCTGCGCTCACCAGATCGGAAATGCCGGCTCCCAGCAGCCGCCACGGGCCCTGTCGCTCCAGCGTGTCCAGCATGCCGCGCGCCGTGCGATAGATGCGGTCAGCCATCTGCGTGGCATCGCCGTCGCTCAGCGACTGGCGCCGGGTGATCAGCTTGAAATCGGCGCGCTTGACCTTCAGCGTCACCACCCGTCCAGCCAGCCCTTTTGCCTTGGCCCGATCCGCCACCTTCTCGCACATACGCCACAGGTGCCCGTCGAGCAGGTCGGGATCGCCGGTGTCTTCCGAAAAGGTGGTCTCGTTCGAGATCGATTTCACCGGCGCGTTGCGCGTCACACGTCGGCTGTCCTCGCCGCGCGCCAGATGCCACAACCGCTGCCCCATGGAGCCGAAGCGCTGGATCAGGTCGCGCTGCTCCCAGCGCAGCAGGTCCTCGAAGGTGCGAATGCCGGCGCGCTCCAGCGCCTCCTGCGAGGCCATGCCAACCCCCCAGATCATCCGCACGGATTTCGGTCGCAGGAATTCGGCGGTCTCGGCCTTGCCGATCACCGAAAAACCGTGTGGCTTGTCGAGGTCCGAGGCGATCTTGGCGAGGAACTTGTTGTGCGACAGCCCGACCGAGCCAGTGACCCCCAGTTCTTCTCGCATGCGTTTGACCAGCCGCGCCATCATCACCGCAGGCGGATGGCCATGCAGCCGTGCGGTGCCGGTGAGATCGAGAAACGCCTCATCCAGCGACAGCGGCTCGATCGACGGGGTCAGCTCTTCCATCATCGCGCGGATCTGCCGCGACACCTCGACGTAAAGCTCCATGCGCGGCTTCACCACCACCGCGTCCGGGCACAGCTTCAGCGCCTGAAACATCGGCATGGCCGAGCGCACGCCGCGAATACGGGCGACGTAGCAGGCGGTCGAGACCACACCGCGCTTGCCGCCGCCAACGATCACCGGCTTGTCGGCAAGCTCCGGGTTCTCACGTTTTTCAACCGTTGCGTAAAAAGCGTCGCAGTCCATATGTGCAATGGACAGATCCCACAGTTCCTCATGCCGCACGATCCGCGGGCGGCCGCAGGACGGGCAGCGCGTTCCGTGGTCAAACTCGGTCAGGCAATCGCGGCAGAGCGCGGGCATCGGGGCACTTTCGGGCTGAAGCTGTTACCGCAGCAGTATACGATAGCTCCCGGGGCGGCTGCCACAGTCACCAGTACCGGATCTTTTTTGAAAGGCCATTTTGATGACCACCCAATCCGCGACAGAGCCCGACCGCCACGAGTTCCGGGGCGCCAAGCTGATCCTGTTTCTCGGAGATGACCTGCTGATTCTGCGCCGCGATCACACCGAGGGCATCCCCTGGCCGGGATACCTCGATTTCCCCGGCGGCGCGCGCGAGGCCGACGAGTCGCCCACCGACTGCGCCCTGCGCGAAACTTTCGAGGAAGTCGGTCTGCACCTCTCCCCCGAAGCGCTGGTCTGGGAGCATTTCCGCGACGGCCTTTGGTACTATGCCGCGCATCTGCCCGCCGCACGGATCGACAACATCGTCTGGGGCGGCGAGGGCGAAAGCTGGGAAATGATGGCGGCCGAGGAGTTCGCAGCGCGTGACGACGCGATCCCGCATTTCCGCACGGTATTGCGCGACTACCTGTCTATCTTGAAAAGCGCCGCGCAGTGAATTCCGCAGCCGAGGCCCTCTTGCCCGAGCCTCAGGCGGCCCGGAACAGCGACAGCCAACTCAGGCCGCGACGCTCGGTCAGCGCGGCGCGAGGCCGCCGCACCCGCTCCGACGGCAGCGGCATCGTCCGGCCCTGAAGCGTGTCGGGCTTGTCCAGCGAAGCCAGCGCGCGCGACACCAGCACACGTTCGGCGGCGTCGGGCTGGGTCGTCACCGGCGCGGCAAAACTGCTGGCAACGCGCAAGCGTCCCCCGTCGGTGTGAAAGGTCACGAGGGCTTCGAATTGTCCTTCGGCGGCGTTGTAGCGCATTTCGCCGATCTGCCTAGTCATCTCGGTCATGGCTTATCTCCTGATCGTGTGCAAAACGCCACAATCCGGCCAGCAGTTCCCTTTTGCGCTTTACACACGGGTGTGAGGCCGCCGTGCGACACCGCCAGAGCGCGCGCCTTGAAAGCTCTTCCCGTGACGTCAGGCTGCGGGCATATTTGCGCAAGCCCCTTCTTCTCTTCAAAAATACGCCGGGGGTGAGGCGCGCATGCGCCGAGGGGGCAGCGCCCCCTTTCAAGCGTCAGGCGCCCGCGCAGGGCGGCGCCACGGGGGACGGGGGACCTACAAGATGACTGCGGAAGACGTGATACTGGACCTGCTCGGGGGAAACCTCGTGATCCTGCTGCTCGCCGGCTTCGTGATCCTATGCATCGTGCTTGGCGTGCGGATTGTGCCGCAGTCCGAGAAACATGTGGTCGAGCGCTTCGGACGGCTGCGGGCGGTGCTGGGGCCGGGGATCAACTTCATCGTTCCGTTCCTCGACCGGATCGCGCATAAGGTCTCGATCCTCGAGCGGCAGCTGCCCAATGCAAGTCAGGATGCGATCACCGCCGACAACGTGCTGGTGGAGGTCGAAACCTCTGTGTTCTACCGCATCCTCGAGCCGGAAAAGACCGTCTACCGCATCCGCGACGTCGATGCCGCCATCGCCACCACCGTGGCCGGGATCGTCCGCGCCGAGATCGGCAAGATGGAGCTCGACGAGGTGCAATCGAACCGCTCGGCGCTGATCGCCACGATCAAGGGCAACGTCGAGGATGCCGTGGACAACTGGGGCATCGAGGTGACCCGCGCCGAGATCCTCGATGTGAACCTCGACCAGCAGACCCGCGATGCGATGCTGCAGCAACTCAACGCCGAGCGCGCGCGGCGCGCGCAGGTGACCGAGGCCGAGGGCCGCAAGCGCGCGGTCGAACTGGCCGCAGACGCCGATCTCTACGCCGCCGAGCAGACCGCCAAGGCGCGCCGTATCTCGGCCGAAGCCGAAGCCTATGCCACGCAGGTGGTGGCCGCGGCGATCGCCGAAAACGGGATTGAGGCGGCACAATATCAGGTGGCGCTGAAGCAGGTCGAAGCGCTGGTGGCGCTTGGCGCCGGTGACGGCAAACAGACCATCGTGCTGCCGTCGAATGCGCTGGATGCCTTCGCCGACGCCTTCTCGCTTCTGCAGGGGCGCAAACCATGATCCAGCAGTGGTGGATCTGGATGGCGGCGGCGGTGCTGCTGCTGGTGCTCGAAGTGCTGAGCCCGGCCTATCTCTTTCTCGGGTTTGCCATCGGCGCTGCCGTGGTGGGCGTGCTGCTGCTCTTGGGGCTGGCCGCCGGCTGGCCGATGCTGCTGCTGACCTTCGCCGTGGTCGCACTGATCGCATGGGCGCTCCTGCGACGGTTCATGGGCGTGCGCAAGGGCCAGACGAAAATCTGGACGCGGGACATCAACGAGGATTAGCCGCGCCTGCCGCGTAAGCCGTGCCGCGTGCACCCTGCGGCGTGAACGGCGCCGGGACCGGCGCTGGGAACGTCCAACGCGGCGATCTGGGAAAATCTTGGAACAATTGCCCGGGGGGTCGTCATTTGTGCCTCAGAGACCCCAAGGGGATGCACAAAACCAAGACGGAGGAGATCGCAAATGTCCACTCGCTTCCTGACCACCACCACCGCCGCACTTTCCATGGTCGTTGCCGGCGCCATCGGCGCGCAGGCAGAGAATGAGGCCAGCGTCACCGACCAAGCGGCGCAAGCAGTCGATGCGATCGGAGACACCGCATACGCTATCGGCGAAACCGCGACCGACACCGCCCAAGCTGGCGTCGAGGCCGTGGGTGCCGACGAGATCTACAGCGACGCCGCCGACGTTTCGGCGCAGCTTGACGCCGCGATCACCAATGATGCGACGATCCGCTCGAGCGATGGTGAAATCCTCGGCACCGTCGAGAAGTCCGAGATGGATCGCGGCCTCGTGGTCATCGACCTTGACGGCGAGATGGAAGGTGCCGACGAGCGCGCCATCGAGAACGCCGCCGTGCGCGCCGCGCGCCTGTCGCTGAACGCCGATCAAGAGCTGCAGCTCGACATGACCAAAGCGCAATTTGCCGCAGCGCTAAACGACGCCATGAAAGTGCGCGTGAACGACGAGGGCTAATTCAGCCCCATGGCGTTAAGGCCCCTAGGGGCCGTTCAACCCCTGCCCCCCGCGCCCATGGCGCGCGGGGCTTTTTTGCACGGTGCGGTCCCGAAGACTCAGAGCCGGAACAGTCCCAGCGCGTCCATGACGTCGCGTTTCGTTGCCTCGGTGACCTCGCGCGCCACCTGCGTGCCTTCGGCGATGATGCGATGCACCTGCGCCGGGTCCGCCGCGACTTCGGCCCGGCGCGCCCGGATCGGCGCCAGCAGCGCCTGCAGGATGTCCTCAAGCCTGCGCTTCAGAACCGTGTCACCCAGCCCGCCGCGTCGGTAATGATCCTTTAGGTCGGCCACTTCGGATTTCGCCTCGTCGAAGGCATCGAGATAGGCGAAGACCACGTTGCCCTCGACCTTGCCCGGATCCGCCACGCGCAGATGATCGGGGTCGGTGAACATCGCCCGCACCGCATGGCTGATCTCGTCCTCGGTGGCCGAAAGGGGGATGGCATTGCCGCCCGACTTGCTCATCTTGGCGCGGCCATCGATACCCGGCAGACGTCCCGCCTCAGGGATCAGCGCCTGCGCCTCGGGCAGCACCTCACACCCGGCCACGGTGTTCACCCGGCGCACCACTTCGTTGCACTGTTCGATCAGCGGCGCCTGATCCTCCCCCACTGGCACCACCGTCGCCTTGAAGGCGGTGATGTCGGCGGCCTGCGCGGCAGGATAGCACAGGAAGCCTGCGGGAATGTCTCGGCCAAAGCCGCGGGCGCGGATCTCGTCCTTGATCGTCGGGTTCCGTTCCAGCCGCGCGACGGTGACGAAATTCAGATACAGCATCGACAGCTCGGCCAGCGCCGGCAGGTGCGATTGCAGGCAGATGGTGGTCTTTGCCGGATCGATACCCACCGCAAGATAGTCGCAGGCCACCTCCAGCACGTTGCGCCGCACCTTGCCGATGTCATGCGCATTGTCGGTGAGCGCCTGCGTGTCGGCCAGCAGCAGGTATTGCCGGTGGCTGTCCTGCAACGCCAGCCGGTTCTTCAGCGAGCCTGCGTAATGGCCGATGTGCAGCGGGCCGGTGGTGCGGTCGCCGGTGAGGATGACCGGCTTGGCCGTGGTGGTGGCGGCAGCGGCGGTTTCGGGTCGGGTCAGGGTGGTTTGGTCCATGGGAACTCCGTGTCTGGTCAGGGAGGTCGCCACATGGGGGTCTTGATGGGGTGTCTGCATCAAAAAGGCCGCCCGATGCGGCGGCCTGTTTGCAATGCATGATGTGTCCGGCCGCCTATGTCAGGCGGGCCACCAGAGGTTTGCGAGGGGCATCGGACGTGTCATGCCGATTGAGTAGTCCCGCGCGCTTTTGAGATCAACCCTTGTTCGACCGCTGCGCCTGCGGCGAGGCAAGCTCTGCGTTGATCGCCATTGCGGCGTCGCGCGGCGACGGGGCGCGCCAGACCGGGCGGCCCACCACGATGTGGTCGGCCCCGGCGGCAATGGCGCTGGCCGGGGTGGCGATGCGCTTCTGGTCGTCATCGGCGGCACCGGCGGGGCGCACACCGGGGGTAACGATAAGCCGGCCCTCTGCCTCGGGCAGCGCGCGAATGCGGGCGGCTTCCATCGGCGAAGCGATGATCCCGTCGGCCCCGGCCTCGAAGGCGCGCGCCGCGCGCTCGACCACAAGATCCGCCACATCACCCTGCTGCATCAGCCCGTCGTCGAGATCACCCCGGTCGAGCGAGGTAAGGATGGTCACCGCGAGAATTTTCAGGTTCGAGCCCGCCGCGCCCTCTTTCGCTGCGCGCACCACGTGCGGATCGCCGTGCACGGTAAGGAAGTCGAGATCGAACTGCGCGATGCCGCGCACCGCGTTTTCGACCGTCTGGCCGATGTCAAAGAACTTCATGTCGAGGAAGATGCGCTTGCCGTGCTCTTGCTTGAGCTCGTTGGCCAGCGCCAGCCCGCCGCCGGTCAGCATGCCGAGGCCGATCTTGTAGAAGGATGCGGCATCGCCGATGCCTTCGGCGATTTTCAGCCCCTCGAGGGCGTTGGGCACATCGAGGGCTACGATCAGGCGGTCGTCGGACACGGCTGCGGACATGAGGGCGGCTCCTGTTTCGGGATTTCGCCTCTCATGTCCGCCTCTGCGCGTCAGGTCAAGCCTCGCTCAAAAGCCTGCAGGGCTATTCCGCCCCTCAGCCGCCGCCCAGCAGATCGCGGATCACCTGCTGGATGATATTGTCACGGCGCTGGCGCTCGGGCTGGGGCCGCTGCTGCACCTGCGGCTGCGCCGGTTCCGGTTCGGCCGGGGCGATCGCCGGAAGCGACTTGGGCTCGCTGCCCTCGGTGACCCGCAGCATGGTCTCTTTCCAGATCTCCGCCGGCAGACCACCGCCGGTGACCCCGGTCAGCGGCGAGTTGTCGTCATTGCCCATCCAGACGCCGACCACATAGTCCGAGGTGAAACCGATAAACCACGCATCGCGGGCATCGTTGGAGGTGCCGGTCTTGCCCGCTACCTGCCGGTCGGGCAGTTGCGCGCGCCGCCCGGTGCCTTCGGAGACCACATGCTCCATCATCCACACAAGCTGGCCCGCCGCTTCGGATTGGATCACCCGTTCGCGGATACCGCCGCCGGTGCCCATCAGCACCTCATCCTCGCCCTTCAGGCGCAGATCGACGAGGCCGTAGGGCGTCACCGCCGAGCCGCCGTTGAGAATGCCCGCATAGGCGCCGGTCATTTCCAGCAGCGAGGCCTCGGAGGTGCCGAGCGCCATGGCCGGGCCGTCGTTCAGCTCGGACTTGATGCCGAAGTCGGTGGCGACCTTGTGCACCAGATCGCGGCCCACCGCCTCGGAGATCTTCACCGCCGGGATATTCAGCGAATGCGCCAGCGCGGTGGTGAGGGTGACGCGGCCCTTATAGTTCTTGGAATAGTTCTGCGGGCACCATTCGCCCGAGCCCGGCACATTCATGCAGAAGGGCTCGTCAATCACCGTATCATAGGGCGAGTATCCCAGTTCCAGCGCGGTGGCATAGACGAAGGGCTTGAACGCCGAGCCGGTCTGCCGCTTGGCCTGCGTGGCGCGGTTGAACACCCCCGACACGCCGGTCTTGCGGCCACCGACCATGGCGCGCACCGCGCCGTCTGCCGACATGACGACAATCGCCGCCTGCGCCTTGGAACCTTCCTTCACCTTGCTCTCGTAGACCGAGTTCATCGCGTCCTCGGCTGCCTGCTGCAGCTTGGGATCGAGCGTGGTGCGGATTACCACGTCTTCCATCGTGTCGCGGGTGAAATACTCGGGGCCGGTCGACATCACCCAGTCGGCGAAATAGCCGCCGGTCTTGCGCTGCGCCTCTTCCGACAGGGTCGCGGGGCTGGCCTGCGCCTCCTGCTGTTCCGCGACGCTCAGATAGCCCTGATCCTCCATCAGCCGCAGCACGGTCGCCGCGCGCGCCTGCGAGCGCTCCAGGTCGTTGGTCGGCGCAAGCGACGAGGGCGCTGTCAGCAGGCCCGCCAGCATCGCCGATTCCTGCGGGTTCAGCGTGGCCGCGTTCTTGCCGAAGTAGCGCTCTGCAGCGGCCTCGGCGCCATATGCGCCGCCCCCCATGTAGGCGCGATTGAGGTAGATCGAGAGGATTTCGTCTTTGGTGTACTTCAGCTCCATCGCCATGGCGTAGAGCGCTTCCTTGCCCTTGCGCATGAGCGAGGACTCGCGACAGTCGGCGACGTAATCGGCCTCGGTCTCCCACACGTCAGAGTCATAATTGACGCCGATGCACAGCAACTTGGCGGTCTGCTGGGTGATCGTCGAGCCGCCATGCCCCGACAACGGGCCGCGCCCTTCCGAGAGGTTGATGCGGATGGCGCTGGCGATGCCGCGGGGCGAGACGCCGAAGTGCTTGTAGAACCGCTTGTCCTCGGTCGCGATCACCGCGTTTTTGAGATGCTTGGACACGCTGGTCGCGGTCACCGCACCGCCAAACTGATCCCCGCGCCACGCGAAGATGTCGTTGTTGCGGTCGATCAGCGTCACCGAACCGCGCGCCCGCCCGTCGAGAAGCTCGTTCACCGGCGGCAGCTTGGTATAGAAAAAGCCCACGCCAAGCGCGAGCATAAGCGCAACGACCGCCGTCACGCGCCACGTGATCCGCCAGATCAGGCGCAGGACCCACGAGAAGACCCCAAGCACGAATGCCACCAGAAAATTCCTCTTCTTCGCCGGTTTGCGGGCAGGCTTGCGCGGCGTCTTGCGTGGGCGGGACGGGCCGCCTCCGCCTGATCCTTTACCCGCACCGCCGCCAGACGCCTTGCGGGCCTGCGGCTTCGTCGTGGATTTCTGGCTTGCCTTGGGATAGCGGCGATCGGCCACCAAACGGCCCTTGCCACGCCCTGAATCACTCATTTCGCTCTGCCCGGCCTGTCGTTTGTTTTGGCGCAGGATAACGGGTTTGAGGCGCGATGTTGACCGCCAAACGGTCACATATTTGTCTTTTTAAACCACCTAATTTTTAATCAATTGCAGATCTTCCGCCCATTTTATGATCTCCTTTGGCGCAGGTCCGGGCCAATACAAGGGGGTTTCCCTTTCCATGTCGGACCGGCAGCGGCTTTCTGCCCATGCACAAACGAGGAGAGGCGGAGTGTCCCGACATTCCGCAAGAACCGAAAGGGACCAAGGTGAAACTGATCATTGCAACGATCAAGCCGTTCAAGCTCGAGGAGGTGCGCGAGGCGCTCACCGCCATCGGCGTGCGCGGCATGATGGTCACGGAAATCAAAGGCTTCGGCTCGCAGTCCGGTCATACCGAAATCTATCGCGGCGCCGAATACGCGGTGAACTTCGTTCCGAAGATCAAGCTCGAGATCGTGGTCGCCGGCTCGATGGCCGATCAGGTCGTCGAGACGATCACCAGCACCGCCCAGACCGGCAAGATCGGTGACGGCAAGATTTTCGTGCTCGACGTCCAGCAAGCCGTGCGCGTGCGGACCGGCGAGACCAACGCGGACGCGCTCTGAGCCAGCCGCGGAACGACAGATAGGGACAAACTAGACATGAAACTTCTCAAGACGCTCGCTCCGGTCGCCGCGCTGATTGCGCTGCCGAGCCTGGGCCTTGCTCAGGACGAAGGCCCCGTGGCCGGGGTCAACGCCTCGACCGACTCGGTGTTCATCTTCAACTCGCTGCTGTTCCTCGTGGGCGGCTTCCTGGTGTTCTTCATGGCCGCTGGCTTCGCCATGCTCGAAGCGGGCCTCGTGCGCTCCAAGAACGTCACCATGCAGTTGATGAAGAACGTCTCGCTCTTCTCGCTGGCCTCGATCTTCTACTACCTGATTGGCTACAACCTGATGTACCCGCTGGGCACTTGGTCGGTTGAAGGCGTGCTGTCGGGCGTTTGGGGCCCCGGTGTCCTCGAAGCCGTTGGCGTGACCGCCGACGCGGCTGACGATTACGGCTATGCCTCCACCGGCTCGGACTTCTTCTTCCAGCTGATGTTCTGTGCCGCCACCGCCTCGATCGTGTCGGGCGCCCTGGCCGAGCGTATCAAGCTGTGGCCGTTCCTGATCTTCGTCGTGCTGCTCACCGGCGTCATCTACCCGCTGCAGGCGTCCTGGAAATGGGGCGGCGGTTTCCTTGACGAAGCTGGCTTCCTCGACTTCGCCGGTTCGACCGTCGTGCACTCGGTGGGTGGCTGGGCCGCTCTGGCAGGCGCCATCGTCCTTGGTCCGCGTATCGGCAAGTACAAAGACGGCCGCGTGACCCCGTTCCCGGGTTCGAACCTCGCGCTTGCAACCCTCGGCATGTTCATCCTTTGGCTCGGTTGGTTCGGCTTCAACGGCGGCTCGCAGCTGGCGATGGGCACCGTGGGCGACGTGGCTGACGTGAGCCGCATCTTCTCCAACACCAACGCAGCAGCAGCTGGTGGTGCCGTGGCGGCGATGATCGTGACCCAGCTTCTGTACAAGAAGCCCGACCTCACCATGGTGCTGAACGGCGCGCTGGCCGGCCTCGTGTCGATCACCGCAGAGCCGCTCACCCCGACGCTGGGTTCGGCCACCATCATCGGCATGATCGGCGGCATCCTCGTGGTCTTCGCTGTGCCGTTCCTCGACAAGCTGAAGATCGACGACGTGGTCGGCGCCATCCCGGTGCACCTTGTCTGCGGCATCTGGGGCACCATCGCGGTGGCCTTCACCAACGGTGACGCCTCCTTCGGCACCCAGATCTACGGCATCGTCGTGGTCGGCATCTTCACCTTCGTGGTCTCGCTGGTGCTCTGGTTCATCCTCAAGATGATCTTCGGCATCCGCGTCTCGGAAGAAGACGAGATCAACGGTCTCGACATGGCCGAGCTGGGCATGGAAGCCTACCCGGAATTCTCCAAAGGCTGATTTCCTCCTTCCTTTCAGCTTTTGACCGACTGGCCCGGGCGTTCGCGCCCGGGTTTTTTTATGCCGGATCAGCGGTGCCGCGGGCGCAGCGATTCACGGGAAACACAAAGGGCGCGCCAACGGCACGCCCTTTGTGTCTCTGGATCACGCTCCGCCTCGGCGGTCGCCTGCTGCGCTAGAGATCGAACACCGCCGCGCCCATGTAGGCGGGTGCCAACAGCGCCCGGCGCATGCCGCCCAGCGGAAACCGCTTTGGCGGCGTCTGCAGCAGCTCTGGATAGGCCGCACGCGGCGCCCTGCCCTGCACCAGATCGGCCAGCAACAAACCCGAATGCGTGCCCATGGCGACGCCGTTGCCATGGAACCCAAGCCCGGCAAACAGCCCCGGCATCTCGGGCACTGGCCCGACGAAGGGCGTGAGATTTGCCATCAGGCACACCAGCCCGGCCCATTCGTGGCTGATCGTCACATTGCGCCACGCTGGGAACATCTGGATGAACTCACGCCGGATCTTCTTGCTGATGGCACGCTGCGCGCGCGGCGTCGCCGTCAGGCCACCACGCATCCCGAAGAGAAAGCGGTTGTCGGGCATCAGGCGGAAATAGTGCAGCAACTGGCGCGTATCGTAAGCCATCTGATGCGAGGTCCAGCCCGCCGCGGCGCGCTGCATCTCGCTGAGCGGCTCGGTGACCAAGACACTCGATTGCACAGGGAGATAGCGCGCGCGCAGCCAGTCCGGCACGTCCTCGGACGAATAGCCATTGGTGGCAAGGATCACCCGCTCGGCGGTGAGCACGGTCTGCGGTGTGGTCAGCTGCCACGTGCCGCTGTCGCAGCGCAGCGCGGTCACCGGAGTTTCGGCAAACAGCGCCGCACCCGACGCGCTGGCCGCACGGCCAAGGCCAGCGTGGTACTTGCGCGGATTGAGGGCAAACCCCAGCGGCACCTCGAGCGCACCGTGGAAAGGGCCGGCGAGACCTTCGCCCGCCAGCGCCTCGGGCTCAAGCAGCCGCCCCTCGACACCGTAAAGATGCGGCAACGTCTCGGCCTCGGCGCGCAGCGCCGTGAAGGCGCGCGGCGTGTGGGCAAGCATCGTCTCGCCCTTTGAATGGATGTCGACGTCGATCCCATGCTCGGCGATCAGTCCGGCGGCGGTGTCGATGGCCGCCCTTTCCGTCTGGCACCACGCCTTCAACCCGTCCTCGCCATAGCGCTTGCGCAACAGCCCATGCGGCGCCTTCGCCCCGCCCAGACAGCAGAAGCCGCCATTGCGCCCCGAAGCGCCATAGCCCGGATGCTCGGCCTCCAGCACCGCCACCTCGACACCGTCCTGCGCCAGATGCAGCGCCGCACTGAGCCCGGTGAAGCCGCCGCCGATCACCACAACCTCAAAGTGGCGCGGCGCGGCGAGCGCCTGCCAGTCACCGGCGTCCACGCCGCGCAGGGTGTCGGCCCAGAAACAGGCGCCCTGCGGCCCATAGGCCGCAGCTTCATAGATGCGTTTCATCGCTCGTCCTCAGTCGGTACGGATCGCCGCCTGCTCGTCCCGCCGCTGCGCCACCGCCGCCCGCTTCGACAAAATCGAAGCGGTGATCACGCCGATGGTCACGATGGCGATCATGATGGTCGACAGCGCGTTGATCTGCGGGCTGACGCCGAGGCGCACCGCCGAGAAAATCTTGATCGGCAGGGTGGTGGCCGAGGGGCCGGTGGTGAAGCTGGCGATCACCAGATCGTCGAGCGACAGGGTGAAGGCCAGCAGCCAGCCCGAAATCACCGCCGGCGCGATGATCGGCAGGGTGACCAGCCGGAACGCCTCGAAGGGTGAGCAACCAAGGTCCAGCGCCGCCTCTTCCAGCGAGCGATCGAAAGTGGTCAGCCGCGAGGAGACCACCACCGAGACGTAACACATGGAGAAGGTGGTGTGCGCCAGTACGATGGTGAACACGCCGCGGTCGAGGTTGATGCCGATGAACAGCAGCAGCAGCGACAGACCGGTGATCACCTCTGGCATCACTAGCGGCGCGTAGATCATCCCCGAGAACAGCGTGCGCCCGTGGAAGCGCCCGGCACGGACCAGCACGTAGGCCGCCATGGTGCCGAGGATGGTGGCCAGCGTCGACGAGAACACCGCCACCTTCACCGTCACCCAAGCGGCATCGAGAAAGGCCTGATCGCGCAGGAGCTCGCCGTACCATTTGGTCGAGAAGCCCGCCCAGACGGTGACCAGACGGCTTTCGTTGAAGCTGTAGAAGACCAGCAGCACCATCGGCAGATAGAGAAAGGCAAAGCCCAGCGTCAGCGAGACCGTGTTGAACCAGCTGAAGCGTCTCATGCCCGGCCTCCGGCTTTGTGGCCGGCGGCAGCGCCGGTGCGTATTTGGAAAGAGAAGAAGGGGGCGGCGCTCATCCTTCGGCCTCCCGCTGCTTCTGCTCGTTGCGCTGGAAGAGCACGATGGGGATGATCAGGATCAGCAGCAGCACCACGGCGACCGCCGAGGCGACGGGCCAGTCGCGGTTGGAGAAGAACTCTTCCCACAGCACCTTGCCGATCATCAGTGTGTCGGACCCGCCGAGCAGCGAGGGAATGACGAACTCGCCGATGGTGGGAATGAAGACGAGAAAGCAGCCCGCGATGATGCCATTGCGCGACAGTGGCCATGTGACCAGCCAGAACGCTGCCAGCCGCGAGCAGCCAAGGTCCTCGGCAGCCTCGAGCAGAGCGCCATCGAGCTTCTCCAGCGCCGAGTAGATCGGCAGGATCATGAACGGCAGATAGGTGTAGACCACGCCGATGTAGACAGCGGTGGTGGTGTTCATGATCTGCAGCGGCTCGTCAATTACACCGAGCCACATGAGCACCTGATTCAGCACGCCTTCGTTCGACAGGATCCCCATCCACGAGTAGACTCGGATCAGGAAGGAGGTCCAGAACGGCAAGATCACCAGCATCAGCAACGTCGGGCGCCATTCCTGAGGGGCGCGGGCCATGGCATAGGCCACCGGGTAGCCGACGAGCAGCGTCAGAAAGGTCGAGACCGCGGCGATCTTCAGCGAACTGAGATAGGCCTTCCAGTAGAGATCATCCGTGGTCAGGAAGACGAAATTCTCGAAATCGAGCGCGGAGAAGAAGCTCTTCAGCCCCTCCCATCCGGCGGAAAGATCGAGCTGCGGCATATACGGCGGGCGGGCCAGCGCAATATCCGACAGCGAGATCTTCAGCACGATGATGAAGGGCACCAGAAACAGCGCCAGCAGCCACAGGTAGGGGATCGCGATGAGGACGAAGCGGCGCATGGCTTACTCCTCGAGCACGACACCGGCGGTGTCGGTGAAGCCGACCCAGACCTCGTCTTCCCAAGTGATCGGGCGATTGGCGAGGCGACGCGCGTTGACCATCTGCGCCTTGATCATCTGACCGCCCGCAAGCTCGACGTGGTAGGTCGAGATATTGCCGAGATAGGCTATGTCGATGACCTTGCCGCGAAAGGTGTTGGGCCGGTCGGGCTTTTCGACGTCGATGGTCACTTTCTCGGGGCGGATGGCGAAATGCACGCTCTGCCCGGCCTGCAGGCTCTTGGGCGGCGTGGCGAGGATCGGCGGCTGGCCTTCGGCCCAAGCGATGCCGGTCTTTTCCCCGGGCTGGGTGGCGCGGCCCTCGATGATGTTCACGTCGCCGATGAAGTCGGCCACATAGACCGAGTTCGGCGCCTCGTAGATCTCGGCGGGCGTGGCGACCTGAACCAGATTGCCCTCGTCCATCACCGCGATGCGCGAGGCGACGGTCATCGCTTCTTCCTGATCGTGGGTGACGATGACGAAGGTGGTGCCGGTCTTTTCCTGAATGTCCATCAGTTCGAACTGGGTCTGCTCGCGCAGTTTTTTGTCGAGCGCGCCGAGCGGTTCGTCGAGCAGCAGCAGCTTCGGTGCCTTGGCGAGCGACCGGGCGAGGGCCACGCGCTGGCGCTGGCCGCCGGAGATTTGGTGCGGCTTGCGCTTGGCGAATTTGCTCAGCCGGGTGAGGCGCAGCATCTCTTCGACGCGGTCGCCGATGAAATTCTTGTCCTTGCTCTCGCGCTTCAGGCCAAAGGCGATGTTGTCCCAGATCGACAGATGCGGGAACAGCGCGTAGCTCTGGAACATCATGTTCACCGGGCGCTGGTTGGGCGGCACATGGCCGATGTCGCGCCCCGACAGAAAGATATGGCCCGAGGTCACGCTCTCGAACCCCGCCAGCATCCGCATCATCGTGGTCTTGCCGCAGCCCGATGGGCCGAGCAGCGCGAAGAACTCGCGTTCATAGATGTTCAGCGACAGATCATGGATCGCTGTGAAATCGCCAAAGCTTTTGGTGACGTTGCGAAACTCGATGATCGGCTTCTGCTCCGGGTCGGTCCAGGGCTCGAATGCGGTCTGCGCCATGCGGGAAGGTCCTGTCATGAAAAATGGCCCGCCCCGCGCGTCGCGGGGCGGGCCGGTCGGCTCGGGCTCAGGCGCCCGATTTCACCTTGGTCCACAGGCGCGTCACGGTGCGCTGCAGCCGCGGGTCATACGGCGAGAAGGTGTAGAGATTCTCGAGCGTCGCCGCGTCGGGGTAGATCGCAGTATCGTCGATCACGTCCTCGACCAGAAACTCCTGCGACGCCTCGTTGCCGTTGGCGTAGTAGACGTAGTTCGACGCCATCGCCATGTTCTCGGCGTCCATGATGAAGTTCAGGAAGGTGTGCGCCGCGTCGGGGTTCGGCGCGTCGACCGGGATGGCCATCTGGTCGAACCACATCAGCGCGCCTTCCTTCGGGGCGTGATAGGCCACTTCGACGCCATTGTCGGCCTCGGCAGCGCGATCGCGCGCCTGCAGCACGTCACCGGACCAGCCGAAGGCCACGCAGATGTCGCCGTTGGCCAGCGCGTTGATGTACTCGGACGAATGGAACTTGGTGATGTAGGGGCGCACCGCCATCAGGACCTCTTCGGTCTTGGCGATCACGTCGGCGTCTTTGGAATCGGGGTCCTCGCCGATGAACTTCAGCGCCGCCGGGATCACCTCGGTCGGCGCGTCGAGGAAGTAGACGCCGCACTCGGCGAGCTTTTCCATGTTCTCGGGGTTGAAGATCAGCTCGAGGCTGTCAACCGGGGCGTCCTCGCCCAGCACTTCCTGCACCTTGCCGACGTTCACGCCAAGCCCGGTGGTGCCCCACATGTAGTTGATCGAGTACTCGTTGCCCGGATCGTACTGTGCGGTACGCTCGGCGATCGTGTCCCACATGTTGTCGAGGTTCGGCAGCTTCGACTTGTCGAGCTTCTGGAACGCGCCGGCGGCGATCTGGCGCTGCAGGAAGCTGCCGGTCGGCACCACCACGTCGTAGCCCGAACCGCCTGCGAGCATCTTGGTTTCCAGCACTTCGTTGCTGTCGAAGACGTCGTAGATCAGGTCGATGCCGGTCTCTTCCTCGAATTTCTCGAGCAGTGACTCGTCAATGTAGTCCGACCAGTTGTAGACGCGGACTTCGTCGGCGTGGGCTGCGGCGGCAACCAGCGCGAGACCCGCGGTGAAACTCAGCAGTGATGTCTTCATAATTCGCTCCCGTTGGATTTGGGGTCTTTTCCGCCCCATCTCCCGAATTTGATCAAACGTTGCCTCTTTTGGCAACTGGTGGAATGTTTTCATGAGCGAATTAACCGTGCAAGATGACGTCGCGGCGCAAATGATCAAAAGAAGGGCATGTGATGAATGTAAGGGCAGAAGGTGCCGGGCCGCCGGCGCATGAGCTGGTTTATCGGCAACTGCGGGAGATGATCCTCTTCGGCGAACTGGCACCGGGGCAGGCGGTGACGATCCAAGGACTGGTGGACCGGCTCGGCGCTGGCATGACCCCGGTGCGCGAGGCCCTGCGCCGCATGACCGCCGCTGGCGCGCTGGCTTTTCAGGGCAACCGACGCATCGTTGTGCCGGTGCTCGACGCCACCGCGGTGGAGCAGTTGCTGATCGCGCGCGTCGCGCTGGAGCCGCAGTTGGCAAGGCGCGCCGCTGTGCGCAGCACCCCCGAAGCCCTTGCTGCCCTACGCCAGACCGATGCGCGACTCGATCAGGCGATCGCCCGCGGCGACGTGCGCGGCTACCTTGAAGAGAATCACCGGTTCCATGCCGAGTTGAACGCGCTGGCCGAGGCGCCGATCCTTACCGAGATGGTCGAAGGCCTGTGGCTGCGGTTCGGTCCATCACTGCGGGTGGTCTGTGGCTTGTTCGGCACGCGCAACCTGCCCGACCTGCACAAAGACCTGCTGGCGGCACTGGAAGCCGGCGATGCCGAGGCCGCCGCCGCCGCAATGGAAGGCGACGTGGTGCAGGGGATGACGCAGATCCGCGAAGGGCTGTCCTGAGTCGATTGACGCCGAACAATTTGATCATATTATAGGCGGCAAGTTTCCGTATAGCGCAGAGAGGTCTTTGCCGATGGCCCTGATCAACGTCAACACGCCCACCGAAGAGCTGCAGGCTCTGGACGCGGCGCACCACATGCACCCGTTCACCACCGGCTCCGACCTTGCCCGCAAGGGCGCGCGGGTGATCACCCGCGCCGAAGGCTGCTGGCTGACCGACAGCGAAGGCGAGCGCATCCTCGACGGCATGGCCGGTCTGTGGTGCGTCAACGCAGGCTACGGCCGCAAGGAACTGGCCGCCGTCGCCGCGCGCCAGATGGAAGAACTGCCCTATTACAACACCTTCTTCCAGACCACGCATGTGCCGGTCATCCAGCTTTCGGCCAAGATCGCCGAGCTGGCGCCGGGCGATCTGAACACTGTCTTCTACGCCTCCTCGGGCTCGGAAGCGAATGACACCAACCTACGCCTCGTGCGCACCTACTGGGCCGAGAAGGGCCAGCCCGAGCGCGACGTCATCATCTCGCGCTGGAACGCCTATCACGGCTCGTCGGTGGGCTCGGGCTCGCTGGGCGGGATGAAGGGCATGCACATGCAGGGCGGTCTGCCGATCCCCGGCATCGAGCACATCGACCAGCCCGACTGGTGGTCCGAAGGCGGCGACATGAGCCCCGAAGAGTTCGGCCTCGAACGCGCGCGCCAGTTGGAAGCGAAGATCGAGGAGATCGGCCCGCACCGCATCGCCGCATTCATCGCGGAGCCGATCCAAGGGGCCGGCGGCGTGATCATCCCGCCCGAGACCTATTGGCCGGAAATCACCCGCATCGTGAAGAAATACGGCATCCTGCTGATCGCCGACGAGGTGATCTGCGGCTTCGGGCGCACCGGCAACTGGTTCGGCTCGCAGACCATGGGCATCGAGCCCGACATCATGACCATCGCCAAGGGCCTGTCATCGGGCTACCAGCCGATCGGCGGCTCGATCCTGTCGGACGAAGTGGCCAGCGTCATCGCCAAGACCGAGTTCAACCACGGCTACACCTACTCCGGCCACCCGGTGGCCAGCGCCGTGGCGCTAGAGAACCTGCGCATCCTCGAAGAGGAAAAGATCGTCGAGCAGGTGCGCGACGTCACCGGCCCTTATCTCAAGGCGAAATTCGAGAGCCTGACCGAACACCCGCTGGTCGGCGAGGCAAAGATTGCCGGCATGATGGGTTCGATCGCGCTGACCCCGGACAAGGCCAGCCGCGCGCCCTTTGCCGCCGACGCCGGGACCGCCGGCTTCATCACCCGCGAGCGCTGCTTTGCGAACAACCTGGTGATGCGGCACGTCGGCGACCGGATGATCATCTCGCCGCCGCTGGTCATCTCGAAAGAAGAAATCGACGTGCTGATCGCGCGGGCGTGGAAGGCGCTGGACGAGGCACACGCCGAGCTGAAGGCGCAGGGTCTGATGCAGGCCGGCACGCGCTGAACCGGCAAGAGGGAGGGGGCGCTGCCCCCTCGCCCTTCGGGCTCACCCCCGGGATATTTCTGTCTAGACGAAGGCCGGAGCGCGGATTTGCCTCCGGCCTTTTCGCGCGCGATTGGCCGGGCGCGCCAATCTTTGCCTAGAAAATGTACTTATGCTGTTTTTTTGACCCGACCCACACAGGGCGCCGCTTTACAAGCGCACGGCTGCATGGCCGATAGAGGACATGTCCAGCCAGCTTTCCATCGCCATCGTCGAGACCGACCGAGAGCGCGCCCTGCTGATCGCGCAAAGCCTGCGCGATGCCGGCGAGTTCGAGATCCACACCGTGTCTGAAATCACCGGCCTTGCCCGGCGCATCCAGACGCTGAACCCCGATGTGGTGCTGATCGATCTTGAAAGCCCCTCGCGCGACACGCTTGAGGAACTGGCGCTGGCCTCGGGGCCGCTGGAGCGACCGGTGGCAATGTTCGTCGACCGCTCTGGCGACGGGCTGACCGACGCGGCGATCGAGGCCGGGGTGTCGGCCTATGTGGTCGACGGCCTGAAGGCGCAGCGGGTGAAACCGGTGCTGGATGCGGCCATCGCGCGCTTTCGCATGTTCCAGCGCATGCGCACCGAACTGGCCGAAACAAAGCGCGCGCTGGAAGAGCGCAAGGTGATCGACCGCGCAAAGGGCATGCTGATGAAGGCCCGTGGCGTCGGCGAGGACGAGGCCTACGCGCTGCTGCGCAAGGCCGCGATGGATCAGGGCAAGCGCGTCGCCGACGTGGCGCAGGCGCTGGTGACGGCGGCGGGGCTGCTGGGATGAAAAGCACCACACTGTCCGTCGGGTTTATCCCGCTCACCGATGCTGCGCCGCTGATCATCGCGCAGGAGATGGGCTATGCCGCCGAGGAGAGCATCGCGCTCGACCTCAAGCGCGCGCCCTCGTGGTCGAGCCTGCGCGACATGCTCAGCTTTGGCCGGGTGGATGCGGCGCATATGCTCGCGCCGGTGCCCGTGGCGGCGGCGCTGGGGCTGGGCGGCGCGGGCACGGCGCTGTCGGCGGTGTCGGTGCTGTCGATGAACGGCAACGTCATCGGGGTCAGCAATGCGCTGGCCGAACGGATGCGCGCGCAGGGGCACGCGTTCGGCTTCGACAACGCGCGCACGGCGGGCGAGGCGCTGATTGCCGCCAAGGGCGAGACCCTGCGCATCGGCGTGCCCTTCCCGTTTTCGATGCATGCCGAGCTTTTGTACTACTGGCTTTCGGCCCTTGGCCTGTCGGTGCCCGAGGCGCTGCAGGTGCGCACCGTGCCGCCGCCGCTGATGGCGGACGCGATGGAGGCAGGAGAAATCGATGCCTTCTGCGTCGGCGAGCCGTGGGGCAGCATCGCTGTCGAGAACGGCGTCGGCACGCTGTTGCTGCCCGGCGCGGCGATCTGGTCCTTCGCACCGGAAAAGGTGCTGGCGGTGCGCGCCGATTGGGCCGAGACCGAGCAATCACTTCTGGGCCGGCTGATCCGCGCCACATGGCGGGCCGGGCGCTGGCTGGCCGAGCCCGACTCGCGCTCGCTGGCCGCCGAGATCCTCAGCCGTCCGCACTACCTCGGTGTTCCCGCCGAGGTGCTAGACCGGGCGCTGACCGGTCGCATGGTGATCTCGGCGCAGGGTGAGGAACGCGAGGTGACGCGGATGCTGGAGTTTCATGTCGGCGCTGCAAGTTTCCCGTGGCGCAGCCAAGCGGAATGGATCGGGCGGCAACTGGCGGCGCGCGCCGGGCTCGATCCCGATGCTGCGGGACAGGCCGCCCGCGCCACCTTCCGCTCGGATCTGCACCGCATCGCGCTTGAAGGCACCAGCGCCGATCTGCCCGGCGCCTCGTCGAAACTCGAAGGCGCGCTGGCCTCGACGATTCCCGTCGCCTCGGAGGCCGGACGCTTGTTTCTGGGACCGGACCAGTTTTTCGATGGCCGGATTTTTGAGCCACGCGACAGCTGACGCCATTTTTTTGCGCATCAGGGCGGACCTGCAGCGTCTATCGCGCAAATCTGCGCCCGATATCGCGAATTTTCTTTGATCGAGCACTGCGACTGAGGCAAACAATCTTCCGTGGTCAGGCAATGGCGCCCGACCGGAAGATTTCTCCCAACGCCTGGGATCCATGAGCAAAGCCGCTCGACCTCTGTGATGACCATCACGGTGTGTCAGCGGCTTTTCTGTATTTGGTCCGGGCGCCTCCTCGCACCGGACCCACCAACAAGGGACGGAACGACGAATGAAAAAGCTTCTTATCGCTCTCGCCACCTCTACCGCGCTTATCTCCCCGGCGCTGGCGCAAGACCTCGAAAAAGACGAGCTGACCTTCGGCTTCATCAAGCTGACCGACATGGCGCCGCTGGCGGTGGCCTATGAGCAGGGCTATTTCCTCGACGAGGGCCTGTTCGTGACCCTCGAGGCGCAGGCCAACTGGAAGGTGCTGCTTGACGGTGTCATCGGCGGCCAACTCGACGGCGCGCATATGCTCGCGGGCCAGCCGCTCGCCGCCACCATCGGCTATGGCACCGAGGCACATATCATCACCCCCTTCTCGATGGACCTGAACGGCAACGGCATCACCGTCAGCAACGAGGTCTGGGACATGATGAAGCCGAACATCCCCGAGAACGCCGACGGCCTGCCGCAGCACCCGATCAGCGCCGAGGCGCTGGTGCCCGTGGTCGAGCAGTTCAACGCCGAAGGTAAACCGTTCAACATGGGCATGGTCTTCCCCGTCTCCACCCACAACTACGAGCTGCGCTACTGGCTCGCCGCGGGTGGCCTGAACCCCGGCTTCTACAGCCCCGAGAACATCTCGGGCCAGATCAGCGCCGACGTGATGCTTTCGGTCACCCCGCCGCCACAGATGCCCGCCACGCTCGAGGCCGGCACCATCTCTGGCTACTGCGTCGGTGAGCCGTGGAACCAGCAGGCCGTGTTCAAGGGCATCGGCGTGCCGGTGATCACCGATTACGAGCTGTGGAAGAACAACCCCGAGAAGGTCTTTGGCATCACCGCCGAGTTCGCCGAGGAAAACCCCAACACCACCAAGGCCGTGGTCAAGGCGCTGATCCGTGCCGCCATGTGGCTCGACGAGAACGATAACGCCAACCGCATGGAAGCGGTCGAGATCCTCAGCCAGCCGGAATACGTGGGCGCCGATGCTGAGGTGATCGCAAACTCGATGACCGGCACCTTCGAATACGAAAAGGGCGACGTGCGCGACGTGCCCGACTTCAACGTCTTCTTCCGCCACAATGCCACCTATCCCTACTATTCGGACGCGGTGTGGTACCTCACGCAGATGCGCCGCTGGGGCCAGATCGCCGAGGCCCAGCCCGACAGCTGGTACGACGAGGTCGCCAAGTCGGTCTACAAGCCCGACATCTACCTCGAAGCCGCCCGCGCGCTGGTCGACGAAGGCCTCGCCAATGAAGCCGACTTCCCCTGGGACAGCGACGGCTACAAGGCGCCGACCCCCGCCGAGGACATCATCGACGGCATCGCATACGACGGCAAAACCCCGAATGCCTACCTCGACAGCCTGCCGATCGGCCTGAAGGGCGACCAGAAAGTGGTCGGCAACGAAGTTCAGGGCTGACCTCTTCAGCCACGACTGAGGCCGGGCGGCGCTCCCTCCAACGCCCGGCCTTCTTCCGACACACCGCCAAGACCCTCACCCTCTTCCTCCTCCCGATGCGCGCCGCCCCCTCCCGCGCCATCCAGATCAAGGACCGGACCCGATGACCACCGTCGACCCCGATTTCGCCCGAGACGCCGAGCGCGAGGCGCGCCGGGCGCGTCTGTTCACCCGCATCAACAAGGCCGATGCATGGTTCAAGGTCCTTGGCCTTGCGTGGATCACCCCGATGCTGAAGGCCGCCGCGGGCGATAACCCCAAGGCGCAGATGAAAGACGTTTGGCGCCTGCTGGGCGTGCCGCTGATGGCCATCGCCGCCTTCCTCGTGCTCTGGGGCACGCTGGCACCGCAGGTGCAAACCTCGCTCGGCGCGGTGCCCGGCCCGGCGCAGGTCTGGGACGAGGCGGTGAACCTGCACCATGACGCGCAGGCCAAGGCCGTCAAACAGGCCAAATTCGAGGCCATGGTCGACAAGCGCAATGAGAAGCTGATCGCCGCGGGCAAGGCCGATCAGGTCAAGAACGTCGCCTACACCGGCGCGCCGAGCTACTACCAGCAGATCTGGACCTCGATCAAAACCGTGTTCTTTGGCTTCCTGATCGCCTCTGCCGTGGCCATTCCGCTGGGCATCTGCGCGGGCCTGTCGCCCACCGCAAACGCCGCGATCAACCCGCTGGTGCAGATCTTCAAGCCGGTCTCGCCGCTGGCATGGCTGCCGATCGTGACCATGGTGGTCTCTGCCGCCTATGCCACCAACGACGGCATGTTCTCAAAATCCTTCCTGATCTCGGCGATCACCGTGACGCTCTGCTCGCTCTGGCCGACGCTGATCAACACCGCGCTTGGCGTCGCCTCGATCGACAAGGATCTGGTGAACGTCTCGAAGGTGCTCAAGATGAACACCTACACCAAGATCACCAAGCTGGTGCTGCCCTCGGCCCTGCCGCTGATCTTCACCGGCCTGCGCCTGTCGCTCGGGGTTGGCTGGATGGTGCTGATCGCCGCCGAGATGCTCGCGCAGAACCCCGGCCTCGGAAAGTTCGTCTGGGATGAGTTCCAGAACGGTTCGTCCTCCTCGCTGGCCAAGATCATGGTCGCGGTGTTCACCATCGGGATCATCGGCTTCCTGCTCGACCGCGTGATGTACGCCCTGCAGTCCCTCTTCACCTTCTCGAACAACCGCTGAGCGGCGCCGCAGCAGCGACCCCATAGCGCGAAAGGACATGCGATGAGCATCCTAGAGTTCCAGAACGTCTCGAAAAGCTTCGGCGAGGGCACCCACGCGACCCACGTGCTGAAGGACATCAACCTCACCGTCGAAGAAGGCGAGTTTCTCGTGATCCTCGGCTTTTCGGGCACCGGCAAGACCACGCTGATCAACCTGATGGCCGGGCTCGAAAAGCCCACCAAGGGCCGCGTCACCTTCAAGGGGTTCGACATCGAGGGCCCCGGCCCCGAGCGCGGCGTGATCTTCCAGAGCTACTCGCTGATGCCGTGGCTGACGGTCGAGGGCAACGTGCGCCTCGCGCTCGACGCGGTCTTCCCCGAGATGACCAAGACCGAGAAGTCCAAGAAGACCGCCCATTACATCAAGATGGTCGGCCTGAGCCACGCCACTCACCGTCGCCCCGCCGAACTGTCGGGGGGCATGCGCCAGCGGGTCAACGTCGCCCGGGCGCTGGCCATGTCACCCGAGATGCTGCTGCTCGACGAGCCGCTATCGGCGCTCGACGCGCTGACCCGCGCCAACCTCGCCGATGAGATCGAGGCGATCTGGGAGCAGGACAAGAAGACCTGCGTGCTGATCACCAATGATGTCGATGAGGCGATCACCCTCGCCGACCGGATCATCGCGCTGAACCCCGATGGCACGCTCGGCGCCGAATTCCGCGTCAACATCCCCCGCCCGCGCGAACGCAGCGAAATGAACCACCACGAGGGGTTCAAGAAGCTGCGCGCCGAGGTCACCGGCTACCTGATGGATGTCGGCATCAAGGGCAAGGTCGAAGGCTCACGCATCCTGCCAAACGTCACCCCGATCCACGCCGTGCCCGCCGCCGTGCAGCAGGCGCAGGAAGGGCTGATCGAAGAGCGTTTTCTCGACTTCTCGCAGCTCCACAAAATCTACCCCACGCCGAAGGGTCCGCTCACGGTGGTCGAGGACTTCAACCTCAAGATCAACCGCGGCGAGTTCATCTCGCTGATCGGCCACTCGGGCTGCGGCAAGTCCACCGTGCTGACCATGGCGGCAGGGCTCAACGGCATCTCCAAGGGCGCGATCAAGCTTGATGGCCGCCATGTGGAGGGTGCCGATCCCGAGCGCGCCGTGGTGTTCCAGTCGCCCAACCTCTTCCCATGGCTCACCGCCCGCGAGAACTGCGCCATCGGGGTCGACAAGGTCTATCCCAAGGCGTCGCAGGCCGAGCGTCAGGACGTGGTGGAATACTACCTCGAGCGGGTCGGTCTGGCCGATGCCATGGACCGCGGCGCCGCCGATATGTCCAACGGTATGAAGCAGCGCGTCGGCATCGCCCGCGCCTTCGCCCTCTCGCCCAAGCTGCTGCTGCTCGACGAGCCCTTCGGCATGCTCGACAGTCTCACCCGCTGGGAGCTTCAGGAGGTTCTCATGGAGGTCTGGAGCCGCACCAAGGTCACCGCGATCTGCGTCACCCATGATGTCGACGAGGCCATCCTGCTCGCCGACCGCGTGGTGATGATGACCAACGGCCCGCAGGCCACCATCGGCAAGATCACCGACGTGAACCTGCCCCGCCCGCGCACCCGCAAGGCGCTGCTCGAACACCCCGATTACTACGCCTACCGCCAGGAAGTGCTCGATTTCCTCGAAGAATACGAGCACGGCGCCAAGCCGAAACCCAAACCGGCCCCCAAGGCCATCGCAGCGGAGTGACTGACATGGCGAAGAAACTCATCGTGATCGGTGCCGGCATGGCCTCTGGCCGGATGCTCGAACACCTGATCGACGCGGCCCCCGGGGCCTATGACATCACCCTGTTCAACGCAGAGCCGCGCGGCAACTACAACCGCCTGATGCTGTCGCCAGTGCTGTCGGGCGAGAAGACCTACGAAGAGATCGTCACCCATGACGCCGCCTGGTACGAAGAGCGGGGTGTGACCTGCCGCTTCGGCGAAAAGGTCGTCGCGATCGACACCGACAACAAGGTGGTCACCGGCGAGAACGGTCCCCTGCCCTACGACAAGTTGGTCATCGCCACCGGCTCGAACCCGTTCATCATCCCGCTTCCGGGTCACGATCTGCAGGGGGTGATCCCCTACCGCGATCTTGAGGACACGGAAGCGATGATGGCCCTCGGCGCAGGCAAGCGCGCGGTGGTCATCGGCGGCGGTCTTCTGGGGCTGGAAGCCGCCGCCGGCATGGCCGCACGCGGCACAGAAGTCGACGTGGTGCACATCATGGGCCACCTGATGGAGCGTCAGCTTGACGAGGCGGCGGGCTACCTGCTGCGCAAGTCGCTGGTCGACAAGGGCATTCGCATTCACTGCAAGGCCAACTCCAAGCAGATCCTCTCGGACGGCAATGGCCACGTCCGCGCGCTGCAGCTCGACGACGGCACCGAACTCCCCTGCGACCTGCTGGTCATGGCGGTTGGCATCCGCCCCAGCACCGCGCTTGGCAAGGAGGCGGGCCTAGAGGTGAACCGCGGCATCGTCGTCGACGATCACATGGTCACCTCCGATCCAGACGTTCTGGCCTTGGGCGAATGCGTTGAACATGCCGGGGCGATCTTCGGCCTCGTTGCGCCGCTCTACGATCAGGCCAAGGTTCTGGCCAAGACCCTGCTCGGCGAGGAGGCCCGCTTCGTGCAGAAGGAGGTCTCCACCAAGCTCAAGGTCACCGGCTGCGATCTTTTCTCGGCGGGCGACTTCGCCGACGGCGAGGGCCGCGAAGATATCGTCTTCCGTGATCCGGCGCGCGGCGTCTACAAGCGCCTGATCCTCGAAGGGGGCCGCCTGATCGGCGCGGTGATGTATGGCGACACAGCCGATGGCGCGTGGTTCCACGGACTGATCAAAGACGCCACGGATATCGAGGAGATGCGCGAGACGCTGATCTTCGGCCCGGCCTACCAAGGGGGGGCCGCTGCGGACCCTATGGCGGCCGTTGCAGCCTTACCGCGTGACGCGGAGATCTGCGGCTGTAACGGCGTCTGCAAGGGACAGATCGAAGATGCCATCAACGCCGGTGCCGGAGACCTTGGCGCGGTGCGGGCGACCACAAAGGCCAGCAATTCCTGCGGCACCTGCACCGGGCTGGTGGAGCAAATCCTCGCCGTGACCCTGGGCGATGATTTCGTCATCCCCACCGCGCAATCGGTCTGCGGCTGCACCGACCTCAGCCATGAGGACGTGCGCCGGCTGATCAAGTCGCAGGAACTGAAATCGCAGGAGGCGGTGTGGCAGGAACTGGGCTGGACCACCCGCAACGGCTGCCACACCTGCCGTCCGGCGGTGAACTTCTACCTGCTCGCCGACTGGCCGCTCGACTATGTGGACGACCCGCAGAGCCGCTTCGTCAACGAGCGCAACCACGCCAACATCCAGAAGGATGGCACCTACAGCGTCATGCCCCGCATGTGGGGCGGCATGACCACCCCGCAGGAGCTGATGGCGATCGCGCAGGCGGCCGAGAAATACGGCGCCACGGTGAAAGTCACAGGCGGTCAGCGCATCGATCTGCTGGGCGTGAAGAAGGAAGACCTGCCCGCCATCTGGCACGATCTCAATCAGGCGGGCATGGTCTCGGGCCACGCCTACACCAAGGGTCTGCGCACGGTGAAAACCTGCGTCGGCAGCGAATGGTGCCGCTTCGGCACGCAGGACAGCACCGGGCTCGGCATCAAGCTGGAACGTCGTCTCTGGGGCTCTTGGACGCCGCATAAGGTCAAGCTCGGCGTCTCGGGGTGCCCGCGCAACTGCGCCGAGGCCACCTGCAAGGACGTCGGCATCGTCTGTGTCGACAGCGGCTTCCAGATCGGCGTTGCCGGGGCCGCGGGCATGGACGTGAAAGAGACCGAGCGTCTGGTGGACGTGCCCACCGAGGAAGAGGCGATCGAATGGACCGTCGCCTTCGTGCAACTTTACCGCGAACACGCCAAGTATCTCGACCGGCCTTACAAGTGGGTCGCCAAGGTCGGGCTCGACTGGGTGAAGGAGACGCTGGCCGACGCCGCCGAACGGCAGGCGCTGGTCGAGCGCTTCGATCTCTCCCAGTCCGTCTATCAAAAAGACCCATGGGCCGAGCGGGCCAAGCCGGAGGTGGCGCGCCGCTTCCACCCGCTCGCCGATCTCACGCTGGAGGCTGCGGAATGAGCTGGATCGACATCGGACATATCGACGACATCCCCCTGCGCGGGGCGCGGCTGGTGAAAACCCCGGTGGGCTGCGTGGCGATCTTCCGCACCGCCGAGGCCGAGGTCTTTGCCGCCTCCAACGCCTGCCCGCACAAGGCCGGGCCGCTGTCCGAGGGCATCGTGCACGGCCAGAAGGTCACCTGCCCTCTGCACAACTGGGTGTTCGATCTGAACACCGGCGAGGCGCAGGGCGCCGACGAGGGCCGCATCGCCACCTACCCGGTGCGGCTTGAGGGCGAACGCATCCTGCTCGACGGCGTCGCCGTCGGAAAGCGGAGTGCCGCGTGATGGACGGCTCGGGCCTGCCTGAAATCCGCTCGACCTGCGCCTATTGCGGCGTCGGCTGCGGCGTGCTGCTGCGTCCCGACGGGGCGGGCGGGCTCGACGTGCGCGGCGATCCCGCGCATCCGGCAAACAAGGGGCGGCTCTGCTCCAAGGGCTCGCAACTGGGCGAGACGGTGGGGCTGGCGGGTCGCCTGCTGGCCCCGCGGGTGAACGGGGCCGAGACGGGTTGGGACACCGCGCTCGACCTCGTTGCCCTGCGTTTTCGCGAAACCATCGCCGCGCACGGGCCCGACAGCGTCGCCTTCTACGTCTCGGGGCAGTTGCTGACCGAGGATTATTACGTCGCCAACAAGCTGATGAAGGGCTTCATCGGCTCGGCCAATATCGACACCAACTCGCGGCTCTGCATGGCCTCGACCGTGGCGGGCCACAAGCGCGCCTTCGGCACCGACACCGTGCCCGGCACCTACGAGGACCTCGAAGAAGCCGATCTGGTGGTGCTGGTGGGCAGCAACCTTGCGTGGTGCCACCCGGTGCTGTTCCAGCGCGTCGTGGCAGCGAAAAAGGCCCGGCCCGGCATGAAAGTCGTCGTGGTCGATCCGCGCCGCACCGCCACCTGCGACGCCGCCGATCTGCATCTGCCGCTGAAGCCCGGCACCGATGTAGCGCTGTTCAACGGGCTGCTGTCCGAGATCGCCGCGCAAGGCGCAGTGGACGCGGGTTTCATGGCGCATGTTGAAGGGTTCGATGCCACGCTCGAGAGCGCCTCGGACGACGATCCCGCCCGCACCGGCATCGACGCGGCCACGCTTCGGCAATTCTACGATCTCTTCGTGCGGACCGAGAAGGTCGTCACCGTATTTTCGCAGGGCGTGAACCAGTCCTCCTCGGGCACGGATAAGGTGAATTCGATCCTCAACTGCCACCTCGCCACTGGTCGCATCGGCAAGCCGGGCATGGGACCGCTTTCGGTCACCGGCCAGCCCAACGCCATGGGCGGGCGTGAGGTTGGCGGTCTGGCCAATATGCTGGCCTGCCATCTCGATATCGAGAATATCTCCCATCGCTCTGCCGTTCGCGAATTCTGGGGCTCGCCGACGATCCCCGACACACCGGGGCTGAAGGCCGTCGACCTGTTCAAAGCTGTGGGCGAAGGCAGGATCAAGGCGCTCTGGGTGATCCACACCAACCCCGCCGTGACCATGCCCGACGCCGACCGGGTGCGCGCCGCGATCAAGGATTGCCCCTTCGTCGTGGTCAGCGACATCACCGCCGCCACCGACACTGCGCGGCTGGCAGATGTGCTGCTGCCTGCCGCCGCATGGGGCGAGAAGGAGGGCACCGTCACCAACTCCGACCGCACCATTTCACGCCAACGCGCCGCCCTGCCAGCGCCGGGCGAGACAAAGCCGGATTGGGAAATCCTCTCGGAAGTGGGAAAGCGCATGGGTTGGCCTTCGGCCTTTGACTACGCTTCTCCTGCCGAGATCTTCCGTGAGTACGCCGCGCTATCGGGGATTGCGGGAGGATTCGGCAAGGATTTCGACATCTCCGGCCATGCGGGTCTCTCCGATGGCGAGTACGCCGCGCTCGCGCCGTTCCGCTGGCCCTACGCCGGGACCCGCTCGGGCGGACGGTTCTTCGGAGACGGCGCTTTTTACACCGAGACCGGCCGCGCCCGCATGGTGCCGGTCAAATGGAGGGATTTCGCCCACAAGACCGCGCGGCGCTTCCCCTTCCGCCTCAACACCGGGCGCATCCGCGACCAGTGGCACACGATGACCCGCACGGCGCGTTCGCCGCGGCTCTCGTCCCACCTTGCCGAGCCCTTCCTCGAGATCCACCCCACGGATGCGGCAGCGCTGGCCATTTCGCCCGCAAGCCTCGTGCGTGTCACCTCCACTCACGGAACCGCAGTGCTGCGGGCGCTGATCACTGACAAGGTGCAAAAGGGCGAGGTCTTTGCCCCCATGCACTGGACCGGCGAGACCGCGCCCGCGGCACGGGTGGATGCCCTCGTGCCTCCCGTCACCGACCCGATCTCTGGCCAGCCCGAGAGCAAGGGCGCGGTGGTCGCGCTCGCGCCCTTTGCGGCCAAGTGGTACGGCTTCGCCGTCTCCTGCACCGAGATGGCTCCCGAGAGCGACTATTGGGCCGTCGCCCGCACCGAGAGCGGCTGGCGGCTAGAGATGGCCGGCGGCGACACGCCCGCCGACTGGGAATCCGAAGCGCGCCGCCTCTTCGACCTGCCCCGCGCCGAGGCGCAGGTGGTCGCCGATCCGCGCCGCGGCTCGGTCCGCATCGCCTTCCACGCCGAGGGTCGGCTGCTGGCCGCGCTATTTGTCTCACCCGAGCCGGTGATGGTGATGCGCAGCCATGTCGCCGCCCTGCCCGGCGAAGAGGCGCCGCACGTGCTCACCGGTCGCGCCCCCGCCGACCAGCCCGACCCGGGCCCGGTGGTCTGCGCCTGCTTCAACGTGGGCGTGAACACCATTCTGGACGGCATTGAAACGCAGGGCCTGATGAGCGTCGACGCGATCGGCGCGGCACTGCAGGCCGGAACCAACTGTGGTTCCTGCCGCCCCGAACTGGCCGCGCTTCTGGCGCGTGCCAAAGCCCCCGAAGCCGCAGAGTGAGGACCCCGAGATGAGCGTTCTTCCCAGCTTTCCGCTTCCCGCACCCGGCGACATGCCGACGAAGGGAACGATTACGCTCGTCGGTGCCGGGCCCGGCGCGGCGGACCTGCTGACTTTGCGCGCGGTCTCGCGGCTGCAGTCGGCCGATGTGATCTTCTACGATCGGCTGGTCGACCCCGAAGTTCTGGCGCTGGCTGGGCCGCGGGCCGAGCTGGTCTTCGTCGGCAAGGAGGTCGGTGCGCATTCCTGGCCGCAGGAGCAGATCAACGCCGTCATCGTTGCCGCGGCTCTGCGTGGGCAGAATGTCGTGCGCCTCAAATCCGGCGACCCCGGTATCTTCGGCCGCGCCGCCGAAGAGCTAGAGGCCGCGCGAATGCATGGTATCGAGACCGAGATCGTGCCCGGCGTGACAGCGGCCATGGCCGCTGCCGCCCGCGCTGGCATGCCGTTGACCACCCGCGGCGAGACCGATGCACTGGTGCTGGCCACCGGCCATGCCCGCGCCGGTGATCCCATGCCCGACTGCGCCCGCCACGCCCGGCCCGGCGTTGCACTGGCGCTCTACATGGCGGTGAGCCAGTCGGAGCGGATCACCCGCTCGCTGCTGGAGACGGGAATGCCCGAAGACGCCCCGCTGACCATCGCGGTGGAGGTCTCGAAACCCGGCGAACGGATCATCACCGGGCGCCTTGTCGAGCTGCCGGAACTGCTGGCGCGCCACAAGGTGACCGGCTGCGCGGCGATCATCGCGAATTGGCCGAAGATGGCGAGAGGCGGGGTGGCACAAAGAGCGGCGGCCGAGGCTCTGGCCTGAGCCGCCCCCCGAAACGGTAGCCGGGAAACTATGGCCGGGCGAACGCGCCGGTTGCTGAAACCTCGAAATTGCTCGGCCGGTCAGAGCGCCAAGATCAGCCGCGCCGCGCTTTCCACGCCGTCGATCACCGGCTTGTCGAACCGCGCCCGCAGTTCCGCCGTCAGCTGTGCCATGCCGGCACAGCCGAGGATCACGCAATCCACGCCGTCTCCCGCCATGGCGCGGGCGGTCTCGGCAGCCACAGCCTCGGTCGCGGCCTCCGGCTCTTCCTCCAGCGCCAGCACCGGCACGTCAGAGGCGCGGACCTTGCCCAGCAGATGCTCGAACCCGGATCCGATGATATTGCCCTCAAGGATCGGAACGGAGACCGCGAGGGTGGTCACCACAGAAAAGCTCCAGCCCCGCAGCGCCGCCACGTGATAAGCCGCCTGCCCGATGCCGATCACCGGCACCTTTGAGCGCGCCTGCGCCGCCTCAAGCGCGGTGTCGTCGAAACAGGCGATAACAATGCCCTCAAAGCCTTCGGCATTGGCCTTGTCGATCAGCTCGAGCAAGCTCGGCGTGGCTTTCAACCCATCCTCGTGGCCCTGAATGGCGGGCGGGCCGCCAGCGTTGGTCCAGCCCTCCAGCGTCACCCCCGGCACCGAGGCGCGCGCGACCTCCAGCATGCCTTCGGTCATCGCCGCGGTGCTGTTTGGGTTGATGATCACATAGGCCATCAGACCATGCCCTTGCCGGCGTCGGACCCCTGCCTCGCGCGGCGTTTGTTCATCGACCACACCATCAGCAAGAAGACCCCGATGATGATCAGCGAAAACACGGTGGTCAGCGTGCCGAGCGCGAAGATCACTGGCGTGGTGACATTGGTGGTCATGCCGTAGATCTCCAGCGGCAGCGTGTTGTAGCTGCCCGCGGTGAGCAGGGTGCGGGCGAATTCGTCATAGCTGAGGGTGAAACCGAAAAGCGCCACCCCGATCAGCGAGGGCGCGATGATCGGCAGCACCACGTGTTGCAGCGCCTGCCAGTTGCTCGCGCCCTGATCGCGGGCCGCCTCTTCGAAGGATTTGTCGAAGCGGTTGAACACGGCAAACATGATCAGCAGGCCAAAGGGCAGCGTCCACGTCAACTGCGAGCCAAAGCCCGAGCTCGCCCAGTGGATCGGCAGCCCGGCTTGGCTGAAGATAAGGCCGACGCCCAGCGACACGAGGATCGAGGGGATCACCAGCGAGGTGATCACCAGATAGAACAGCACCGCGTTGCCGGCGAAACGCTTGCGGAACGCCAGACCGCCCATGATCGAGACCACCACTGTGGTGACCATGACCAGCAGGCCAAGCACGAGGCTGCGGCGGAAGCTGCCCCAGATGTCGCCCACCGCTTGCTGCTCGAACAGGTCGAAGAACCAGTGCAGCGAGACGCCGCGCATGGGGAAGGTCAGACCGCCCTGCGGGCCTTGGAAGCTGAGGATCGCGATGGTGAAGGTGGGGCCGTAGAGGAACAGCAGAAACAGCACGAAGAAGGCGCCGAGCACGTAGAACGAGCGGGGACGGGATTCCATGGATCAGAGCTCCTTGCGGATGTCGACGAAGCGCAGAAGGATGCCGATGACCATCAGCACGGTGACCAGCAGCACCACCGCCGTGGCCGAGGCCGAGGGGTATTGCAGTAGCGCGATGTCGTTCTGGATGAGGCGGCCAACGTTGGCCGATTGCGAGCCTGACATGAACCGCACCGTAACGAAGTCGCCCATCACCAGTGTGACAACAAAGATCGTGCCGATCATGATGCCCGGCTTGCACAGCGGGATGATCACGTTGGTCAGCGTCTGGAAGCCCGAGGCACCGCCGTCATAGGCCGCCTCGATCAGCGATTTGTCGATGCGCATCATGGTGTTGAAGATCGGCACCACCATGAACAGCGTGTAAAGATGGACGAAGGCGAGGATCACCGAGAAATCCGAGTAAAGCAGCCATTCCACCGGCTCGTCGGTGATGCCCGCCGAGATCAGCGCCGAGTTCGCCAGCCCGTTGCGCCCGAGGAAGGGGATCCACGAGATCATCCGGATGATGTTCGAGGTCCAGAACGGGATAGTGCAGAGCAAAAAGAGCGCGATCTGCCACGTCTGCGTCCGAACGTGGAAGGCGAGGAAATAGGCCACCGTGAAGCCGATCACCAAGGTACAGGCCCAGACGATCAGCGCGTATTTAATCGTGTTTCCGAACACCCGGTAGGTCACCGGTGAGCCGAAGAGAAAGTCGTAATTTTCCCAGCTGAAGGCCGGAATGATCGAGAATTCCGTCGCCTGCCAAAAGCTGACGATGACGATCATCACGATGGGCAGCACCAGAAAGAAGATCAGGACCAGCGTCAGGGGCGAGGCCAGCAGCCAGCCGGTCAGGTGTCGGTTGTTTTCGCCAGCGCGCATGTGGCCTCCGGTCAGTATGTGTTGCGGCGCACCGCATCAGGGTGCCGCGCCCCGGGCACATCCGGGGCGCGGCGATCTCGGTCAGGACCAAGGTGTGGAGGTCAGACCCGAGAGGATCAGGCCGCGATGAACTCGTTCCACTTGCGGACCATGTACTGATTTTCGTCCATGACGGCGTTCCAGCAGGCAACAGAGCCCATGCGCTCTTCGAACGAGCCGCCGTCGCGCACTTCGCCGGCCTGCGCCATGGCGTCGCCGAACGGGTTGGTGATGGTGTCGGTGGCTTCCTTGCCCTCGAACCAGTAGCCCCACTCGTTCTCGGACATGTGGTTTTTCGAGGTTTCCGGAACCGCCGAGTAGTAGCCCTGACGCATCAGGAAGCCGCCGACCCAGCCGTCGAGGTACCAGTTGATGTACTCGTAGGCCGCATCCAGTTCGAGCCCCGAAAGGTTCTTCGACAGGCCGATGCCGCCGCCCCACGAGCGGTAGCCCTCTTTCAGCGGCTGGTAGACGCAGTCGATGCCGCGCGATTTGACCGCGGTGATCGCCGGCGACCACATCGACTGGATCACCACCTCGCCCGAGGCCATCAGGTTGACGCTCTCGTCGAAGGTCTTCCAGAAGGCGCGGAACTGGCCGTTGCGCTTGGCTTCGGTGAAGATCGCCATGGTCTTGTCGATCTCTTCGCGGGTCATGTTGCCCTTGTCGCCATACTGGATCTCGCCCATGGCCTCGCAGACCATCGCCGCGTCCATGATGCCGATCGACGAGATGTCGAGGATCGAGGCCTTGCCGGCGAACTCGGGGTTCAGCAGTTCGGCCCAAGTGTCGATCGGACGGCCAATGAGGTCGGGACGGATGCCCAGAGTATCGGCGTTGTAGATCGTCGGGATGAGCGTCATCCAGTTGGTCTGCTCGTTGGCGAAGGTGGTGCCATCGGGACCATCGGTGAAGCCCACGGTGTGCGGTGCGGTGCCTTGGGCGATTTCCGACTCGGGCGTCAGCTTGCCGTCTTTGAAGATGCCGACGATCTTGTCGTAGTTCTTGATCTTGCTGACATCCATCGCCTGCAGGTTGCCTGTCGGCCAGACCTTCTTACAGATCCAGTATTCGATGTCGGCGATGTCGAAGCTGCCGGGCTGGGTGGCGGCGCGCTGGGTCACGGCGTCGGAATCGAGCGCGGTCATCTCGAGCGTGAAGCCGAGGTCTTCCTTCACCTTCTGCGCCACTTCGTTGAGGTTCGACACGCCGGTGCCGAACTGGCGCAGGGTGACGTCCTTGATGTTCTGCGCCCAGATCATCGGTGCCGGGAAGGCGGTTGCCGCACCGGCAGCGGCGGCGCCTTTCAGCAGGCCGCGGCGGCTGAGTTTCTTCGTCGTCATGTCCTAACTCCCTGTGTTGGACTGGTGCACTTCGGCCTTTAGGCCCGGACCTTTTGCGGCCCTTCTTGCCGCCTTCAGGCCGAAAGCGGATGCAGTGCCTGGTCGTCCCAGACCAGGCCCACCCCGTCGCCGGGGGATTTCGGATCAGAGAAGAATTGCTCTTCGGGCACCCACGCGGTGATGTCCTGATCACCCGCGGCCAGCACGGTCACCGCCACATGCGCGCCCTGAAACTCCACCGAGGTGACGCGGCCATCAAGCTTGGCGCCCTGCTGCGGCGCGATGCGCGTCAGGTCGTTGCGGATGGCGAAATGGCCCTGCGGCAACGCCAGCACGTTGTGCCCGCCCATGAACCGCGCGACGAACTCGGTCTTGGGGCTGTTGAACACGTCGCGGGCGGGGCCCGCCTGTTCGATCACCGCGTTGTTCATCACGACGATCTCGTCGGCCAGCGCCAGCGCCTCGTCCTGCCCGTGGGTCACATGCACGAAGGTGATGCCAAGCTCGCGCTGCAGGCGCTTGAGCTCGGCACGCATGCGGACGCGCAGGAACGGATCGAGCGCCGAGAGCGGCTCGTCGAGCAGCAGGATCTGCGGCTCGGTGATCAGCGCGCGGGCCAGCGCCACGCGCTGCTGCTGGCCGCCCGAAAGTTGCGAGGGCAAACGCTCGGCGTATTGCGTCATATCGACGAGCGACAGCATCTCCATCGCCTTCTTACGCCGGGTGGCGGCGTCGGTGCCCTTCATCTTGAGGCTGAAGGCGACGTTGTCGGCCACCGTAAGGTGCGGGAACAGCGCGTAGCTCTGGAACATCATCGCCGTGCCGCGCTTGGCCGGGGGCAGATGCGAGATGTCGCTGCCACCCAGCACGATCGAACCGTCGCTGACCGTCTCATGCCCCGCGATCATCCGCAGGGTCGAGGATTTGCCGCAGCCGGACGGCCCCAGAAGGCAGGCATAGACGCCGGACCCGAAGTGATGGTTGATCGCGTCGACCGCGACGGTCTCGCCGTAGCGCTTGGTCAGGCCGACGAGTTCGAGATCGAGTCCTTGGCGCATGTGTCCCCCGTGGATCTGCGTGTATCGCAGCTTCAGTTGCTGACCGATCCTGTCCCCGCGCCCCGCGAAAAACGAAGCACGGGCAGCACCGCGACAGAGCAAATTCTTTGTGTCGCCCAAATTTTCACCAAAAATCCCTTGGTATGTGCACTTTCTGATTTCTGATTGTATACGATCTGAGTGAATTCCATATGCAATCATCTCCTCGCTTGTGCGTTCGGCACGGCTCAGAGAGATTGGAGATCCAACAGAGAGGCCGAGATGACAGCGAGAGGGGCGGCGCCAGCCAGCCGCGGAAAGGGCACCAAGGGATCAAAGGCGCGGGCCGTGGCCGACGCGCTCACCCTCGCCGTGCACGAGCATCGTCTGGCGCCGGGGCTGAAGCTCAACGAGGACGAGGTCGGCGAGATCTTCGGCGTGGGGCGCACCATCGTGCGCTCGGCGCTGCAGATGCTCGCGCATGACCAGCTTGTGACCATCGAGCCCAACCGCGGCGCCTTTGTCGCCGCGCCCACGATCCGCGAGGCCCGAGAGGTGTTTGAGGCGCGCGCCCTGCTGGAACCGCGCACCGCCCGCTCGGCGGCCGAGCGCATGACCCCCGAAGCGGCGGCGCGACTGCGCCAGCACAATGCCGAGGAACACGCGGCGCTGGATCGCGGCGAATATGGCACCGCCGTGCGCCTGTCGGGTGCGTTCCACATTGAGATCGCCCGCATCGCCGACCAGTCCACCATAGCGGATTTCATCACCCAGCTGATCGCCCGCTCGTCGCTGGTGATTTCACTTTACTGGCGCAGACCCAAGGCAATGTGCGAAACTCATGCACATGAGGCGCTTCTGACCGCTCTGGAACAGGGCGATGGCGCCACGGCGGAGGATCTTATGAAAGGGCACCTGTTGGACCTGCTATCTTCGCTCGATCTGCGCGAGGCCCCGGCCACACCGCACAGCCTGCGTGAGGCGCTACGGCCATGATGTTGCGCACGATGACCAAGACCGACCTTGGCCGCGCGCTGGACTGGGCGGCGGACGAAGGGTGGAACCCCGGCCTCGAAGACCTTGATCCGTTCTACGCGGCAGACCCAGAGGGGTTATTCTGCGCCGAGCTTGGCGGGCATATGGCCGCCGCGATTTCGGTGGTGAACCATTCCGACGGCCTTGCCTTTCTCGGGCTCTATCTCTGCGCCCCGGCTTACCGCGGGCAGGGCATCGCGCATGCCCTCTGGCTGCACGCGATGAAACACGCCGGCAAGCGCAGCGTCGGGCTCGACGGGGTGCCCGCGCAGCAGGAGAACTACCGTAAATCGGGCTTCACGCTCGCCGGGCAGACCAAACGCTACGCCGGCCCGCTGAAGCCCGGTCCGGGCAAAGGCGTGCACTCTGCTGCCGCCAACGAGCATCCGGCATTGATCGCAATGGAGGCCAAGGCTTGCGGCTATGCCAAACCCCGGTTCAACGGCGCGTGGCTGGAGCCCGCGCAAACACGGTTCACGCTGGTCCATCGCACCGACGGAAAGGCGGATGGCTTCCTCACCCTGCGCCGATGCCATGAAGGCTGGAAGATCGGCCCGCTCTGCGCCCCCGATCTGCCAGTGGCACAAACGCTGCTGGAGGCCGCAGCGGCGCATACCGGCGACGATCAGGTGATGATCGACCTGCCTGCCGAGTCCGCCGCGCTGGCCGCGCATTGCCTTGCCATGGGGATGCAGCCGGTGTTCCACACCGCCCGCATGTATCGGGGACCGGCGCCGTTGCCCGGTGGCGGGCAGAACGCGGTGGCCACACTGGAACTGGGCTGAGCGGCTTGCCGAGCGCCCCGGCCCCGCTATTTCGGCGGGCATGACCGGAACTTTTGAACGCGCACTTGTCATCGGATCGAGCGGCGGCATCGGCAGCGCCCTAGCTGCGGCGCTGGACGCGGGAGGCGGCGAGGTGACCTGCCTGTCGCGCCGCGAACACGGCCTCGACGTGACCGACGAAGCATCGGTCGAGCGCCACCTCGGCGCGCTCCACGGCAGCTTCGATCTGATCCTTGTCGCCACCGGCGCGCTGAGCGCCGAGGGATCGGCCCCGGAAAAGACCCTGAAATCGCTCGATCCGGCGCAGGTGATGCAGCAGATGGCGATCAATGCGCTTGGCCCGGCGCTGGTGCTGAAACACGCCATGCGGCTGCTGCCTCGGGACCGCCGGGCGGTGTTTGCCGCGCTTTCGGCCCGCGTCGGCTCGATCGGCGACAACCGGCTCGGCGGCTGGTATTCCTACCGCGCCTCGAAGGCGGCGCTGAACCAGATGATCCGCACCGCCTCGGTGGAACTGGCGCGCACACACAAGCAACTGGCCTGCGTTGCGCTGCACCCCGGCACGGTGGCAACGCCCTTCACCGCCGACTACCTCGGGCGGCATCCCGCCGTACCGCCTGACGAAGCCGCGCAGAACCTGCTGAATGTGCTGGGCGATCTGGACGCCGAACAGACCGGGCGCTTTTACGACTGGGCCGGCAAGGAGGTGGCGTGGTGAGCCGCCTCGTGCTGGTGCTGGGCGACCAGCTGTCGGAGGATCTGATCGCGCTGCGCCGCGCCGACAAGGCGCAGGACGTGGTGGTCATGGCCGAGGTCGCTGCCGAGACCGAGTACACCGCACACCATCCCAAGAAGATCGCGCTGATCTTCGCCGCCATGCGCAAATTCGCCGCCCGCCTGCGCGAAGATGGCTGGGACGTGCGCTACAGCCAGCTTGACGACACCGAGAACGCCGGGTCGATCCCCGGCGAACTGCTGCGCCGGGCCGAGGAGACCGGCGCGCGCGAGGTGCTGGCGACCGAACCCGGCGAATGGCGGCTGATCGAAGCGCTGCGCGAGACGCCGCTGGATGTCACGCTGCTGGAGGACGACCGTTTCCTCGCCACGCACGCCGAGTTCGAGGATTGGGCCAAGGGGCGCAAGGTACTGCGGATGGAGTATTTCTACCGCGAGATGCGCCGGAAGACCGGGCTCTTGATGGACGACGGCAAGCCCGAGGGCGGCGAGTGGAATTATGACTCCGAAAACCGCAAACCTCCGCCCGAGGGCATCGCTCACGGCGGCCCCATGAGCTTCACGCCCGATGACACCGTCAACGAGGTGCTCGATCTGGTGGAGGCGCGGTTTTCCAAGAACTTCGGCACGCTGCGCCCGTTCCATTTCGCCACAGACCGCGGGCAGGCCAAGCGCGCCCTGGCGCATTTCATCCGCTACGCGCTGCCCGAGTTCGGCGCCTATCAGGATGCCATGCTGGACGGACACAAGTACCTGAACCACGCGCTGGTCTCGCCCTACATCAACATCGGCCTGCTGTCGCCGCTGGAGGTGTGCGAAGCGGCCGCGGAGGCTTATCGCAAAGGCGATGCGCCGCTGAACTCGGTCGAAGGCTTCATCCGCCAAATCATCGGCTGGCGCGAATACGTGCGTGGCATCTACTTCCACGAAGGCCCCGACTATCCGCGGCGCAACCGGCTCAACCAGCAGCGCGCCTTGCCGCCGCTCTACTGGGGCGCGGAGACGAAGATGCGCTGCCTGTCGAAAGCCGTCGCGCAGACCCGCGACGAGGCCTATGCGCATCACATCCAGCGGCTGATGGTGACCGGGAACTTCGCGCTGATCGCCGGGATCGACCCGGCGCAGGTGCATGAGTGGTACCTGTCGGTCTATGCCGACGCCTTCGAGTGGGTCGAGGCGCCCAACACCGTGGGCATGAGCCAGTTCGCCGACGGCGGGGTGATCGCCTCCAAACCCTATGTCTCGTCGGGCGCCTATATCGACCGCATGTCCGACCACTGCAAGAACTGCGCCTACAGCGTGAAGCAGAAGACCGGCGAGGGTGCCTGTCCGTTCAACCTGCTCTACTGGCACTTTCTGACCCGCCACCGCGAGCGGTTCGAGAGCAACCCGCGGATGGGCAATATGTACCGCACGTGGGACCGGATGGACGACGCCAAGCGCGAGACCGTGCTCTCCGAAGCGGAGGATTTTTTGTCTCGCATGTCAGCTGGCGAGACGGTCTGAACGCCTAGCACCGGGGCCTGTGGCGCGGCAGGGATTTGCGTATTTGAGAAGAGAAGAAGCGCAGGTGGCGGCTCAGGTCTTCTCCAGCTCGGTTTCGAGCTTCAGCACGCGACCGCCATCGTCCTGTTCGATCAGGAAGGCGGGCGAGTCCGATGACCCGTTGCGTGTGATCTCTTCGCCTTCGATCTGCCGCGTCACCCGGCGCTCGAAGCGCTCTGCGATCTTGCCTGTGGCGCTGCCTGCGCCCCAGTTCCACTTTACGTTCTCTCCGACCTGAAACTTGCTCATCGCGTCGCCTCCCTTGGCTTGTGCAAGGAAAACACGTGACCGGCGCCGGATGTTCCGAGGTCACTCGGTGGCGGGTTCCGCAGCGGGTGCGTCTGCCGGCGCTTGCGCCTCCGTTTCCGCGTCTTCGGCAGCGCCGTCGTCCGGCGTGTCCGCGGAGGGCGCATCTTCGGCAGGCCGCTCGCTCTCTTGCACCGGGGTGTCCGTGGTCAGCACGCCATTGACCCATTCGCCGGTGCTCTGCTCGCCGGTGGCATAGCGCATGGTACCCTCGCCCTGCCGCTTGCCGTCCGCGAAATTGCCCTCGTAAACGTCGCCATTGGCGTAGGTGGCCACACCCTCACCCTCGATCTCGCCATCGACCCAGGCGCCTTCGTAGGTGAACCCGTCGGGCATGGTGATCCGGCCCTGACCGTGGCGCTGACCATCGCGGAAGGCGCCGGTGTAGACGGTGCCGTCGGGATAGGTGGCCGTGCCCATGCCGTGGCGCTGGCCGTCCTGCCAGTCGCCCTCGTAGCGGTAGCCGTCGGGGTAGGTCATCACGCCCTGCCCGTCGTTGCGCGCGTTCTTGAACGTGCCTTCGTAGACGAGCCCATTGGCGTAGCGCGCGACTCCCTCGCCTTCGATCACGCCGTCGACCCAAGCGCCCTCGTAGGTCGAGCCGTCGGGATAGGTGATCTTGCCGGTGCCATTGGCGAGATCACCGAGGAAATCGCCTTCGTAGACCGAGCCGTCGGGATAGGTGACCTTGCCCTGCCCCTCGATCTGGCCCGAGACCCAGTCACCCTCATAGCGGTAACCGTCCTCGCCGATGAAGGTGCCGACACCCTGGCGCTGGTCATTGTCGAAGGCGCCGTCGTAGATGTCGCCATTGGCGTAGGTGACCTTGCCCTGCCCTTCGCGGCGACCGTCGACAAGTTCACCCTCGTAGATATCGCCATTGGGCTGGGTCAGCTTGCCGACGCCGTCGATCTGGCCCTCGCGCCACGTGCCCTCGTAGATCAGCCCGTCGGGCATGGTCAGCTTGCCCTGCCCGTCACGCAGCCCGTTGGCCACCCGGCCCTCGTAGAGCGAGCCATCGGGATAGGCGATCTCGGCGTTGCCCTGCTTGACGCCGTTCACCCAGTCGCCCTCGTAGCGATAGCCGTTGGGGCCGGTCATCACGCCGCGCCCGTGGTGCAGCGCGTTGCGGAAGGCACCCTCGTAGCGCATGCCATTGGCGTATTGCATGACGCCCCGGCCGGTGATCTTGCCGTCGAGCCAAGACCCCTCGTAGGTGCCGCCATCGGCAAAGACGATGCGGCCGATGCCCTCGGGCTTGCCCTTGGCGAACTGCCCTTCATAGACCGAGCCATTGGGGAAGCGCGCGACACCCTCGCCGCGGATCTCGCCCTCGACCCAGGCGCCGGTGTATTCGTAACCGTTGGGCATCCGGTAGGTGCCAGTGCCGTGCTGCAGGCCGTTCTGGAACGTGCCTTCGTAGACCCCGCCATCATCATACTGCTTGGTCTGCACCTCGCCATCCTCAACCTGCGCGAGCGCGGGAAAGGTCAGCGCCGCAACGGCCACTGCCGAAAGGATGGTTCTGCCTGAAAGCTTCATGCGAAATCCCTGCCGGACCTGTGCCGGATGCCTGTTGTTTTCCGCCGAAAATCGGCCCCTCTGCCGCCGCGAAACTAAACAACACCCCCTTGGCTGACAATCTCTTTTGCCCGTTCTTTACCATGGGCTTCTTCCCCTCGGGCGTGGTTCTGCTATGTGGGCACGCGGATGTGACCGAAAGGATGGGGCTCATGGCCGACCGTTTCCGCCTGACCATCGCGCAGTTGAACCCGACCGTGGGGGATCTTGCGGGCAATGCCGCGAAGGCAAAGGACGCTTGGGAGAAGGGCCGCGAGGCCGGTGCCCAGCTTGTCGCCCTGCCCGAGATGTTCATCGCCGGCTACAACGCGCAGGACCTGCCGATGAAGCATGCCTTCACGCTGGATTGCATGGAGGCGGTGCGCAAGCTGGCCGAGGACTGCGCCGACGGCCCGGCGCTGGCGATCGGCTGCCCTTGGGTCGAGGGGACCGAGCTTTACAACGCCTATCTGATCTGCCGCGACGGGCGCATCGTCACGCAGGTGTTCAAGCACCACCTGCCGAACTACGGCGTCTTCGACGAGGTGCGGATCTATGACAGCGGTGCCATCGGCGGCCCCTACGCGGTGGGCAACGTGCGCATCGGCTCGCCGATCTGCGAGGACGCGTGGTACGAAGACGTGGCCGAGACGCTGGCCGAGACCGGCGCCGAGTTCCTGCTGGTGCCCAATGGCTCGCCCTACCGTCGCAACAAGCACGAGACGCGCCTGAACAAGATGGTCGCGCGCGTGGTCGAGACCGGCCTGCCGCTGATCTATCTCAACATGGTGGGCGGTCAGGACGACCAGATCTTCGACGGCGGCTCCTTCGTGCTGAATCCCGGCGGGCAGGCGGCGTCGCAACTGCCGGTCTTCGAAGAAGAGATCGCCCACGTTGATCTGGTGCGCACCCCCGAAGGCTGGCGCGCCGAGGACGGGCGGTTCGTGCAGCATCCGAGCGAGATGGAGCAGGACTACCACGCCATGGTGCTGTCGTTGCGCGACTACTGCCGCAAGACCGGCTTCGGCAAGGTGCTGCTGGGTATGTCGGGCGGCATCGACTCGGCGCTGGTGGCGACCATCGCCACCGATGCGCTGGGTGCCGAAAACGTGCGCTGCGTGATGCTGCCGTCGGAATACACCTCCGAGCATTCGCTGGAGGATGCCAAGGCCTGCGCCACCAATCTCGGCTGCCACTACGACTTTGTGCCGATCGCCGAGGGCCGGGACGCGATCACCAACACGCTGGCGCCGCTGTTTGCCGGGCGCGATGCCGATCTTACCGAAGAGAACATCCAGTCGCGCCTGCGCGGGCTACTGCTGATGGCGATGTCGAACAAGTTCGGCGAGATGCTGCTGACCACCGGCAACAAGTCCGAGGTGTCGGTGGGTTACGCCACGATCTACGGCGACATGGCGGGCGGCTACAATCCGATCAAGGATCTCTACAAGACGCGCGTCTTCGCCATCTGCCGCTGGCGCAACGAGAACCAGCGCCCGTGGATGAAGGGCCCCGAAGGTGCGGTGATCCCCGAGCGGATCATCACCAAGCCGCCCTCGGCCGAGCTGCGCGAAGACCAGAAGGACAGCGACAGCCTGCCCGACTACCCGGTGCTGGACGGTATTCTGGAGATTCTCGTGGACCGTGACGGCTCGATCGCCGATTGCGTCGATGCCGGCTATGCGCGCGAAGATGCCAAGAAGGTCGAGCACCTGCTCTACATCTCGGAATACAAACGCTTCCAAGCGGCGCCGGGCGCGCGCTTGTCGCAAAAGGCCTTCTGGCTCGACCGGCGTTACCCGATCGCCAACCGCTGGCGCGACAACGGGTGAGGCAAGGCGCGGGCCGCGTGGTCCGCGCCTATTCCCACCAGCGGTCGATGCTGGCGATGTCGTCGTCGGACCAGCCAAAATGGTGCGCAAATTCGTGCACCGTGACATGGGCGATCAGCGCGTCCAGGTCCACGTCGCCACGATCGCGCCATTCCTGCAGGATCGGCTCGCGGAAGATCCACACGGTGTCGGGATAGGGGGACGGCCAGCTGGTCGATTTCTCGGTCATCGGCACGCCCTCGTAGAGACCCGTCAGATCGAGCGGATCGTCGATCTGCATCTCCCGCAGGATATCCTGCGGCGGCCAGTCCGCGACCTGCAGCACCACTTCCGCAGCAGCGGCGCGGAAAGGGTCGGGCAGGGCATTAACCGCGGCGCGGGCCATGGTCTCGAAGGCGGCAAGATCGGGCGTTGTCATGCATGCGGATATGGCCCCGCGCGCGGGCAGAGAAAAGGGCCAACCAGCACGAAGGGCGGCGGGACCGAAGGTGGCGACGCAAAGACGCGTCGCATTCCTCCCTTCATGTCGCAATTGGCGCAGATTGCCCGCCACACTCGCCCTAAAGGCGCGCGTCCGCGTTCAGGAGTGTCCCCGCATGATCACCGTCCACAGCATCCCGCAGGCCTTTTCCGAGGCCGACTGCAGCCGCCTTATCGAGATCTCGCGCAACGCAGAGACCTCGGACGCGCGGCTGGTGGGCCAGCAGCGTGCGCATAACATGCGCCGCGCCGATCTGGTGTGGCTCGACGATGTGGAAGACACCGGCTGGGTCATGGATCGGATCATCGAACTGGTGCGTGACGCCAACCGATCCGCCTATGACTTCGCGCTGGATGCCTTCGACGAAAGCGCGCAGGTGGCGCGCTATGGCGCTGAGCGCGAGGGACATTTCGACTGGCATTCGGACATCGGCGAAGGGCGGCTCGCAGCGCGCCGCAAGCTGACGATGGTGGTGCAGCTTTCTGATGAAGGGGCGTATGAGGGCGGCGCGCTGGAACTGATGCCGTCAAACCATGTGGTCGCGGCGAAAAAAGAGCGCGGCACCGCCACGCTCTTTCCGTCTTACATGCTGCATCGGGTCACGCCGGTGACCGGCGGCGAGCGGCACTCGCTGACCATCTGGGCGCACGGGCCGGCCTTTCGCTAGGGCCGGCCGCCCCACGTGCGATACGTCAGGTCATCAACAGCTGGTAGGTGTGCGGCATGTAGCGGAAGCCATCGCCGTCGGCCTCGACGTAGCCCACCGCCGGGAACGGCATGTGGTAGCCGATGAAAGGCGTCTTCTCTTCGGCCAGCGTGCCGAGAATCTTGCGCCGCGACGAGGCCGCCAGTTCCTTGTCCATGTCGAAGCGCACTTCCCAGTCGGGCTTGCCCACGGACCAAACGTAGTGGTTCGCCAGATCGGCGGTGAGCATCAGTTTCTGGCCGCCGCTTTCAAGCATGAAACACATGTGGCCGGGCGTGTGTCCCGGTGCCAGCACCGAGGTGATCCCCGGCGCGACCTCATCGCCGTTGCCGAGGAAACTGAACTGATCCTCCAGCGGGCGCACCTTGCTTTCGAAAGTGTCGTTGCCCGCGGCGCTCCAGTGGTCCCATTCTTGTTGCCCGGCCACCGGCGCAGCGTTGGAAAACGTCGGCGTGCCGCCGTCCGACAGGCCGCCGATGTGGTCGCCATGCATATGGGTGATCACCACGTGGGTCACATCCTCGGCGGCATAGCCCGCCGCCTCGACCGCCTCGGTGATGCCCGCCGGATCAAGCCCGGTGTCGAACAGGATCACCGCCTCTCCGGTGTTAACCAGCGTCGGGGTGAAAAAGAACTGCGCCTTGTCCGTCGGGATATGCGCGGCCTGCGAAACCTCTGCGAACTCTTCTTCGCTGACGTTCATCCCGAAGGTGCCCTGCGGGTCGGGCACGGTGCGTGTGCCCGCCATCATCGCCGTGACCTCGAAATCTCCGAGCGGCACCCGGTAGGTGCGTGGCACCTGAACCCCCTGCGCCGATTGCGCGCGGGCCGGTGCGGCACCGGTCAGCCCGGCGGCAAGGGGAAGCGCGGCAGCACCGGTCAGCGCCGTACGGCGGGTGATCTTGTCCTTGTCCATAATCCTCATCCTCTCCTGCGTTGCATGCCTACCTGAGTCTACGAATGGCGTTTTCCGCCTTGGGAAGACTAGCTCACGCGGTGCGTCAGGCCAGTTTCGCGGCGCTGACAGGAGATCACATCCACGTTTTGCAAAACGTTAAGAGGAATCGCCGTAGCCCATCCGGGCACAGATGCCGGCCCGCAGAGGCCCACCCGGCGCCGGGGCGCCTAGGCGCCTGTCGCCGCGATGGTCCGGTCGGCGCGCTCAAGAACAGGCGCACCACTTCTCTCTCGGTTTCGCCATCTTTGGCGAGATCGCGCATATCCTGCCCGGTCAGATCTTCTGGCCAGATCTTCCGGCCAGTCCTTGCAGCGGCGACCGCTGTACGGGCAGGACCAAGCCGCGGTCGCCTGACCGCGCCTCTCCGGCGCCCCCGGTCAACTCTCTCTGGCCGGGGGTTTGCATTTCCGCGCTTTAGCGCCTGCGCCAGCCCCCAGCCCAGTCCGTGAAGCAGAACTGCGGCTCAGATTTCGCTGGCCCCGCATTGATCCAGCAGGTCGTGGATCATCTCGCGGGTGGACAGGCTTGTGCCCGGCGTCGTGACCGTCGCGCTGGCCGCGGCAGCCCCGAGGGCGAGCGCCTCTGGCGCGCTGAGCCCTGAGGAAATGCCAAAGGCGTAGGCCCCCACGAAACTGTCCCCGGCGCCTACCGCCGACAGCACCGAAACCTTGGCCGCGCTGACCTGCCACAGCCCGTCCGGTCCGGCCATCACCGAGCCATCGGCGCCGCGCGCAAGGATCACCCGCTCGGCCGCGCCGCGGGCCACAAGCTCGGCGGCGAAACCGGCGGAATCGGCGCGGCTCATCAGCGGGCGGCCCGCCAGTTCCTCGGCCTCCAGGCTGTCCATGCGCAGCACCGACGGTGCCGGGTCGGTGCCGCGCGCCAGCGCCTCAAGCACCGGCCCAGACGTGTCGACGATGACATAGGCCCCGCGCCCTCGCAGCGCCCGGCACAATTCGGTCGGGAAATCGTCGGGCACCCCCGGCGGCTGGCTGCCGCTAAGCACGACGATCCCGCTTTGCGGAACCGTGCTGGCGATCGCATCCAGCGCGTCCATCACGTCGCCTTCGCTCCAGACCGGGCCCGGCATGACGAAGCGGTACTGCTCGCCGGTCTGGCGGTCATGGACGGCAAAGCTCTCGCGCGTTTCGCCCGGCGATTTCATCCGCACCATGGGCAGGCCCAGTTCGGCCAGCGCCGCCTCAAGCCGCATGCCCGTCGGTCCCGACAAGGCCACGAAGGCGCGCGCCGGCCCACCCAGTTCGGCCGCCAGCCGCGCGACGTTGATGCCACCACCGCCGGGATCGACGGCGGGCGTGTCGCAGCGCAGCTTGGGGCCCGCTTCGACGCGATCGGCGGTTGTCGACAAATCGAGCGCGGGGTTCAGCGTAACGGTCAGAATGTCTCTCATGAGGCGGAGAATACACCGGATGCCCGCCCCGCCAAGGGCTGGCGAACTGGACAAACCGCCGCGCTTGTGAAATTGCCACCCGCGTATGCAGGAGGCTAGCATGACCACCACCCGTTTCGCACCGTCGCCCACCGGTCACATCCATGTGGGCAACCTCCGCACCGCGCTGTTCAACTACCTGATCGCGCGCAAAGCCGGCGGCACGTTCATCCTGCGCATCGACGACACCGATGCCGAGCGCAGCAAGGAAGAATACGTCGACGGCATCAAGCGCGACCTCGAATGGCTCGGTCTGCACTGGGACAAGACGGAGCGACAGAGCACGCGGCTCGACCGCTACCACGCCGCTGCCGACGAACTGCGCGAGATGGGCCGTTTCTACGAGGCCTTCGAAACGCCGACCGAACTGGATCTGAAGCGCAAGAAGCAGCTCAACATGGGCAAGCCGCCGGTCTACGACCGTGCCGCGCTGGATCTCACGGACGACGAGAAAGAGGCGCTGCGCGCCGAGCGCGGCAACGGCGTCTGGCGCTTCAAGCTGATCCAAGAGCGGATCGACTGGACCGATGGCATCCTCGGCGACATCTCGATCGACGCCGCGTCGGTGTCGGACCCGGTGCTGATCCGCGGCGACGGGCAGATCCTCTACACGCTGGCCTCGGTGGTCGACGACATGGATATGGGCGTCACCAACATCGTGCGCGGCTCGGACCACGTCACCAACACCGCGACGCAGATCCAGATCATCGAAGCGCTCGGCGGCACGCCTCCGGGCTTTGGCCACCACTCGCTGCTGACCGGCCCGCAGGGCGAGTCGCTGTCCAAGCGTCTTGGCGTGCTGTCGATCCGCGATCTGCGCGAGGCGGGTGTTGAACCCGAGGCGCTGCTGTCGCTGATGGCTCGTCTCGGCTCGAGCCAGCCGGTGGAACTGCGCACGTCGCTGGACGAGATCGCCGAAGGCTTTGAACTGAGCCAGTTCGGTTCGGCCCCGACCAAGTTCGACGAGCAGGACCTCTACCCGCTGACCGCACGCAAGCTGCACCAGCTGCCGCTGGAGACCGTCGCGCCGCAGCTGACAGAGATCGGCGTGCCCGCTGACAAGCAGGAACTGTTCTGGTCCGTGGCGCGCGACAACATCACCACCCGCAAGGACATCCCCGGCTGGTGGGCGCTGTTCCGCGACGGTGCCGAGCCGCTGATCGCCGACGAGGACCGCGAGTTCATCGCCGAGGCGATGTCGCTGCTGCCCGAGGGCCCCTACACCCGCGACACGTGGGGCGAGTGGACCAAGACGGTGAAAGAAGCGACCGGCCGCAAGGGCAAGGGGCTGTTCATGCCGCTGCGCAAGGCCCTGACGGGTCTCGAGCGCGGACCGGAAATGGCCGACGTGCTGCCGCTGCTGGAGAAGATCCCGGCAAAGGATCTAGCGAAGTAAGCGCCGCATCATCTGAATGCCAAAAAGGCGGGCCCTTGGGTCCGCCTTTTTCACTTCGAAACGACCATGCGCTGCCCGCTCGGCTTCGGTCTTAGTTTTGCGGAGCGCCTCAGCCGTCCTCCCGCTTTCCCGCCAGCCACGCCTTGTCGGCCTCCACGGTGAAGGCGGCCTCGGCATGGGCGAAAGCGTAGGCGCGGGTGTCCTTGGCGGCAGCGGCCAACGCCGGCCAGTCAGAGCGGCGCAGCACGTTCATCGCCGTCAGCACGCAGCCAATCACCTCGGGGCGTGCCGCGCCGTCGCGGATCAGCGGATGAAACCCGTCTTCGATCAGATGCGCCGGGTCGAGCGGCGCCATCTGCACATGCGGGAAATCGGGCGTATCCTCGGCGGGTCGGCCCAGACCGAACAGCATCCGTTTCAGCCGCTGCACCACATCGATTGCCGTGCCCGGATCGTTGACCGCAGGCGACAGGGCGCGCAGCGCGATCTCGTTCATCACCATCACGCCGTAGCGCGCGTCCTGCTCCATGGTGCGCTCTTCGCCCAAGGTGAAGCACGCGCAGATGTCATCCGGCTCCACATGGCCGCCAGCGACCTGGCCCAGCGGCATTCCCGGCACCAGATGCGCACCGGGGTGGGCGGAGACGCGGAAGATCGCCTCGCGCTCGGCCAGCTTCTCCTCAAGCGCCTCAAAGTTGATGTATTGCACATAGCCCGCGGTCGTCGCCGGGACGTCGCGCGCATCCGCTGGCAGCGCATGATCGGGCCGGGCTGCGCCCAAGGCGGGCCGCTTCATCGCCCGCTGCAGGGGCGGCAGGGCGCTGGTCTCGACCCGCTGCAGCGTGTGATCCATGCTGCCCATCACGCTCAGATGGCCGATCCAGCGCAACATGGCGAGGATCACGGTGACGATGCTGGCGATGGTCAGAAAGAAGATGACCACCGCCGAGGCCTCGGAATAGAGTCCCGCATTGAACAGCACCAGCGCCGTCAGCGAGAACAGGAAAGTGCCGGTGAAGGCCGCGAGAGCCGTCTGCGCCGTGCTGTCCTCGAGGTGCAGCCGGTAAGCGCGCGGCGTGGCCTGACTGGCCGCCGACTGGAAGGCCTGCACCATGACCGACAGCGAAAACGTCGTCACCGTCAACATCGTGGTGGCGAGGATCTGCAAGATGGGCTTGGCCGCCTGCGCGCCGAAACGATCCTGCCAATCCTGCGGGATCAGAGGCTGCAGCACCGGCGCAAGCGCCACCGCGACCAGCGCCAGCAGCGCTCCGAACAGCACCCGCACCCCCAGCCGCTTCGACAGCCGGTAGAGCATCAGGAGCCAGCTTGGGGTCATCTGCTGAACACCTGCGCCCCGACCTGCAGCAGCGCAGCGTCGACAAAACCGCGCTCGGCGTCGCTGAGGCTCTGCGCCCTCGGATAAAGCGGCTTTGCGCGATCATTCAGGATCGGTGCCTGCCAGTCTCCGGTGCTGGCCAGAAAGCGCTCTGCCCCCGCCTTGCCGAACTCACCAAGATAGCCCTGCAGGACCACGTCGAGATAGCTCAGCAGCACCGGGTGCTCGGTGTCGGGCGGCAGCCGGTCGCATTCTGGAACGACGTAGATCGCCAGTTCGTCCACCGTAGGTGCCTCGTGATGCACGTCGTCGCGCGCATCGGTGCGGTCGTAGTCGGCCTCGCGCTGGTCCAGAGCCGCCCAGCCCTTGTCGGAGACCGGCGCAATTAGCCCTTCGATCTGCGAGCCCGGATCGCGCGAGACGGTCAGCAAAGACACCGGACGCCCCGGCACCCGCGCCCAGACGCGCCGCCAGCCTTTCGCCACCGCCTTATGCGCGGGATCGAAGCCGTGGGTCCTGCGGTTGACCAGCGAGCCGTAACCGAAAAAGAATGATGTGCTCATTTCTCGTCTTTTCTGAGTTCAAATTGATGTGAGTCAATCCGCGGTTTTCTCCGGGGCTGTATTTAACCCGGCAATCATTCAAAGCGAGGGCTTTTCCCGTGCGTGTGACGAAGAGAACGAATATCGCAATCCGTGTCCTGATGCACTGCGCGGCAAACTCTGGCCGTCTGGTGACCAAATCAGAGATCGCAAAGTGCTGCAATGCCTCGGAAAATCATCTCGCGCAGGTGATCAACCAGCTGGCTCAACTGGGCTATCTCAGCACCCATCGTGGCCGCAATGGCGGGCTCGAACTGGCGCGACCGGCCTCGGAGATCCAGATCGGCGACGTGTTCCGCACGCTCGAATCGCCTGTGCCGCTGGCCGAATGCTTTGCTGACGCCGACAACACCTGCCCGCTGACCGAGGCCTGCCGCCTGCGGCTCGCGCTGACCGAGGCGGCCAACGCCTTCTACGCCACGCTCGACCCGATCACCCTCGATGCGCTGGTCTGCGACAATGCTCCGCTGATCGACATTTTGGTGTCGGGTAAAGCCTGCTCGCTGCCGCGCAGCGCGGGCGCGCTTGCGGCCCCCGCGTAACTGTCGTACTCTCCGGGCACCGTGATGGGAGAACCGGCTTTGCCGGTGCCGAAGGAGCAACCGCCCCGGAAACTCTCAGGCCTCAGGACCTTCGCGGCGGAAACACTCTGGAGAGAGGCGCCCCGGCGCCCGCCGAAGGGATAACGATCTCAGGCGAAAGGACAGAGGGGGCATTTCGAGCGCGGAGGGGATCCGTGCGGGAAATGCCCGGGGCCTTGCGCCTATCCGGGCCGAAGGGATCGGGAGCGCATGGACGAGCTGAAACGCACGCCACTACATGATTTGCACGTCGAACTGGGCGCCAAGATGGTGCCCTTTGCCGGTTACGAGATGCCGGTGCAGTACAAGCTCGGCGTTCTCAAGGAACATCTCCACACGCGCGAGAAGGCCGGACTGTTCGACGTCAGCCACATGGGTCAGGTGATCCTGTCGGGCGCCGATGTGCAGAGCATCGCGCTTGGGCTGGAATCGCTGGTTCCGGTGAACATCGCCGGTCTGAAGGAAGACCGCCAGCGCTATGGCTTCTTCACCAACGACGCGGGCGGGATCGAGGACGACCTGATGATCGCCAACCGCGGCGATCATCTCTTCGTCGTGGTCAACGCCGCCTGCAAGACCGAGGATATGGCGCACATGCGCGCCGCGCTCGAGCCCAAGGGCCTTTCCGTGAAGCTGCTGGGTGACCGCGCGCTGCTGGCGCTGCAGGGCCCTGCCGCAGAGGCGGCGCTGGCCGCGCTGAACCCGGCGGTGCGCGAGATGCGCTTCATGGACGTGGCGACCGTCGCTCTGTGCGGCGCCGAATGCTGGGTCTCGCGCTCGGGCTACACCGGCGAGGACGGGTTCGAGATCTCTGTTCCCGAGGACACCGCCGAGGACCTCGCGCGCGCCCTGCTAGCGCAGGACGATGTGGAACCTATTGGCCTTGGCGCGCGCGACTCGCTGCGCCTTGAGGCCGGCCTGTGCCTCTACGGCCACGACATCGACAGCACCACCACCCCGGCCGAGGCAGCCCTGCCTTGGGCCATCCAGAAGATCCGACGCACCGGCGGCGATCGCGCTGGCGGCTTCCCCGGGGCTGAAAAAATCCTCTCGGAACTGGAAAACGGCGCGCCGCGCGCCCGCGTCGGCCTGCGCCCCGAAGGCCGCGCGCCGATGCGCGAAGGCGTGGAGATCTATGCACAGGAGACCGGCGGCAGCCCGATCGGTCGCGTCACCTCGGGCGGTTTTGGCCCCAGCGTCGGCGCGCCGGTGGCCATGGGCTACGTGGGGATTGACCACGCCGCCCCCGGCACCAAGCTATTCGGCGAGGTGCGCGGCAAGCGCCTCGCCGTCGAAGTGGCCCCGATGCCCTTCGTGACCCAGACCTACAAACGTTGAGACACAGGGACAGCGCAATGAAATTTACCGAAGAGCACGAATGGCTGCGCGTCGAGGGCGATGTCGTCGTCGTTGGCATCACCGCCCACGCGGCCGAACAGCTGGGCGACGTGGTGTTCGTGGAACTGCCCGACGAGGGCACCACGGTCAGCAAGGACGATGAAGTGGTTGTGATCGAGTCGGTCAAGGCCGCCTCCGACATCCTCGCGCCGCTTGATGGTGAGATCACCGAAGTGAATTCGCCGCTCGCCGACGAGCCGTCGAAGGTCAACGACGACCCCGAGGGCGACGCGTGGTTCTTCAAGATGAAGATCGAGGACCTCTCGGCGCTCGACGAGTTCATGGATGAAGCCGCCTACAAGAATTTCATCGGCTGATCTTCTGCCCGGCGCCGCACCTGCGGCACTGCCGGGCCGGTGAGTATTTGAAGAAAGATGAAAGGGGCAGGGCCGCGCCTTGCCCCCCTTCCCTGCTGAACCTTGCTGTTTCTGGACGGATCGACATGGCCTTCACGCCCACAGACTACCTGCCCTATGACTTCGCCAACCGCCGCCACATCGGCCCTTCGCCCGCAGAGATGGCGAAAATGTTCGAGGTGCTGGGGGTCGAGGACCTCGACGCGCTGATCAAGCAGACCGTGCCCGCCGGGATCCGGCAGGCGGATGAGCTTGAGCTGGGCAAGCCCATGTCCGAGCGCGAGATGCTTTGGCACATGCGCGAGGTCGCCAAGAAGAACAAGGTGCTGACCTCGCTGATCGGTCAGGGGTACCACGGCACGGTCACCCCGCCGGCGATTCAGCGGAATATTTTTGAGAATCCCGCTTGGTACACGGCCTACACGCCCTACCAGCCCGAGATCTCGCAGGGGCGCCTCGAGGCGCTGCTGAACTACCAGACCATGGTGAGCGACCTGACGGGCCTCGAGATCGCCAATGCCTCGCTGCTCGACGAGGCCACCGCCTGCGCCGAGGCGATGACCATGGCGCAACGCGTGGCGAAATCGAAGGCCAAGGCGTTCTTTGTTGACGAGAACTGCCACCCGCAGAACATCGCGGTGATGCAGACCCGCGCCGCACCGCTGAACATTGAGGTGATCGTCGGCAGCCCCGATGATCTCGACCCCGAAGCGGTCTTTGGCGCGATCTTCCAGTATCCCGGCACCCATGGCCACGTGCGCGACTTCACCGCCGCGATCGAGGCGCTGCACGCCGCCAAGGCGATCGGCATCGTCGCCGCCGATCCGATGGCGCTGTGCCTGCTGAAAGAACCGGGCGCGATGGGCGCCGACATCGCCGTCGGTTCGACCCAGCGCTTTGGCGTGCCGCTTGGCTACGGCGGCCCGCACGCCGCCTATATGGCCACCAAGGATGCCTACAAGCGCTCCATGCCGGGCCGCATCGTCGGCGTGTCGATCGACAGCCACGGCAACCGCGCCTACCGCCTCGCGCTGCAGACCCGCGAGCAGCACATCCGCCGCGAGAAGGCGACCTCAAACGTCTGCACCGCGCAGGCGCTGCTGGCGGTGATGGCGGGGTTCTATGCGGTGTTCCACGGCCCCGAGGGGCTGAAGGCCATCGCGCAGCGCATCCACCGCAAGACCGAGCGTCTGGCGCGGGGGCTGGAAGAGGCGGGCTTCAAGGTCGAGCCCGAGAGCTTCTTCGACACGATCACCGTGGATGTCGGCCTGCTGCAGCGGGGCGTGCTGCGCGCCGCCGTCAAGGAAGGCATCAACCTGCGCAAAGTCGGGGAAACCCGCGTCGGCATCACGCTGGACGAGACCACCCGCCCGGCCACCATCGAGGCGGTCTGGCGCGCCTTCGGCCTGCTGCGCAAGGACGAGGATTTCGCCCCGCATTACCGGCTGCCCGAAGCCTCGCTGCGGACCAGCAGCTACCTCACCCACGAAGTGTTTCACATGAATCGCGCCGAGACCGAGATGATGCGCTACATGCGCCGTCTCGCCGACCGCGATCTGGCGCTCGACCGGGCGATGATCCCGCTCGGCTCATGCACCATGAAACTCAACGCCGCCGCCGAGATGATGCCGGTCAGCTGGCCCGAGTTCGGGTCGCTGCACCCCTATGCGCCCGAGGATCAGGCCCTTGGCTACAAGCAGATGATCGACGATCTGTCGGATAAGCTGTGCAAGATCACCGGCTATGACGCCTTCACCATGCAGCCGAACTCCGGCGCGCAGGGCGAATACGCCGGGCTGCTGACCATTGCGTCGTGGCAGCGCGAGCGCGGCGAAGGCCAGCGCAATGTGTGCCTGATCCCGGTCAACGCGCATGGCACCAACCCGGCCTCGGCGCAGATGGTCGGCTGGAAAGTGGTGCCGGTAAAATGCGACGCGAAAGGCTCGATCGACCTCGCCGATTTCCGCGAGAAGGCGGAGAAATACACCGATACGCTGGCCGCGTGCATGATCACCTACCCGTCGACCCACGGCGTCTTCGAGGAGACGGTGAAGGAGGTCTGCGCGATCACTCACGAACATGGCGGTCAGGTCTATATCGACGGTGCCAATATGAACGCCATGGTCGGCCTGTCGCGTCCCGGCGATCTGGGCGGCGACGTCAGCCACCTCAACCTGCACAAGACGTTCTGCATCCCGCACGGCGGGGGCGGCCCCGGCATGGGCCCGATCGGCGTCAAGGATCATCTGGTGCCGCACCTGCCGGCGCACCCGCTGGAGGATGGCATCGCGGGGCCGGTTTCGGCGGCACCCTTCGGCTCGCCCTCGCTGCTGCCGATCTCTTGGGGCTACATCCAGATGATGGGCGGCGCGGGTCTGACGCAGGCGACGCGCGTGGCGATCCTCAACGCCAACTACATCGCCAAGCGGCTCGAGGGGGCCTATACCGTGCTCTACACCGGCCACGAGGGCCGTGTGGCGCATGAGTGCATCCTCGACATCCGTCCCTTCGGCGATAGTGCCGGGGTCACGGTGGATGACGTGGCCAAGCGGCTGATCGACTGCGGCTTCCACGCACCGACGATGAGCTTCCCGGTCGCGGGCACACTGATGATCGAGCCGACAGAGTCGGAAACCAAGGCCGAGCTCGACCGCTTCTGCGACGCCATGCTGGCGATCCGCGCAGAGATCCGCGCCATCGAAGAGGGCACCGCCGATGCCGAGAACAACCCGCTGAAGCACGCGCCGCACACGATGGAAGACCTCGTGCGCGACTGGGACCGGCCTTACAGTCGCGAACAGGGCTGCTTCCCGCCGGGTGCCTTCCGGGTCGATAAGTACTGGCCGCCGGTCAACCGCGTCGACAACGTCTGGGGTGACCGCAACCTGACCTGCACCTGCCCGCCGATGAGTGACTACGCCGAGGCGGCGGGGTAGGGGCGGGGGTCTTGAGAGTGAGGGTCTCTGCCCTTCGCGCTCCCCGGGATATTTAGGTCTAGACGAAGAGGCGGCGTCCCCCTCTTCGTCTAGATGAAAATATCCCCGCCGGAGGCACGCCGCAGGCGACGCGAAAAGGGCGGGACCTCTGTCCCGCCCTTTTCGCGTCGCCTGCGCCTGGTCAGCCCTCCGCCGGCGTCTCGAGCAGGAAGGAGAAGGCATCGCGGATGCGCTCCCATGTTTCCCTGTTCGAAGCGCAGAGCAGCACGCCCTCGCGCGTGGCGGCGTTGTATTCGGAGCCATCCAGCATCGCCACATGGCCCCCGGCGCATTTGGAGATCAACGCCCCGGCCGCATGGTCCCACGGCGTCAGCCGTGCCGAGAATAGGAAATCCACCGAGCCCTGCGCGAACAGACGGAACTCATGCGCCGAGCAGCGCAGCGTGTGGCTGCGCTCGAACAGCGGCAGCGCCGCGCCGACCTGCGCGCGCTTGTCCTCGGGCATCAGATAGAAGGGGATGAAGCCCTGCAGCTCGTCGAGCTGGCCTCCGGCGGAAACCGAGACGTGGCGCGAGAGCCGCCGCTTGGGCAGCAGCATCTTCGCCTCGCCGCCGATCTCGGCGACCATCACATCGTCCATGATCGGATCGTAGATCATCCCGAAAACCGGCACGCCGAAGCGGGTGGCCGACAAAATGATACCGAAGGTCGACAGGCCATGCGCGTAGTTCCACGTGCCGTCCACCGGATCGATGGTGAACGCCAGTTCCGCCTCGCCGATCTGGTCGCGGATCTCGGGGTGCTCGGCCACGGCCTCTTCGCCGACGATCAGCGCATGCGGATACATGCGCTGCAGGCCGCGTGCGATCATCGCCTCGGCGCCCTTGTCAGCGGCGGTCACCAGATCCTGACGTCCGGTCTTTTCGGAGATCTCGGTCGGGTCGAGGGCGCGGAAGCGCGGCAGGATCTCGGTTTTCGCGGCGCGGCGCAGCAGGTTGAGGATGCTGGTGCGCTGCGCCTGCGAGATCGGCGCCGAGATCGGCATCGGCAGGGAATCGGTCATCGGGGAGGTCCATCCTGTTCAGCCAAGGGTCGTCTTTGAAGTGCCAGCCCCGGCCCCAAGGTTCAAGGCACCTATTCGCGGGCGCGCAGAACCCGGGCCGGCCTTGCCGACAATGGCCGCCACGCGAAGGCGAGCCCGGCCAGAAGCGTCGCCAGCGCGCCGCCAAAGATGATCCCCAGCGCCGAGCCCCACATCACGTCGAACCGCGTCTCCATCAGGAAGTGGCTCACCGCCCAGCCGCCAAGCAGCCCGGCCACCAGCGCCACAATGCCCGCGGCGGCTCCCAGCAGTGCGGAGCGCAGCGCGAAGCTGCGCAGGATGCGCCCGCGCGAGGCGCCGAGGGTTTTCAGCACCGCCGCCTCGTAGCTGCGCGCGGCCTCGCCCGCCGAGGCCGCGCCGATCAGCACCAGAAACCCGGTGAGCAGCGTTGCGCCCGCGCCCCAGCGGATCGCTCCGGCGACGCCTTCAAGCAGGTCAGACACGCGGTCGATGGCGTCGCGCACCCGGATGGCGGTGATATTGGGATAGGCATCGGCCAGATCGCGCAGGATCTGCGCTTCGGCCTGTGGCTCGGCGTAGACAGTGGAAATCCAAGTGTGCGGCGCGCCGGCCAGCGCGGCGGGGTTCAGCGTCATGACGAAGCCGATGCCGGCGGTGGAGAAATCCACCTCGCGGAAGCTGGTGATTTCGGCGCTGATATCTCGGCCAAGGATGTTGATAGTGATCTCGTCGCCGAGGGTCAGGCCCAGTTCCTCGGCCTCTTCGGCGGCGAAGCTGACCTGTGGCGGGCCGTCGTAGGTCTCGGGCCACCACGCCCCGTCGGTGATCGTGGTACGGGCGTCGGGCGTTTCGGCGTAGGTGATGCCCCGGTCGCCGCGGACGACCCAGTGATCGCCGGCCACCTGCTGCGCGTCCTGCCCGTTGATCCGCGTCACCACGCCGCGCAGCATCGGCGCCGTGTCGGTGCGGCTGACGGCGGGATCATCGGCCAGTCGCGCGCGGAAGCCTTCGATCTGGCCGGGCTGGATGTCGACGAAGAAATACGACGGCGCGACCTCGGGCAGATCGCGCGAAATCGAGGCGCGCAGATTGCCGTCAATCTGGCCGATGGCGGCCAGCACCGACAGGCCGAGCCCCAGCGAGAGCACCACTGACGCGGCCGTTTCGCGCGACCCGCCGATGGCCGAAAGCGCCCACCGCAGCGCCGGGCGGCCGCGCGCCAGCGGCGCCGCCCGATGCGCCACCCAGCGGATGCCGGTGGCGGCCAGCGCGAGGATGACCAGCGCCACGAGCAATCCCGCGGCGGTCCAGAGCGTGACCTGCGGATCGCCCGAAAAGAACGTCGCCGCGCCGACCAGCGCGGCCAGCAAGACCAGCGTGGCGATCACATAGCGTGGCGCGGGCAGGCCTTTGGCGCTGTCTAGCGCATCACGGAACAGGGTCGCGGCGCGCACCTCCTCGGTGCGGGCCAGTGGCCAGAGCGTGAAGAGCAGCGCGGTGAGCGCGCCGTAAAGCGCCGCCTCGGCGAGCGGGCCGGGGTAGAGCGTGAAGACGACCGGTACCGGCAGGGCGCTGGCGATGATCGGCGCGAACAGCAGTGGCACGCCGGCGCCGAGCATCAGCCCAAGCGCGATGCCGACCAGCGACAGCGCGCCGATCTGCAGGAAATATGTCAGGAAGATCGTGCCTCGCGTCGCGCCAAGTGTGCGCAGCGTGGCGATGACCGAGGTCTTGCGCGCCAGATAAGAACGCACTGCCGCCGACACGCCGATACCGCCCACCGCGAGCCCGGAAAGCCCGACCAGCACGAGAAAGCGGCCCAGTCGCTCGACAAAGCGGGCGATGCCCGGCGCGCCGTTGCGCGCGTCGCGCCAGCGGATGCCGGTGTCGCGATAGCGTGCCTCGGCCTCGGCCTTGAGCGCGTCAAGGTCGCTGCCCGGCGGCAGCAGCAGGCGGTATTCGGATTCGTAAAGGGAGCCGGGCGCCAACAGGCCGCTGCCCTGCAGGTCGGAGGTGCGCACCAGCGTGCGCGGGCCGAGCCCGAAGCCGTCGCCTGCGTCATCGGGTTCGCGGGTGATCACCGCCGAGAGGGTGAATTCCTGCGTGCCGAGCGTGAAGCTGTCGCCCGGTTGCAGCGCCAGACGGTCGGCGAGCACCGGGGCCATCACCGCACCGGGCAGCCCCCCTGCCCCGTCGAGCGCCTGCGCCAGCGGCATCTGCGGCTCCAGCCCCATCTCGCCCAGCAGCGGATAGGCGCCGTCGACCGATTTCACCTGCGTCAGCCCGCGCTCCGTTTCGCCGTCACGGGTGACGGTGGCCATGGAGCGGAAATCGGTGATCTCGGAGATTTCGGTCGAGACGCTGTTCAGCCACGCAAGCTCGTCGTCGGTGGCGAAACGATAGGTGAACTCTGCCTGCGCATCGCCGCCGAGCAGCACTGCGCCCTGATCCGACAGACCGGCCTCGATCGCCGTACGCACCGAACCGACACCGGCGATGGCTGCCACGCCAAGCGCAAGACATGCGATGAAAATGCGAAATCCATGCACACCACCGCGCAATTCACGGCGGGCAAAACGGGCGGCGGTGGCGAAACTCATATCGACGCCCTCATTCCGCCGCGCGTTCCGCGCTCAGCCCATGCGCAGCATCGACCCGACCATCGGTCAGCCGTACCACGCGGTCGCAGCGCTGCGCCAATTGGTTCGAGTGGGTCACCAGCACCAGCGTTGCGCCGTGCTCATCGCGCAGACCAAACAGCAAATCCATGATCGCTTGCCCAGTGCTGCCATCAAGGTTGCCGGTGGGCTCGTCGGCCAGCAAGATCTGTGGCCGCGGCGCAGAGGCGCGGGCCAGCGCCACGCGCTGCTGTTCGCCGCCCGACATTTGCGACGGGTAGTGCCCGGCGCGGTGGCCAAGGTTCACCCGCTCCAGTTCCGCCTCGGCGCGAGCAAAAGCATCCTTGTGGCCCGCCAGTTCCAGCGGCGTGGCAACGTTCTCGAGCGCGGTCATCGTCGGGATAAGGTTGAACGATTGGAACACCACGCCCATGTGATCGCGGCGAAAACGGGCCATGCGGTCCTCGTCCATACCGGTCAGGTCCTGCCCAAGCACCTCAACACCGCCGCTGGTGGCATTTTCCAGCCCGCCCATCACCATGAGCAGCGAGCTTTTCCCCGATCCGGACGGGCCGATCAGCCCCAGTGTCTCGCCGCGCTGCACCTGCATCGAGATACCGTGAAGGATTTCGACCGGACCGGCATTGCCCTTGAGGCTGAGCGTGACATCATTGAGGGCAATTACAGGATCGGTCATCGAAAGGGCCTTTGCGAAAAATGGCGCGTTCGGAAACATATGGGGGCTTTGCCCGGCTCAGCAAGGCTGCCGCTTGCCTCACTTTTCTGACACTTCCGGCTCCGGCCCTCGCGACCGAGGTTCTGGCCCTTGGCGACAGTCTCACGCAGGGCTACGGCTTGCCGGCGGCAGAGGGGCTGGTGCCACAACTGCAAAGCTGGCTGAGCGAGCGCGGCCACGACGTGACCATCGTCAACGGTGGCGTCTCGGGCGACACCACGGCGGGCGGCCTCTCGCGGGTGGCGTGGTCGCTGACGCCCGAGATCGACGCGATGATCGTCACGTTGGGCGGCAACGACATGCTGCGCGGGATCGACCCTGCGGTGTCGCGCGAAAACCTTGCGGGCATCCTGCAAGAGGCGCAGGCGCGCGATCTGCCGGTGCTTCTGGTGGGCATGAGCGCCCCCGGCAATTACGGGCCCGACTACAAGGCGGACTTCGACGCGATCTACCCCGATCTCGCCGAGGAATACGGCACGTTGCTGTTCGAGGATTTCTTCGCCGGGCTGCGCGAGGATGGCGAGATGCCTGCCGATATGTCTGCGGTGATGCAGGACGATGGCATTCACCCTAATGCCGAAGGCGTGCAGCGTGTGATCGACGCACTGGGACCGCAGGTCGAGGCGTTGATCACCGAGACGGGCGACGACTGAGGCAGCACGGGCATTTGCCGCAAAGCCACGAACGTGAAGAAGGTTGAAGGGTTAAGAGGCCGTCTCGACCCAGACGTCCAGACGCAAACCGCTCGATCTATCTCCGGACGGCTCTTGATGGGTTCAGGAGCGGAGCGCTTCGGCGGCGCCGTGCTGAAGGCCCTTGCCCAAGAAGGTTGCGAAGAGGAGCGGAAGCGTACCCGCCACGAGGCTGACCGAGAAATAGAGGCCGATCGCGTTGAGCAGCGACGTGTCGAGGAAGAGCCACGAAAAGAGACCACAGAGAAATCCGAAGATGCTGCCGGCCATAAGCGCCACAATCGCCATATTCGTACCCTTCGCAAAACGGGCCTCGGTTGCCAGAGGCCGAATGGTGTAAGGGAATTTTTGCCCGCGGATTCGGGCTCGAATGTGGCGACGGTCTTGTGGAAATGCGGCAATTGCGCGGAGTTACCCCCTTCAATAGCCCAAATTGAACAGCGGCGGCCCCGCTAGAGACCGCCGCCTGCCCCGTGCTTCACCGGGCGAAACTTCATATTTCGAACAAAAAGCCCAGCAGGGCCAACCGCGTCAGAGCACGGTGACTTTCGTGCCGATCGGCACGCGCTGGTAAAGGTCGATCACATGTTCATTCAGCATACGGATACAGCCGTTCGAAACCGACCGTCCGATGGAGTCGGGGGCGGTGGTGCCGTGGATGCGGAAGAAGGTGTCGCGACCGTTCTGGAACAGGTAGAGCGCCCGCGCCCCAAGCGGATTCTGCGGCCCGCCGGGCTGCACATAATCATTGTCCTTGAACCGTGCGTAGGTCTGCGGCTCGCGTTCGATCATGTCGTTGGTCGGGCGCCAAGTGGGCCATTCCTTCTTCACCTGAATCACCGCCTCGCCGGTAAACTCAAGGCCGGCTTTGCCGACGCCGACGCCGTAGCGCAGCGCTTGCCCCGGCGCGGTGACGTAGTAGAGGAAATGCGCCCGCGGCATGATCAGGATCTGTTCTGGCGCAAGATCTTGACGAATGCTGACGGACTGCGGCTCAAACCTGCGTTCCAGCGCAAAGGCGGAGCCGGGAGCTGCGGTGGCAAGTGCCGCCCCCGCGGTGGCCGTGGTGACGAATGTACGGCGGGTGATCATGGGCACCTCTCTAGGATTGTCTTCGAGCATTGGGGATTGTGGTGTCACGGGACATGAATTCAATGGGAAACGGCCAAGGGGATTGTCACGATTGCGCAGAGAACACATATCATATGAAACGAATGTATGGAGATCACGAAATGGTCAAGCTTGTCTGCCTTGATTGTGGCCAGACCAATCGCGTCCCGCAAGACCGACTTGCCTCCGGACCGAAATGCGGGACCTGTGGTGCTGGATTGATGGACGGAAAGGCGCGTGACATTGACGATGCCACGCTCGAAAAGGCGATCCGGACCGACGAAGTGCCACTAGTGGTGGATTTCTGGGCACCGTGGTGTGGCCCCTGCCGGATAATGGCGCCGGAATATTCCAAGGCCGCAGCGGCGCTGAAAGGCCGCTCGCGACTGGTGAAGCTGAACACCGAGCAGCATCAGCGCGCGTCGGCGAAATTCGGCATCCGTGGCATTCCCACATTGATCGCTTTTGGCAAGGGACGCGAGGCCGCGCGGCAGTCCGGTGCGCTGCCCGCGGCACAGATCGAAGCCTTTGCCAACAAAGTGCCCGCCGCCAAGGTCTGACCCGTCCGCCGCGCGCAGTGCAGTGGGTAGGGGTATTTGCCCCGCCCTGCGCGGGGTTCGGCTCTGAGCGGCCGCTACGACGGAACACAAGATTGCCCGCGTCAAAATAAGGCGGGCTTCGGGTCACCCGGAATCGCTCCAGAAGCAATCTGGCGTGACCGACAAGAATGCCGCGCCGCCCATCAGCCTCTCGATGGGCGCGCGGGAACTTCAGCGTCGCCCTTGGGCTCTGCTCACGTCACCCGAGACGCTCACTCATCACCGGCGCCCCTATTGCTTCGGAGCGTTGGCGTTGCGCCCGGCGAGCATCACGCTGATGGTATAGGCCGCCTGCGGGTCCATTCCCGACAGGATTGCCGCGGCGGCATCGGGCCGCATGCGTCCCAGAAAGCCCGCGGCGAAATCCGGTTCCATCTGCGCGAAGAGCGCCGCCGCCTCGCGCGGTTTCATATTGGCGTAGACTTGAGTGAGCTGCGCGACATCCTCCTCCGCCGCGGTTTCTGCGATGGCGAGCGTTGATCGGAGCCGCTCCTCGGTCTCTTGCATGGCAGCAAGTTTTTCGTCGATCGTCGCCTCGGCCACGCGCAGGGCCTGCATCCGGCTGCGGAGGTCCTCTTCGCGCTGTGTCACCTGCGCCTCTCGCGCCCGCAGTGCCTCGAGCGCCGGGGCCAAGTCCTCCTCACCGACGCAGACACCGGGGGGCGCGGCATCATGGCCCGCCTGCACCTCCGCGTGGCCACCGGTCGTTTCGGCTGGGCCCGAGGTCTCGGCCGGCATATTGTCGAGAGCAAGCGCAGCGCCCACACCCAGACGCACCACCGCAGAAGCGATCAGCAACGCGCCGATCACCGCAAGTACGCCCTTGCCACGCCCTGCGCGCCCACCGCCGGGCAGCCTGCGCAAAAGCCCCCTCATCACGCTGCGCCGCTGCGCGAGTGCCTCAGGAACACAGGCTCCGCGCCAGCAGCGGCCCGCTCACCGCCAGCCCGCCCCACGTCAGTTTGATCTTCTGGCAGATCGTGCAGCGAAGCGATCAGCAGCTCCAGCCTCTGGGCCGCCTGCTCAGCGCGCCCGGTCAGGTCCGTCAGCTCGGCACCAGAATTACCGGCCGCCTTTTGCGCCGCGTCGAGCGAACGGGTCAGATCGTCAACCTGCGCCGAAAGCACTGCCACTGCCCCCCCTACGCCGTTTTCGAGATCTGTGAACCGGGTCAGCCTGCGCGACAGGATAAAGCAGTAGAATCCCGCGCCAAGCGCCCCGGCTACCAGCAGAATATCAGCGATCAAGTCCATCTCAGACCCTTTCAGTTCAATACGAATTCGGTCACGAGAAGGTCACGCACGCGGTCCTCTCCGGCGACCATCTGAATGCGGCGCAGCATTTGCGCGCGCAGCCGGATCAGCGCGCCCTGCGCCTCGACATCACCGGGCTCGAGCGCACGCAGATAGGTATTCAGGACATCGAGGATGCGCGGCATCAGTTGCTCGACCTCCGCCTGACGGCTCGGGCTCACCTCCAACTGCGCGGTGAATCGAAGATGGTGCAGCGCCGAGACCGGCCCAAGCGATGCGATGAGCTGCGGCAATTCGATAAAGGCGACGCCGCCGCCCAAGCCGCCAAGGCCCGTGTCGCTTCCAGCGCCATGTCCATCACCCCCGCCCTCGCCGCCATGTTCGGCCCCTCCATGCTCCGCATCCTGTGCCGTCGCATGCGCGGAACCGAAAGGGAGCATCCCCGAGAAGGCCGCGTAAAAGCCGCCGCCGCCGCCAAGCAGGGCCAGCAGCAGGCCGATGAGCAAAGGCAGTTTCGAGCCCTTTTTTCGCGGCGCTTCCTCTTCGCCGGCCGCGTCGGCGGTGGCGTCGGTCATGGCACACCTCACGTCTGGCTTGCCCGTTTATAGACCGGGAGAGGCTAACCGATTCTTAAACCTGATCGTTCAAACAGACTGTGCCCGAAGGTCAGACCCCCGGTGGGGCTGCGCCCGAAATGACAGGCATCGCGGGCCGGATATGAAAGTCGAAACCGGGCTCGAAATACGGAGGCAGGATTGGAGCAATTCGCCACAGTCTGGAATGCGTTGACGCCGCGCCGCCGCGCGGTTGCAATCGGTGCCGCTCTGGCCATGGTTCTGGCCGTCCTCGGCCTCGCGCGGCTCGCTGGAACGCCCACCATGTCGCTGCTCTACGCCGGACTGGAGAATGGTGCCGCCGGAGAGGTCGTCGAGGCGCTGGAGTCCCGCGGTGTCACGTTCGACGTGCGCGGCGGCGCCATCTTCGTCCCCGACACGCAACGCGACGCGCTGCGCATGACACTCGCCAGCGAGGGGCTGCCCGCCAACAGCAATCAGGGGTACGAACTGCTCGATACGCTCTCCGGCTTCGGCACCACGTCGCAGATGTTTGATGCGGCCTATTGGCGCGCCAAGGAAGGCGAGTTGGCCCGCACCATCGTCGCCAACCCCTATGTCGCCACCGCGCGCGTGCATATCGCCAATTCCAGCGCCAACCCCTTCCAGCGCGATGTCACCCCCAGCGCCTCGATCTCGGTCACAGCCAGCGGTGCGGCCATCACCCCCGCGCAGGCGCGCGCGCTGCGCTATCTCGTCGCCTCCGCCGTCCCCGGTCTGGTGCCTGAAGAGGTGGCGGTCATCGACGGTGCCGGCGGGCTCATCGGGTCCGAGGAAGAACCCGGTGCCGGCCCCAGTGCCGAGGACCGCGCTCTGCAGTTGCGCGACCGCGTGCAGCGCCTTGTCGAGGCACGGGTCGGCGCCGGCAACGCCGTGGTCGAGGTCAGCGTCGACACGGTGACGGAAAGCGAATCGATCCGCGAAAGGCTGTTCGATCCCGAAGGCCGTGTGGTGATCTCAACCGACACCCAAGAGGAAACCAGCAGCAATCAAAACAGTGGCAACCCTGATGTCACAGTCGCCTCGAACCTGCCGGATGGAGAGGCCGGCGGTGGCCAAAACTCCTCTAGTCAAAGCAGCGACTCACGCGAACGGGTGAACTACGAGGTGTCCGAGACCATGCGCGAGGTCACCCGCGTGCCGGGCGAGATCCGTCGGCTGACCGTGGCAGTCCTGGTCAACGGACGCTTCGAGCCCACACCGGATGGCGGTTCAAGCTTTGTACCGCTGCCCGATCCCGAGCTGGCCGCGCTGCGCGATCTCGTCGCTTCTGCGGTCGGTTTCGACGAGGCGCGTGGTGACGAGATCACCCTGCGCTCGCTGCCCTTCGAACGTCCCGAAGGGCTTGGAACCGGGCCGGTCGAGCCGGGATGGTTCACCCTCCCGCTCGACCCGATGAACCTCATCCAAATGGGCATTCTGGCTGTCGTGGCGCTGATCCTCGGCCTGTTCGTCGTCCGCCCGATCCTTGCCGGGCAGGGCGCCCCCGCCAGCACGCCGCTGTCTTTGCCTGGCGCCGCACCGGAGGCGCTCAGCGGCGAGATCGAGGCAGATGAGGGCTTTGGAGGGCTTCCGGCGCTCGGCGGTGGCGGCGGAGATTTCAGCGGAGATTTCGGCGGCATGGGCATGGTCGATTTCGACACCCCTGCCGAGGAGGACCCCGTGGACCGCCTGCGCAGCCTCATAGAAGAGCGCAAAACCGAAACGGTAGAAATCCTGCGCAGTTGGCTGGATGAGAAGGAAGAAGCGAAGTGACCAACTTGCGCGGATTTCTGGAGGATTTTGCGGCTTCTCCGAAACCGGCTGCCGCGCCTGAGCCCGGCGCCGACGCGGCGGAACTGGAAGCAGCGAAACTGGAGTCTTTCGACACCGGCTACCGCGCCGGCTGGGACGATGCGATCAAGGCGCAGACGGAGGACCACAGTCGCATCGCCAGCGACTTCGCACAAAATCTGCAGGATCTGTCGTTCACCTACAACGAGGCCTACCGCCAAATGCTCGACGGCGTCACGCCGCTGCTCGAGGAAATGCTGCACGCCCTTCTGCCAGCGCTCCTGCGCGAGACGCTGGGCCAACATTTGCACGCCCAGCTCACCACCATGGCCCAGAAGATCGGCCAACGCGAGGTGGTGATCACCGTCGCGCCGGGCAGCGCCGCGCAAGTCGCGCCGCTGCTTGAACAGGAGTTCGGCTTTCCCCTGCGCCTGCAGGAAGACCCGACGCTCACCTCGGGGCAGGCCGACATGCGCTTTGGCGACACTGAACAGCAGATCGATCTCAGCGGCCTTCTGCAGGAGGTGACGCAGGCGGTCGAAGGCTTTGCCTATGACAACCGGAGGAACGTCGCCCATGGATGACACCACAGACGGCACGCCGAAGCAGGCAACCGCGGGCGGCGCGGGCGCGCCCTTTACCTCTGTTCCGATCGAGATCACCGTTTCGGTGGGGCGGGCACGACCGTTGGTGCGCGATCTTCTCAAGCTTGGCGAAGGCTCGGTGCTCACCCTGGACCGCCGCCTCGAGGATCCGGTCGAGCTCTACGTCGGAGACAGGCTGATCGGCACCGGCGCGCTGGAGGTCACCGGCGAAGGTGAGTCGGCGCAACTTGCGGTCCGGCTCCTCGAGGTGGCGGACCTGCAGAGCCCTGGCTGAGCCGTGCCCAGCGCGATCTTCCCAAAGGCAATGCCGGATGCCGGGTTGGCCCTGCTGGCCGCCGCAGCGCTGCCCCTGACGTTACTACTCTGGCCCGATCCGGCGGCGGCGCAAAACGTCACGGTCGACTTGGGTCAGGGCGGCTCTGTCACGGCGGTCAGCCTGCAGTTGATCGCCCTGATCACCCTTCTCAGCCTCGCCCCGGGCCTTGCGATCATGGTGACCTGCTTTCCCTTCATCGTCACGGTGCTGGCGATCCTGCGGCAGGCGCTGGGGCTGCAGCAGTCCCCCCCCAACATGCTGATCGTCAGCCTCGCGCTCTTCCTGACCTACTTCGTTATGGAGCCGACCTTCACCGCCGCGTGGCAGGTCGGCGTGCAGCCACTGCTGGACGAGCGGATCGACATCACCGAAGCCGCCGAGCGCGCGCTCGTGCCCTTTCGCGGCTTCATGGCGGCGCGCTGCGATCCGGCAACATTCGAAACCATGGCCGACCTTCGGCCCGACACCCAAGGCGCAACGCTGGCGCCCGAAGCGCCGCTTTCGCTGCTGGTGCCAAGCTTCATGCTCTCCGAGATCGCCCGCGCCTTTCAGGTGGGCTTTCTGGTATTCCTGCCCTTCCTGATCATCGATCTGGTGGTCGCAGCGGTGCTGATGTCGATGGGCATGATGATGGTGCCGCCCGCCATCGTGTCACTGCCGTTCAAGCTGGCGTTCTTCGTGATCGCCGACGGCTGGTCTCTGCTCTCGGGCGCGCTGGTGCGAAGTTACTTCTGATCTGTTCCAACCGCACCATGGCGGCTCCGAGTCAGAGGCCTTCGCCCGGCGTATCCGCGTGTAGGTGGCGCTCACCGCGCGCTTTGGACAGCGCGATCTGCTTCTGCCGCTCGCGGAAGCGCGCCTTGTCGTCGTCCGAGGTCTCGGTGATGCACTGGTGGCAGGAAACACCTTCTTCGAACTCGGGCCGCGTGCGGTCCTCGGGCAGGATCGGACGGCGGCAGGCATGGCACAGCTCGTGCGGCCCTTCGCGCAGCCCATGCTCAACCGACACGCGCCCGTCGAAGACAAAGCAACTGCCCTGCCAGGCGCTGTCGTCCTCGGGCACCTCTTCGAGGTATTTCAGAATGCCACCCTTGAGGTGGTACACGTCTTCCACCCCTTGGCTCAGCAGGAAATTGGTGGACTTCTCGCAGCGGATGCCGCCGGTGCAGAACATCGCGATGCGCTTGTTGTGGAAGCGATCCTTGTTCTTCTCCCACCATTCGGGGAACTCGCGGAACGAGGTCGTCTGCGGATCCACCGCGCCTTCGAAGGTGCCGATGGCGATCTCATAGTCGTTGCGCGTGTCGATCACCGCCACATCGGGGGAGCGGATCAACGCGTTCCACTCGCCGGGCGCCACGTAATGGCCGACCTTGGCGCGCGGATCGACGTCGGGCTGGCCCATGGTGACGATCTCTTTTTTCAGCCGCACCTTCATGCGGGCGAAGGGACGCTCGCGCGCCTCCGAGAATTTCCACTCCAGATCGGCGCAGCCGGGCAGCGCACGGATATGGGCAAGCACCGTGTCGATGCCAGCGCGCGGGCCGGCGATGGTGCCATTGATCCCCTCCCCGGCGAGCAGCAGCGTACCGGTAACCTTCTGCGCAAGGCACAGGTCCAGCAGCGGCCCGCGCAGGGCGGCGGGATCATCGAAACGGGTGAAGTGATAGAGGGCGCAGACGGTGAACATGCGCGCGGATTTACGCCCTTGGCCCGAGTCGGGCAAGCGGCCGCATTGCCGCAGCATTGACGGGCCCGCGGCGCGGCGCGTAAGCCTGTGGAAACCCACGCAGACCACCCTTGCCCACACCGTCCCGGAGACCCGCCCATGCACGCGCTCATCGTCATCGACGTTCAGAATGATTTCTGCCCCGGCGGGGCGCTGGCCGTGCCCGGTGGTGACGAGATCGTGCGGCCGATCAACGCCCTGATGGATGACGCCGACGCCGTGGTTCTGACGCAGGACCGGCATCCCTCGGGCCATTCGTCATTTGCCTCCAGCCACCCCGGCAAGGCGCCGATGGACCTGACCGAGATGCCCTATGGGACGCAGGTGCTGTGGCCCGACCATTGCGTGATCGGCAGCGAGGGGGCCGCCTTTCATCCGGAGTTGAACACCGACCGCGCCGATCTGATCATTCGCAAGGGCTTCAACCCGGAGATCGACAGTTACTCGGCGTTCTTCGAAAACGACCGGCGCACGCCCACCGGGCTCGAAGGCTACCTGCACAGCCGCGGCATCTCGCACCTCACGATGGTCGGGCTGGCGACGGATTTCTGCGTCAACTACTCGGCGCTGGATGCGGCGCGGCTGGGGTTCGACGTTTCGGTCCGCATGGACCTGTGCCGCGCCATCGACTTCGATGGTTCGCTGGCCGCCGCGCGCGCCGGGCTGCGCGCCGCGGGCGTGACGCTGACCGAGGCTGGCTGATCGCCCACTCTTGCCGCGCCGCAAGCCGTTGCCCGAGCGGCAGAAAGCGCTTGGCCCTTCCTGTCACAATCGCGTAACAGAGGGCCCGATTGCCCGTGAGGAGTGTGCGCCGTGGAAATCGCGACCCGAGTCTGGAACCATCGCTGGAAGATCGATCCGATCGTCCGCTCGCTGATCGATACCGATTTCTACAAGCTGCTGATGTGTCAGTCGGTGTTCCACAACCGCCCGCAAACGCAGGTCACTTTCAGCCTGATCAACCGCTCCACCGATGTGCCGCTGGCAAAGCTGATCGACGAGGGCGAACTGCGCGAACAGCTTGACCACATCCGCTCGCTCAGCCTGACGCGCGGCGAGAGCACATGGCTGCGCGGCAATACCTTCTACGGCAAGCGCCAGATGTTCCGCCCCGACTTCATGGAATGGTTCGAAAACCTGCGCCTGCCGCCCTATTTTCTCGAGCGCGTCGGCGACCAGTACGAGTTGACCTTCGAAGGCAGCTGGCCCGAGGTGATGCTGTGGGAGATTCCCGCCCTCGCCGTTCTGATGGAGTTGCGTGGGCGCGCTGTACTCAACCACATGGGCAAGTTCGAACTGCAGGTGCTCTACGCCCGCGCCACCACGAAGCTGTGGGAAAAGATCGAGCGGCTGCGCGGTCAGCCGGGCCTGAAGATCGCCGATTTCGGCACCCGCCGCCGCCACAGCTTTCTGTGGCAGGACTGGTGCGTGCAGGCGATGGTCGAGGGGCTGGGCGACGGGTTCACCGGCACCTCGAACTGCCTGATCGCCAAGAACCGCGATCTTGAGGCGATCGGCACCAACGCGCATGAACTGCCGATGGTCTATGCCGCGCTGGCCGAGGATGACGCGGCGCTGGCGCGCGCGCCTTATGACGTGCTGGCCGACTGGCACCGCGAGCACGAGGGCAACCTGCGGATGATCCTGCCCGACACCTATGGCACCGAAGGCTTTTTGCGCAACGCGCCCGACTGGCTGGCGGGCTGGACCGGCATCCGCATCGACAGCGGCGATCCCGCGACCGGCGCGGAAACGGCGATCCGCTGGTGGCAGGAGCGCGGCGAGGACCCGCGCGAGAAGCTGGTGATTTTCTCTGACGGGCTGGACGAGGAGAAGATCCTTGAACTGTATCACCAGTTCTCGGGCCGGGTGCGCGTCTCCTTCGGCTGGGGCACGCTGCTCACCAATGATTTCCGCGGCCTGACCCCCGACGACCGGCTGGCGCCCTTCAGCCTCGTCTGCAAGGCGATCAGCGCCAATGGCCAACCCACGGTGAAGCTCTCGGACAACCCCAACAAGGCGATGGGCCCGGACGACGAGATCGCCCGCTACAAGCGAGTCTTCGAGGTTGGCGAACAGCAGCGGATGGACGTTGTCGTCTAAGCCGCTCCGCCCCCTTCGAGCACTGGCCTTCGGGCACTGGCATGTGCCAAGGCGCCGCGCTATGACGACACGGCACCCTAGCTGAGGAAAGACCGCAATGGCTGGCATCGAACCGCAACCCGGCATCATGGACATCGAACTTTACGTGGGCGGCAAGTCCCATCTGTCGGGCGTGTCGAACGTGATCAAGCTCAGCTCGAATGAGAACCCCTTCGGCCCGTCGCATGCGACGCAGGAGGCGGTGCGGCGCGTGGTGCACGAGATGCATCGCTACCCCTCTTCGGATCACAGCGGCCTGCGCGACGCGATCGGCCAGACGTGGGACCTTGATCCGCAGCGGGTCATCTGCGGCAACGGCTCGGACGAGATCATCGCGTTCCTGTGCCAAGCCTACGCCGGTCCGGGCACCGAGGTGATCCACACCGAGCACGGCTTCGCGATGCACAAGATCTCGGCAATGGCTGCCGGCGCCACCCCCGTCGAGGTCGCCGAGCAGGACCGCGTGGTCAGCGTCGACAACATTCTTGCCGCCTGCACCGAGCGCACCAAGCTGGTCTTTGTCGCCAACCCGGCGAACCCGACCGGCACGATGATCGGTCTGGCGGAACTGGAGCGGCTGGCGAACGGCATCCCCGAGCACGCCATTCTGGTGATCGACAGCGCCTATGCCGAATACGTCGAAGGCTATGACGGCGGTGCCAAACTGGCCACCGAGCGGCCCAACGTCTTCATGACCCGCACCTTCTCGAAGCTTTACGGTCTGGGCGGCATGCGCATCGGCTGGGGCTACGGCCCGCAAGAGATTATCGACGTGCTCAACCGCGTGCGCGGCCCGTTCAACGTCACCGCGCTGACGCTGGCCGCCGCCGAGGCCGCGATCCGCGACACCGCCTATGTCGAGAAATGCCGTACCGAGAACGCCCGCATGCGCGCATGGCTGGGCGAGGCACTCGCCGAGCATGGCGTGTCTTCGGATGCTTCCACCGCGAACTTCATCCTCGCCCGCTTCGCCTCGCAAGAAGAAGCCGAGGCCTGCGACACATACCTGCAATCGCAGGGTGTGATTGTGCGCCGCACCACCGGCTACAAGCTGCCCAACGCGCTGCGCATCACCGTCGGCGACGAAGCCTCGTGCCGCCGCGTGGCGCATCTGGTGGGGCAGTTCAAGGCAGGCGCGCGATGAGCCATGCGCAAAGCTACCAGCGTGTCGCACTGATCGGCCTCGGCCTCATCGCCTCTTCGATCTTCTGGGCGATGAAGCGGGCCGGCATGGACGCGCATGTGACCGGCTACGCGCGCTCTGCCGAAACCCGCGAAACGGCGCGGCGTCTTGGCCTGTGCCACGAGATCGTCGACGACCTTTCGGCAGCGGTGAAAGACGCCGATCTGGTGATCCTCGCCGTGCCGGTCGGCGCCATGGGGCCGATCGCAAAGACCATTGCGCCGCATCTGAAGCCCGGCTGCACGATCACCGATGTCGGCTCGGTGAAAAAAGAGGTCATCGAGGCGGTGCGCCCGCATCTGCCCGAGGGCGTGGATTTCGTTCCCGCCCACCCGATGGCGGGCACCGAGCATTCCGGCCCCGACTCCGGTTTCGCCTCGCTCTACGACAACCGCTGGTGCCTGATCGTGCCCGATGGTGCCTCCGAGGACGCCACCGCGCGGCTCGAGACCTTCTGGCAGGCGCTCGGCGCCAAGACCGAGCGCATGGATGTCGAGCATCATGATCTGGTCTGCGCCGTGGTCAGCCATGTGCCGCATCTGATCGCCTACACGATGGTCGGCGTCGCCGACGACCTGCGCCGCGTATCGGATCAGGAGGTGATCAAGTTCTCGGCCGCCGGTTTCCGCGATTTCACCCGCATCGCGGCATCGGACCCAACCATGTGGCGCGACGTCTTCATGACCAACAAGCAGGCGACGCTGGAGATCCTTGGGCGCTTCACCGAGGAACTCTTTGCCCTGCAGCGCGCGATCCGCACCGGCGACGGCGACCTGCTGTTCGACTATTTCACCCGCACGCGGGAGATTCGCCGCGGCATCCTGCAGGCCGGGCAAGATACCGAAGCTCCCGACTTTGGCCGCGTGAAGGTGGAAAAATGATCCGCCGGGCGGCGGCGCTGACGGTTCTGATGCTTGTCGCATCGCCACTCGGTGCCGCCCCCGAAACATCGCTCCGGCCAGTCGAACGTCCCGACGAACACCCCTCCGACGCCCAGCTCCGCGATGCCCATGCCGTCCCGCATGTCTCTGCCTCGGAGACCGGCACGCTGGATCGCCCCAAGCCGGGCCCGGCGGCCGGCCTCGCGCCGCAGCGCCCTGCCCTCGCCTTCGCCGGACGTTCGCCTCAGGCCACCGACACGTCGCTCCGCCCCCTAAGCCGCAGCGCCGAAGTGATCGAAAAGGCTCTGGCCCTGCGCCGAGAGAGAGCGCGCGGCGCCGTCTGCGGCGATCCGCAGCTGCAGGGCACCGCCGTTGGCGATCTGCCGGGCCGCATCCGCGGCTGCGGTATCGAGGACGCCGTGAAATTGCGCAGCGTCGCGGGCCTGCCGCTGAGCCGCCGCGCCACGATCGACTGCACCACCGCCCGCGCTTTGAAGACGTGGGTTGAAGATTCTCTGAAGCCCGCCGTCGGCACCACGGGCGGCGGGGTGCAGGGATTGCGCATCGCCGCCAGCTACGCTTGCCGCGCCCGCAACAACCAGCCCGGAGCCAAGATCAGCGAGCACGGCAAAGGCCGCGCCATCGACATCTCTGCCATAGCACTGCGCGACGGCAGCGAACTGTCGGTGCTACGGCACTGGGATAGCGGGCGCCGTGGCCGGATCCTGCGGCAGCTTCACACCGGGGCCTGCGGCCCCTTCGGAACCGTTCTGGGCCCCGAATCGGACCGGTTCCATCAGTATCACTTCCACTTCGATACCGCCCGCTATCGCGCTGGCAGCTACTGCCGCTAACCAATATTGTCAAAATCTTGGCGCGCAAAGTGAGTCGGCCGAACCGTCGGCCACCGCATTTCCGCGAATTGAGGAAACAGTCGCGACTTTATTTAAAGGACTGTATCCACATGAATGCAATTTACGGCAAATTCACGGCTGATATTTGATTTAAGGCCGCAATTAACTCACATTTCAATCTTGGGTGGGGGCCCAACGAAAAGGAGCGCACTGCCATGCGCGTATTTTTCACAACTCTGCTGGCGGCACTCTGCGCGTCGCCACTCTACGCTGACATCACGATGGAAACGGCGCGCTTCGCGCCGGGTTCGTTGCTGGTGATGAAGGACGATCAGGGCCATGTGGTCAGCCATCTGGCGCGCGGCGAGGTGCAGGGACTGTTCCGCTTCGACATCTACGACGGCGCATCGGGCGATGCGCCCTACGCTGGACGCTATTACACAGATGCCCGCGGCGCGGTGCTGCTCAGCGTGTCTGCCGGCGGCGATGTCACGCGCTTTGAACCCTATAGCTGCGCGCGCACCTTGGGAGAATGCGAATACGAGATCGTTCATGCCGATGGCCGCCGCGAATTGCGAATCCGCGAGACCCGGCAAACATCCAGTGGGCTGGCTTGGGCGGAATGGGGCGACGAGGGGCTGATCGCCACGGGCGGCACCATGCTCGACGAGATCGGTGCCCCACGCGAGAGTTGGCATCAGAACGCGCAGAATGGCGACAGCTCGCGAGTCGAGCGCGTGTCTCTGGCGCTGCAATAAATCGCTCGGGAACATCCGGATTTAACGCGAGGGCAAATTCTCCCCCGCAAACCCAATAATTTTCTCAAGAATTCTCAGAATGGATTGAATTAGTAACGAGTGCCCCGGTGACCAGTGACGGTAATAGGGTAATCAGTGCAGCAGGGCGGGAGCTTTCCCGCCCTGTTTTTTGATCCGGCCCCGAGGGCTTTCTCAGCTTTCGCCATCAACCAGCGCTGCAAGCACGGCGCGCGCATTCTCTGACGCCCAATCCACATCCCCAGTCAGTCGCGCCACTTCCTCGCCTTCGGGGTTGAGGATCACCGAAACCGGCAGCCCCAAAACTGCCATCTGCCGCGCCAGCCTGGACTTCGGGTCGCGGTGCAGCGGCAGGTTGTCGACCCCGATCTCTTCGAAAAAGGTCTGCATGGCCGGCGGCGGGTTGCGACCGGTGGCGATTGTCATCACCTCGAAACTCTCGCCGCCCATGTCCTCTTGCAGCGCCGACAGCGCTGGCATCTCTTCGCGGCAAGGTGCGCACCACGTCGCCCAGAAGTTCACCAGCGCCCATTTGCCGTTCAGATCGGACAGCGCCATGGGGTTGCCTTCGAAGTCGATGAACCCTTCGCTGCCCGCCGGTTTCGGGGCGGAATGGAAGACCAGTTTCTTCATCTCGCCCTCGCGCAACGCGGCAGCTGTCTCGCTGTCGGCCAGCGCCGGATTTGCAAGCGCAACACCGGCGGTATAGAGGATCGCAAAGGCCAGTTTTTTCATCTTCCCTCCGGAAAGGCAGCACATGTCGGACAAGACCTCGAACCAGATGTGGGGCGGCCGTTTCGCCGCAGGACCCGATGCCATCATGGAGGCGATCAACGCCTCGATCGGCTTCGACAAGCGGCTGGCGGCGCAGGATATTGCCGGCTCGAGGGCCCATGCGGCCATGCTCGCCGCCACAGGCATCGTCGAGACTAGCGACGCCGAAGCCATCCGGGAAGGTCTGCTCACGGTCTTGTCAGAGATCGAAGCGGGTGACTTCGAGTTCTCCACCGCGCTCGAAGACATCCACATGAACGTCGAGGCGCGTCTCAAGGCGATCATCGGCGAACCGGCGGGCCGTCTGCACACCGCGCGCTCGCGCAACGATCAGGTGGCCACCGACTTCCGCCTCTGGGTGCGCGATCAATGCGACGCCGCCGAGGGTGGCATCCTTGCGCTGATGAAGGCGCTGCTGGGTCAGGCCGAGGCCGGCGCCGACTGGGTGATGCCGGGCTTCACCCACCTGCAGACCGCGCAGCCGGTGACCTGGGGCCACCATATGATGGCCTATGTCGAGATGTTCGCCCGCGACCTGTCGCGGATGCGCGACGCGCGCAAGCGGATGAACGAGTCGCCGCTTGGCGCGGCGGCACTGGCCGGCACCGGCTTCCCGATCGACCGCCAGATGACCGCCGAGGCGCTTGGCTTCGACCGGCCCATGGCCAACTCGCTCGACGCCGTGTCGGACCGCGATTTCGCGCTGGAATTCCTCTCTGCCGCCTCGATCTGCGCCATGCACCTGTCGCGCTTTGCCGAAGAGCTGGTGATCTGGTCCTCGGCGCAGTTCCGCTTCGTCACCCTGTCGGATCGCTTCTCGACCGGCTCGTCGATCATGCCGCAGAAAAAGAACCCCGACGCCGCCGAGCTGATCCGCGCCAAGATCGGCCGCATATTCGGCGCCAATGTCGCGCTGCTGATGGTGATGAAGGGCCTGCCGCTGGCCTATTCGAAGGACATGCAGGAAGACAAGGAACAGGTTTTCGACGCCGCCGACAACCTGATGCTGGCGCTGGCCGCGATGGAAGGCATGGTCCGCGACATGACCGGCAACGTCGAGAACCTCGAAGCCGCCGCCGCCTCGGGCTTTTCCACCGCCACTGATCTGGCCGACTGGCTGGTGCGCGAGACCGGCCTGCCGTTCCGCGATGCCCACCACGTCACCGGCGCGCTGGTGGCCATGGCTGAACAAAAAGGCTGCGATCTGAGCGATCTTTCGCTGGACGAGATGAAATCGGTCAACGATGCAATCTCCGAGGGTATCTTCGATGTGCTGGGCGTGCATAACTCGGTGGCAAGCCGAATGAGCTATGGTGGAACCGCCCCCGCCCGCGTGCGCGAGCAGGTGGCACGATGGAAGGAAACCCTTGGATGACACGACTCGCCGGACTGACCCTGATCACCGTGACCATGTTCCTCGCCGCCTGCGAGGACCCGAACCGCGGCCCCAGGATGAGCACCGGCGTCTCGATCGGCCCCGGCGGCGTGAAACCGCACGTCGGGGTTTCCGCCGGGCGTGGCCCGGTCCGGGTTGGCGTCGGCACCTGAGCCGACTTGCCCGGCCCGACGTCCTGAGCGATGGTGCTCGCGCCCGGATAACCGGATCATCCGGGCGCGCAACGACCACGAGGACGACCATGATTATCCGCAGCGCATTGGCCCTCGGCCTCGTCGCCATGCTCGCCGCCTGCGGCGCCGACGGCGAGCCCACCCGCCCCGAGCCTCGAGAAACCACACCCGAACCCGGTGTCAGCCTGCATGGCACCGTGAAGATGGGCGTCGCCTATCCATGAGGCTGCGCCACCTGTGGCTGGCGTTGGCGCTTTGGGGCGCGGTGCATCCGATGGTGTATTTCATCGGCTGGCTTTCAGCGAACGCGTGGTCTCTGCAAGGGCTCTTTGCCGCATGGCAAGCAAATGCTGCGGTGACCGGGCTCAGCTGGGATCTGGTGATTGCCGCGGTCACGCTGACGCTCTGGATTCTCGCCGAGGTCGCGGTGCGCCGCAATTGGCTGGCGCTGCTGGCGATTCCCGCCACCTTCCTTATCGGCGTGAGCTGCGGGCTGCCGCTCTACCTGTGGTTCCGCTCGCGTCCGATCTGAGACGCGGACCGACCGTGATCGACACCCACAGCCCCTGTTCCCTTCGCAAAGGTTATCCTTTATCCCCGCGCTGAAGCCCTAGCGCGGCAGCAGTTATCCGGGGACCGACATGGACCATTTCCTCTATCGCAACGGCATTCTCCACGCCGAGGACGTGCCCCTGCCCGAGATCATCTCGCAGGTCGGCAGCCCGGTCTATGTCTACTCCACCGCCACGCTGCTGCGGCATTTCCTGCTGTTTGACGAGGCGCTGAGCTGGGGCCCGCATCTGGTGTGCTACGCGATGAAGGCCGCTTCCAATCAGGCGATCCTCAAGACGCTGGCCAAGGCGGGCGCGGGCATGGACGTGGTCTCGGGCGGCGAATACGCCCGCGCCAAGGCCGCTGGCGTGCCCGGCGAGCGCATCGTCTTTTCCGGCGTCGGCAAGACCCGCTCCGAGATCCGCACCGCGCTCGAGGGTGGCATCCGCCAGTTCAACATCGAGAGCGAGCCGGAGATGGAGGTGATCTCGGAGGTCGCCAGCGCGCTTGGCGTCACCGCCCCGGTGACCATCCGCGTGAATCCCGATGTCGACGCCAAGACCCACGCAAAGATCGCCACCGGCAAATCAGAAAACAAGTTCGGCATCCCGATCGCCCGCGCCCGCGAGGTTTATGCCCGCGCCGCGGCGCTGCCGGGGCTGAAGGTTGTCGGCATCGACGTGCACATCGGCTCGCAGCTGACCGATCTCGAACCCTTCCGCCTCGCCTATCGCAAGGTTGCCGATCTGACCCACGCGCTGCGCGTCGATGGCCATGACATCCAGCGCCTCGACCTTGGCGGCGGGCTCGGCATCCCCTACACCCGTAGCAACGAGGCACCGCCGCTGCCCACCGACTACGGCAACATGATCCGCGAGGAACTGGGCGATCTGGGCTGCGAAATCGAGATCGAGCCGGGCCGGTTGATCGCCGGCAACGCCGGGATTCTCGTGTCACAGGTGATCTACCTCAAGCACGGCGAAGGCCGCGACTTCCTGATTCTCGATGCCGCGATGAATGACCTGATCCGCCCGGCCATGTACGACGCGCATCATGATATCGTGCCGGTGATCGAACCAATTCCGGCGAGCGAGCAACGCACCTACGACATCGTCGGCCCCGTCTGCGAAAGTGGCGACACCTTTGCCAAGGAGCGCACCATGCCGCCGGTCAATCCCGGCGAGCTTGTCGCCTTCCGCTCGGCGGGCGCTTACGGCGCGGTCATGTCTTCAGAGTATAATACGCGGGCACTTGTCCCCGAGGTTCTGGTGAATGGAGATCAATTCGCTGTCATTCGCCCGAGACCGAGCTTTGAGGATATCATAAACCGCGATACGCTTCCCGAGTGGTTGTAAGCCTCCGTCTCTGACGGGGTCCCTGCGGCCAACGGACCGCAGGAGAGACCCCGGGAGACGACCATGGCCTCAAGGGACCGCGCGCCCGCCGACATCCTCAAGCCGGTAAGATGGCCGCTTCGCCTGACCCTTTGGGGCATGGCGGCGGAACGCTTTGTGCGCGCCTTCTGGCCGCTCTGGTCGGTGATCTTCGTCGCATTGGCCGCGCTGATGCTCGGCCTGCAGGATCTTGTCGCGGTGGAATGGGTCTGGGCGGCAGGCGTTCTGGCCGCGGGTGCCGGTGGCTGGGCGATCTCGCGCGGGGTGCGCCGCATGCGCTGGCCGCGCCGCGAAGAGGCATTGCTGCGGCTCGACGGCACGCTGCGCGGGAACCCGATCCAAGCCACGCTCGACACCCCGGCCATCGGCAGCAATGATCCGGGCTCGCAGGCGCTTTGGAAGGCCCACCAAGCGCGCATGCGCGCCCGCATGGACGAGGCGCGCGCCGTGCAACCCGACCTGCGGGTCGCCCGCTCTGATCCGTTCGCCCTGCGCTATGTGGCGCTGCTGGCGCTGCTGGTGGCGCTGATCTTCGGCTCGGTGCTGCAGATGCGCTCGGTCACCTCCATGGGCCCCTCTGGCGCGGCGCTGGCCTCCGGCCCCACGTGGGAGGGCTGGATGGAGCCGCCCGCCTACACCCGCCTTCCGTCCGTCTATCTGGGCGACATCACCTCCGCCGCGCTCGACGTGCCCGAAGGCGCGCGCATCACCCTGCGCCTCTACGGCGAGGTCGGCGCGCTGGACGTGGCCGAAACGGTCTCGGGGCGCATCCCGGATCCGGCAGCGGATCCCGAGGCCCCGGCGGAAACCGCACAGGAATTCAGCGTCGTGCAATCGGGCCGGCTGGTGATCGACGGCCCCGGCGGCCGCAGCTGGGATCTCAATATGTTTCCCGACACGCGCCCGGCGGTCGCCCAGCAGGGCGAGATCGAATCCTCCTACGAGGGCGATGCGCAGATCCCCTTCACCGCGTCTGACGATTACGGCGTGGTCTCCGGCAGCGCCCGGATCGAGCTGGCGCTGGACGAGGTCGACCGCCGCTACGGCCTCGCCCGCGCTCCGCAGGACCGACCCGAGATCAGCCTGCCGCTGCCCATGCCCATCGCCGGCAGCCGCACCGAGTTCACCGAAACCCTGATCGAGAATTTCTCCGAGCACCCTTGGGCCAACCTACCGGTGCGCATCGCCTTCGAGGTCGCCGACGAGGCGGGGCAGACCGGCGCCGACACCGGCTCGGTGATCACCCTGCCCGGCCGCCGTTTCTTTGACCCGCTGGCCGCCGCGCTGATCGAACAGCGCCGCGCCCTGCTCTGGACGCGCGACAACGCCCGCGACGTGGCGCAGATCCTCCGCGCCGTCAGCTACCAGCCCGACGATATCTTCCGCTCGGCGGTGCCCTACCTGCGGCTGCGCACCATCCAGCGGCGGCTCGACGCTTTCACCGCAGGCGGGATGACTGCCGAACAGCAGGACGAGATCGCCGGCGCGCTGTGGGACCTGGCGCTGCTGCTCGAAGAGGGCGATCTTGCCGATGCGCTGGAACGGCTGCAGCGGGCGCAGGACCGGCTCAACGAGGCGATGAAGAACGGCGCCTCGGACCAGGAAATCGCCGAGCTGATGCAGGAACTGCGCGAAGCCACCGACGATTATATGCGCCAGCTGTCGCGGCAGGCCCAGCAGAACCCCGACCAGAATCAGCAGCAGATGGCTCAGGATCAGAACATGATCGAGATGAGCCAGAACGACCTGCAGCGCATGATGGACCGGATCCAGGAACTGATGGAACAGGGCCGCATGGCCGAGGCGCAGGAGGCGTTGCGCCAGTTGCAGCAGATGATGGAGAACATGCAGGTCACCCAAGGCCAGCCCGGTCAGGGCCAGAGCCCCGGCGAACAGGCGATGGAAGGACTCGGCGAGACCCTCCGCAACCAGCAAGGCCTGTCCGACGAGGCGTTCCGCCAACTGCAGGACCAGTTCAACCCGGGCCAACAGGGGCAACAAGGCCAGCAGGGTCAGCAAGGACAACAGGGCCAGCAGCAGGGTCAGCCCGGCCAAGGCCAGCAGGGCCAGCAACAAGGCCCCGGCCAGCAGCAGAGCCAAGGGCAGGGTCAGGGCCAAGGTCAGGGCAACAGCCAGCAGGGCGACGGCGGCACGCTCGAGGAAAACCTCGCCGACCGCCAGCAGGCGCTGCGCGACGAGTTGAACCGCCAGCGCGGCAACCTGCCCGGCGCGGGCACCGAGGCCGGCGAGGCCGCCCGCGAGGCGCTGCGCCGCGCCGACGAGGCGATGGACGGCGCCGAAGAAGCTTTGCGGCAGGAAGAGTTCGCCGAGGCGCTGGATCAGCAGTCGCAGGCGATGGAGGCGCTGCGCGAGGGCATGCGCAATCTCGGCGAGGCGCTGGCGCAGCAACAGCAGCAGGGTCAGGGCCAACAAGGCATGGCGCAGGGCGGCGAGCCCGGCCAGCAGCGCGACCCGCTGGGCCGCAACTCTGGCAGCAACGGCCAGTTCGGCACCGACGAGACCATGCTACAGGGCGAAGACGTCTACCGCCGCGCCCGCGAACTCCTCGACGAGATTCGCCGCCGCTCGGGCGAGGGCGAACGCCCCGAGGAAGAGCTCGAGTATCTGGAACGGCTGCTCGACCGGTTCTGACGGTCTCTGGCAAAGGGCCGGAAAACCACGCATCCCGCGCGAACTCAGCGCAGCGCCCGGCCGCGATCGCGGGTCCGCCTCCGGCGGGCGTATTTTGAAAGAGAAGAAGCAGCGGTACGCCCCAGCCTTCTTCTCTTGGCAAATACGCCGGGGGGTGAGGCGCAAAGCGCCGAGGGGGGCAGCGCCCCCCTCCCTAGTTTCTTCGCCTGAAAGCTCTGCCGGGCTTAGAAGCCGTAGAAGAATCCGGCGTTGTTGGAGAGGATGATGCGGATCGCGTAGATCCCGATCAGCGCCACCAGCGGCGCCAGATCAAGCCCGCCCATCGGCGGCAGCACCCGGCGGATGGCGGAATAGGCGGGCTCGAGAATCCGGTTCAGACCGTCCCAGATCTGCGCGACCAGCGGCTGGCGCAAATTCAGCACCTGGAAATTGATCAGCCAGCTCATGATCACATGGGCGATGATGATGAACCAGATCACGTCAAGGATCAGCATCAGGATCTGGAACAACGATTGCATACGGGTGCGCCTTTTCGAATTGGAACTTTCCCAAGACCTAGGCAGCCTTGCGGCAAAGCTCAAGAGTGCCGCGAGGTCGTGGTTGACGTTCGCGTCACCCTGTCGCCCATTTGCGCCCCGAAAGGAGCGCCCAATGTACCCGTTCTTCCGCCTCGCCAAAGAGATGTTCCTTGTCCGAAAGTCGCGTCCGCTGCCCACCGGCGATGTCAGCATCACCCGGCACATCTGCTGGCCGTGGGATCTCGACATGTTCGCCGAGCTCAACAACGGACGGGTGCTGACGCTCTACGATCTGGGACGCATGCCGATGGCGCGGCGCAGCGGACTGCTGGCCTTGATGAAGCGCGAAAGCTGGGGGTTTGCCATCGCCGGCGCCACGGTGCGCTACCGCAAGCGGGTCAAGCTGCTGGACCGGATCGAGATGCGCAGCCGGGTGATCGGCTGGGACCACCGTTTCATCTATATCGAACAAAGCATGTGGAAGAGCGATGGCGCCTGCGCCAGCCACGCGGTCTACCGCGCCGCCGTCACCTCCGCGAGCGGCATGATCGCGCCCGAACGGGTGATGCAGCTTCTGGGCAGTGACACGGTTTCGCCGCCGCTGCCGGAGTGGGTCTTGCACTGGATCGAGACCGAGGCGCAGCGCCCGTGGCCGCCCATGCAAGATCCGGTCCCGGCACCGCGCGACGTTGCCGAGGAAAGCGCCGCCTAAGCCCGGCCCGCCCTTGCCTTGCCCTGTGCCGCCCTGTTCTATCGCGGCACAGGTCCATCGCGACGATACGCGCGAACTGCGAAGGGTGAGACGGGCATGACGACACGGAGCGCGCCGCGCAGGCGGATCTGGGGCTGGTTCTTTTTCGACTGGGCCAGCCAGCCCTACAACACGCTGCTGATCACCTTCAATTTCGCGCCCTACGTCAAGGAACTGATGGGCGACGGCAGCGCCGCGCAGGCGGCGTGGGGCTTTGGCATCGGCGCGGCGGGCGTGGTCATCGCGCTGCTGGCCCCGGTGCTGGGTGCCATGGCCGACAGCGGCGGCCACCGGCTGCGCTGGATCTGGCTGTTCTCGGCGCTCTACGTGGTTGGCGCCGGGATGCTGTGGTTCGCCGCGCCCGGCGATTTCAATCTGCCGCTGACGCTGCTGTTCTTCGCGCTGGGGCTGGTGGGGATGGAGTTCGCGACAATCTTCACCAATGCCATGCTGCCCGACCTCGGACCAAAAGAGCAAATCGGCCGGATTTCCGGCAACGGCTGGGCCTTCGGCTACCTCGGCGGGCTGATCGCGCTGGCGCTGATGCTGGCGTTCTTTGCCGAGAGCGCAGAAACCGGCAAGACCTTCCTCGGCTTTGACCCGGCCTTCGGGCTGGATGCGGCGCAGCGCGAGGGCACCCGCGCCGTCGGGCCGCTCACCGCGCTGTGGTACGCGGTTTTCATGGTGCCCTTTTTCCTTTGGGTGAAAGAGCCACGCGCCGAGGCCGCGCCGCACGGCGCGGTGCGCCGAGGCCTCGCGCAGCTGCGCGACACCTTGCGACGGTTGCCGCGGCACCCGTCGCTCTTTGCCTATCTGGGCTCGTCGATGTTCTACCGCGACGCGCTCAACGGCATGTATGCCTTCGGCGGCATCTACGCGGCGGGCGTGCTGGGCTGGTCGGTTGTCGACACCGGGGTGTTTGGCATTCTCGCGATCATCTCCGGCGCGCTCTTTGCGTGGCTTGGCGGCTTTGCCGACACACGCTTTGGCCCGAAACGGGTGATCGCCGCGATGATCGTGCTGCTGACGCTGGTCGCCGTCGCCATCGTGCTGGTCGACCGCTCCAGCGTCTTCGGCCTGCCGGTCGCCGAGGGCTCGGCCCTGCCCGACCTCGCCTTCTATCTCTTCGGCGTGCTGATCGGGGCGGGCGGCGGCGTGCTGCAATCGGCCTCGCGCAGCATGATGGTGCGGCAGGCCGACCCGGCACGGATGACAGAGGCCTTCGGGCTCTACGCGCTTTCGGGCAAAGCCACCTCTTTCCTCGCGCCGCTGCTGATCGGCACTGCCACCGCGCTGAGCGGCTCGCAAAGGATCGGCGTCACGCCGCTCATCTTCCTTTTCGTAATCGGCCTTGGTCTGTTACTCTGGGTCAAACCAGACGGAGATCGAGCAGAATGATCCGCACCCTGATTTGCCTCAGCCTTGCCCTGGCGGTTGCCGCCTGCGGCGAGGACAAACCCGCGCCACGGGCCACCAGCACCGACCAGTTGCCGAAGGTCACCGGCGTGATTTCCTCGAAAAGCGCCAAGCAGATGTTCGGCGCGCAGCAGGTCTCGGCACCGCTGCAACCAGCCTCTTTCGGCTCCTATTCAAAGGGCTGCGTCGCCGGCGCCCAGCAGCTGCCCGAAACCGGCCCGACATGGCAGGCCATGCGGCTGTCGCGCAACCGCAACTGGGGCCATCCCGAGGTGGTCGATTACCTACAGGACCTGTCGCGCAAGGCGGCGCAGCTGCCCGGCTGGAACGGCCTTTATATCGGCGACATCAGCCAGCCGCGCGGCGGCCCGATGACCTCGGGCCACGCCAGCCACCAGATGGGGCTCGACGCCGACATCTGGATGCGCCCGGCAGACAACCTCAGCCTCACCCGGCAACAGCGCGAGAACATTTCGTCGATCTCCATGCGCCGCGCCGCCGGGGCCTATGTCAACAGCAGCTGGACGCCGCAGCACCACGCCTTGCTGAAAGCCGCCGCACAGGATCCGCGCGTCGCCCGTATCTTTGTCTTCCCCGGCGCCAAGGTGCAGATGTGCAACGATGAAACCGGCGACCGCGCATGGCTGCGCAAGATCCGCCCGTGGTACGGCCATCACTACCATTTCCACGTGCGTCTGGCCTGCCCGCGCGGCGACCGATCCTGCGTCAACCAAGCGCCGCCGCCTCCGGGTGACGGCTGTGCCGATGCGCAGGCGTGGGTGAACAACATCCTCAACCCGCCGAAACCCGATCCCGACGCGCCGAAGGTGACGCCCAAGCCAAAGCGCGATCTCGTCATGGGAGACCTCCCGGCCCAATGCGCCTCTGTCCTCGCCGCGCGCTGAGCGCGGCCCGCGCGGCTTTCCTGACAAGCCTGCTGGCGGTCTCGGCCTGCGCCGAGACGCCCGCGGGCAGTCACGCCGCCAGCCACGCCCAGAGCTTCACATGGAGCAATTCGCACGACCGCTTCGGCGGGTTCTCGGGGCTTGAGGTGAGCGAAGACGGCCAGAGCTTCACCGCGATCAGCGACCGCGGCAGTATCGTCATGGGTCGGTTTCAGCGCGAAGACGGGGTGATCACCGGCCTTGAGGCGACACCGGTGGAAAAGCTGCTGGACCACACCGGCAGCCGCATCCACCCCGATATCGACGACGCCGAGGGGCTCGCCATTGGCCGCGACGGGCGCATCTACGTCTCTTTCGAGGGACCGCCGCGCATTCATGCCTCGGACCGCTTCGATCTACCCGCGAGGGTGCTGCCCGAGGGAGATTTCTATCCCGATCTGCAGAATAATTCGGGGCTTGAGGCGCTGGCCATCGACGACGCGGGACGCCTACTGACCCTGCCCGAACGCTCGGGCCAGCTCACACGGCCCTTCCCGGTCTGGCGGTTCGACGGCACAGGCTGGAGCCAGCCGTTCTCGCTGCCCCGGCGCGGCACCTTTTTGGCGGTGGGGGCGGACATCGGACCCGACGGAAAATTCTACCTGCTCGAACGCGAATTCACCGGCTACGCCTTCCGCAGCCGGGTGCGGCGGTTCGACATCTCCGGCGACCACGTGCGCCGCGAAGAGGTGCTGTTCGAAAGCAACGCGTTCCAGTTCGACAACCTCGAAGGCATCGCCGTCTGGCGCCCGGCGCCGGGCCGCCTGCGGCTGACGATGATCTCGGACGACAACTTCAAGTTCTTCCAGAAGACCCAGTTCGTCGAGGTGGACGTGCCGGAATCTCTTGATCCGCAGGCGCTGAACCAGTAAGCCCCCGTCCGTCCGCCCGTCAGGTGGGCCGAGTTCCCCGCCACCTTGTAAAACGGGTCACCATCATGACACGCTCCTACCTTCCCGGCATCCTTGCCATGGCCGCCACCGTGCTGGCCTCGAACATCCTCGTGCAGTTTCTCTTTGGCCAATGGCTGACATGGGGGGCCTTCACCTATCCCATCGCCTTCCTCGTCACCGACCTTATGAACCGCATCTACGGCGCCAAGGCCGCCCGCAAAGTGGTGCTGGCCGGCTTCGTCACCGGGGTGATCTGCTCGCTGATCGGCACGCAGGTGATGCTGCAGGGCGACGGCTACAGCTATCCCGCCGTGACGCTGCGCGTGGCCATCGCCTCGGGCGCCGCCTTCCTCGCCGCGCAACTGTCGGACGTGGCGATCTTCGACCGGCTGCGCGCGGGCGCATGGTGGCGCGCGCCGCTCGCCTCGACGCTGGTGGGCAGCTCGCTCGACACGGCGATCTTCTTCTCGGTGGCCTTCTCCGGCGCCTTCACCTTCCTCGAGCCGGGCAACGACGTGGCTTGGGCGAACGAGGCGCTGCCGCTGCTCGGCGCCGGCCCGGTCGTGCCGCTGTGGGTCTCGCTGGGTGTGGCCGACTGGATGGTGAAACTGTCGCTGGCCCTGCTCGCCCTCGTGCCGTTCCGGGTGATCGTTTCGAAGGCACTTTCTGGGCGTTCCCTCGCCTGAGCTGCTAAAAATGCTTTGCGGAGTCGGCTTTCCATGGCACGCTGAACTTGCGTTTTTCAAACAGCTGAAAGGAGGTGATCCAGTGTCTAGAGAAACATTGGAGAAAGGTGTCGGAACAGTTCGGAGGGCAGTACGCTAGGGCAACCCCTGGCGTGAAGGAACCCGAATTGGCGCGACCTAACCGGCCCCGCCTCCTTGACGTCTCGAATGGGTCACCCCACAGGCAGGGTGGCCCATTTCCCTTTCAGAAACGGCCCGTGCCCCCGGCGCGGGCCGTCTGCTTTTGACCCGCTTTTGGCCTTGGCCCCCGGCTGTCAGCTTGCAAGCCGCGCCGCGCACGCTAATGTCCCGGCCATGCTGCGCATCACCGACACTATCGCGATCGAAGACTGGGAGATCACCGAACAGTTCATCCGGTCCTCCGGGCCCGGCGGACAGAACGTCAACAAGGTGTCCAGCGCCGTCGAACTGCGTTTCGAGGCCGACCGCTCACCCAATCTGCCCGGTCCGGTGAAGGCCCGGCTGCGCCGCCTCGCCGGGCGCCGCTGGACCAAGGAAGGCGCGCTGGTGCTGCAGGTCGAAGACACCCGCAGCCAGGCCCGCAACCGCGAGATCGCCCGCGAGCGCCTCGCCGAACTGATCCGCAAGGCGCTGGAAAAGCCGCGCCGCCGCATCCCCACCAAGCCCACCCTCGGCTCCAAGAACCGCCGCATCAAGGCCAAGAAGGAACGCGGCGAGGTCAAGGCGATGCGCGGCAAGGTCGATCCGGACTGATGCCCCGCCTGCCCGCGGCGCTGCCCCGCCGCACGAGACGCGGCCGAGCGATAAAAGAGGGGGCGCTGCCCCCGGCGCTACGCGCCTCCCCCGGGATATTTTTGTCTAGCCGAAGCTGCCGGCTTCTTCTCTTTCCAAATACGCAAATCCGGCCTCCACCAAGGCGAACACCGCGTCGGAACCGGGCGCGGGGCCTTGTTCACCGAATCTTAGTGTGAGAGTCTGCTTGCTAGAGCAGTCACCACATAATCAGGCCCCAACCCATGCCACGCGACACCGCGCCCGCCGAGGCGCTGCTGAAGGACATTTTCGGCTACGACGCCTTTCGTCCCGGTCAGGGAGAGATCGTCGCGGCGGTGGCCGAGGGGCAGAACGTGCTGGCGATCATGCCCACGGGCGGCGGCAAATCGCTGTGCTACCAGCTGCCCGCGCTGCTGCGGGGTGGGCTGACGGTGGTGATCTCGCCGCTCATCGCGCTGATGCGCGACCAGGTGCGCGGGCTGCGCGAGGCCGGGGTGAACGCCGGCGCGCTGACCTCCGGCAACACGCAAGAAGAGACCGACGCGGTCTGGCAAGGGCTGGAAGACGGCTCGCTGCGGCTGCTCTATCTGGCGCCGGAGCGGCTGGCTTCGGGCGGCGCGCAGCGCATGCTGGCGCAGGCCGGAGTCGGGCTCATCGCGGTGGACGAGGCGCATTGTGTCAGCCAGTGGGGTCATGATTTCCGCCCCGACTACCTGCGCATCGGCGAACTGCGCCGGGCGCTGGACGTGCCCATCGCCGCCTTCACCGCCACCGCCGATCAGGAAACACAGGCCGAGATCGTCACCCGGCTGTTCGACGGCCAGCAGCCCGAAACCTTCCTGCGCGGGTTCGACCGGCCCAACATCCACCTCGCCTTCGCGCCCAAGGACAGCCCGCGCCAGCAGATCCTGCGCTTTGCCGCCGCGCGCCGCGGCCGCTCGGGCATCGTCTATTGCGGCACTCGCGCCAAGACCGAGGGGCTGGCCCGCGCGCTGGCCGACGAGGGGCACCCCACCTGCTTTTACCACGGCGGCATGGAAGCCGAGGCGCGCCGCGCCGTCGAGGAACGCTTTGCCACCGAGGATGGACTGATCGTCTGCGCCACGGTCGCCTTCGGCATGGGCGTCGACAAGCCCGACATCCGCTGGGTCGCCCACGCCGATCTGCCAAAGAGCATCGAGGCTTATTATCAGGAAATCGGCCGCGCCGGGCGCGATGGCGCGCCTGCCGAGACGCTCACCCTCTACGGTGCCGACGACATCCGCCTGCGCCGCGCGCAGATTGACGAGGGCATGGCCCCGCCCGAGCGCCGCGCCGCCGACCATGGCAGGCTCAACGCCCTGCTGGGTCTGGCTGAGGCGCTGGGATGCCGCCGCCAGACCCTGCTGCGCTACTTCGGCGAGGCGGCGGAGCCTTGCGGCAACTGCGATCTCTGCGACAGCCCTCCCGAGGTGTTCGACGGCACCGAGGCGGTGCGCAAGGCGCTCTCGGCGGCGCTGCGCACCGGTGAGAATTTCGGTGCCGGGCATCTCATCGACATCCTTCTGGGCAATGAAACCGACAAGGTGCGCCAGCGCGGCCACGATGGCTTGCCCACCTTCGGTGTCGGGCGGGATCTCAAGAAGGGCCAGTGGCAGGCCGTCTTCCGCCAGATGATGGGCCGCGATCTGGTGCGCCCCGATCCCGAGCGGCATGGCGCGCTGGTGATGACCGAGGCCGCGCGCCCGATCCTGCGCGGCGAGGAAAGCATCGAGCTGCGCCGCGACGTGATCGACAAGGCCGCGCAGCGCCGGCCGCAGGTCAAGACGCTGGTCTCCGAGGAAGACGCGCCGCTGATGTCGGCGCTGAAGGCCAAGCGCCGGGCGCTGGCCGAAGCGGCCTCGCTGCCTGCCTACATGATTTTCCCCGACCGCACGCTGATCGAGATGGCCGAACGCCGCCCCGAGAGCCTCGACCAGATGGGGGCGATCAGCGGCGTCGGTGCCAAGAAGCTGGAACGCTACGGCGCCGAGTTCCTGTCGGTGATCACCGGCGGCGCCCCCGAAGAGACCCACCCGCAGCGCATGCGCGCCGCGGCGCGCGGCGCCAGCGATCTCTACGACCGGCTGATGAGCGCGCAAGCGGGGCTGGTGCGCGGCGAGGATGGCACGGAAAAGCCGCTCTCCTGCTCCGCCTCGCTGCTTGCCAAGATCGCCGGTCTGCGCGATCCCGCGCCGGAGGATTTGGAAAGGATCCTCGGAGAGCGCCGTTTCGAACGTTTTGGCCCGGCCTTTATGGACCTTCTCGCGGAAGCCGATTAGAACGATTCCAAGTTCTGGATCTGTTCGAGGAGTGCCGCGCATGCTCGTGGTGATTTCGCCCGCAAAGAAGCTGGATTGGGCCCCCCGTGACACCGAGATGACCACGCCGGATTTCGGCGCGGACGCGATGCGGCTGGTAGAAACCGCGCGCGGCCTGAGCGTTGCCGAACTGAAAAAGCTGATGGGGCTGTCGGACAAGCTTGCCGAACTCAACCGCGACCGCTTCCGCGACTATGCCGAAACCCCCGAGGCCGAGGCCACACGCCCTGCCGCGCTGGCCTTTGCCGGCGACACCTACCAAGGGCTCGACGCCGCCTCGCTCGACCCCGACGAGATGGACTATGCGCAGGATCACCTGCGCATCCTGTCGGGCCTCTACGGGGTGCTGCGCCCGCGCGACGCCATGCAGCCGTACCGGCTGGAAATGGGCTCGCGGCTGAAGACCGACCGCGGCAAGTCGCTCTATGACTACTGGGGTGATCAACTGTCCAAGGCGCTGAACGCGCAGGCCGAGGCCACCGGCTCCGACGTGCTGGTGAACTGCGCCAGTCAGGAGTATTTCGGCGCGGTCGACCTGCAGGCGCTGAAGCTGCGGGTGATTACGCCGCAATTTCTCGAGGATAAGGACGGCGCGCCCAAGGTCATCAGCTTCTACGCCAAGCGCGCCCGCGGCGCGATGGCGCGCTTCATCGTCACCCGCCGCGTCACCGATCCCGAAGGGCTGCGGGACTTCGATCTTGGCGGCTACGCCTATGACGCCGAGCGCTCCACCGACGATGCGCCGGTGTTCATCCGACCTCACGCTTCGGCAGGCTGAGCCTCTCCGGCACCCGACCATTTCTCGATCAGCCGCGCCAGATCAGGCTTGCGCAGCGGCTTGGTCAGATAGTCGTCGAGCCCGGCGGCCAGAAGCGCCTCGCGGTCGCCGGCCATTGCGTGCGCCGTGACCGCGATGATCGGCACCCTCGGCCCGCCGCCTTCGAGCGCGCGGATGCGCCGGGTCGCTTCCTTGCCGTCCATGCCGGGCATCGAGATATCCATGAAGATGAGATCGGGGCGCCGCGCCTCGAACTCGCCCACCGCCTCGGCGCCATCACAGGCAAAGCGCAGCTGCAGCGGCAGGTCCAGCGCCTCGACCATCTTGCGGAACACCAACTGGTTGGTGCGGTTGTCCTCGGCCAGAAGCAGGTCGAGCGGGGCGGGCCCGGCCTGCCGGGGCGCGCGTGACTTGGGCGGCGCGACGGACCGGCGCGCGCCATCCCCGTCCCATGCGCCGAGTGCCGCGCCGAGACTGCGCCGTGACACGGGGGTCTGAAGCACCGCCAGCGCGCCCGAGCCCGGCGGCACCGTCGCAGGCTGCGGCGACAGCAACAGCACCGGCGGCCCGCCATCCGCCAGCGCCTGCGCCAGATCAACGCCGCCAAGCCCGGGCAAGCTCTGCTCGGCGATCACCAGATCCACATCGTGCTGCGCATGGTCCAGCGCCGCATCGCCCGTGCCGCACCATGCGGTCTCCAGCCCCAGCGCCGTCAGCTGCCGCAGCAGGATCGCCCGGCTCTCAGCCCCTGCCACGACCACCAGCGCGCGGCGCAAACCCTCCGGCAACGCGGGGAGCGGCGGCTGCACCGGAGCCCCCGGGGCCGCCAGCGGCAGGTCGAGCCGCAGGCCGAAGCAGGCCCCCTCGCCTGGCGCGCTGTCCACCCAGAGCTCGCCACCCATCATCTCGACCAGCCTGCGGGTGATCGCCAGCCCCAGCCCGGTCCCTTCAAAGGTACGGTTGCGGGCGTCTTCCACCTGATTGAACTCGCCGAAGATATGATCGAGCTTGTCCCGCGCGATGCCAATCCCGGTGTCCTCCACGGTCAGGCTCAGCGCCGCCCGCCCGTTCTCCACCCGCCCGCCGACGCGGATCACCACATGGCCCTCGGCGGTGAACTTTACCGCGTTGCCCACGAGATTGGTGAGGATCTGCCGGATTCTCCCGGGATCTCCTATGAACTCCGGTGGCAGGGCCGGATCATACTCCACCAGCAGCGCCACGCCCTTGTCCTGCGCCGTGGGCTGCAGCAGCAGCGCCACCTCGTGGATCGCCCGTTCCAGATCGAAGGCTTCGGGGCAAAGCGCCATGCGGTCCGCCTCGATTTTCGAGTAGTCGAGGATGTCGTTGATGATCAACAGCAGCGCCTCGCCCGAGCTGCGGATGGTCTCGGCGTAGAGCCGCTGCTCCTCGCTCAGCGCGCTTTCCGTCAACAGCGCCGCCATGCCCACGACGCCGTTCATCGGCGTGCGAATCTCATGGCTCATATTGGCAAGGAAGGTGGATTTGGCGTGGCTCGCGGTTTCGGCCCGCTGCCGCGCCTCTTCAAGCTCTTGCTGGATGCGTTTGGCCTCGGTGATGTCGATGCGCAACCCGACTCGACCCCCATCCGACAGCGGGCGCTCATAGACCCGCAGCCAGCGTCCGTCGCCCAGTTGCTGCTCAAGCTCACGCCCGTCGCTGCGATGCGCACTCAGACGCTCTTCGAGCCAGTCCTCCTCGCGACCAAGGGCCGCACGGTACTGGCCGTGCGCCAGCCCATGGCGCAGGATATCCTCGAAGCTGGCGCCGGGGCGGATCGCCTCGGCGCTGGTGTGATAGATCGCGCGGTAGGTTTCGTTGCACATCAGCAGCCGGTCTTCGGCATCATAGATGACAAAGCCGTCGGGCAGTTCCTCCAGCGCCGACCACATGCGCATCAGCTCGGTGATGTCGAAACTCAGCGTCACCACGCCGCCGTCGGGCAGATGCCGGTCCTGCAACTGCAGGAACTGGCCGGTGTAGATACGGATGGTCTCGGTGGGGATCGGGTCGGCCTGCCAGCGGGCGGCCATGCGGGCGCGCCAGTCGTCGCCATGCTCGCCCTGCAGATCGACGATTCCCTCCTCGACCATCATGTCCAGCACATGCGCATAGCCCGCCCCCGGCGCGATCGTGTCGAGCCCGTCGAACAGCGCCAGCCACGCCGGGTTCGCCAGTTCCATCCGCCGCTCGGCGTTGAAGGTGGCGAAGCCGTCGCGCATGCAGGCGAGGGCAGTCCAAAGCTGCCCCTCGACCAACTCGATCTTTTCGTGCGCGGCGCCAAGCTGGGTCTTCACCCGCAGATTCTCGTCGCGCACATTGGCCACCTCGGCGCGGGTCTCGGTGATCTCGTGGCTCAACTGCCGGGCGTGCAGGTTCAGCTTGCGGTTGGCGGCGAACAGTTCCGCCTGCTTGAGTTCAAGCAGACGCTCCGCCGCCAGTCTTGCGCGCCGTTCCTCGGCCAGCCGTGCCGCGATCTCCATGCCCAACGTCCCCTGCGACAGCGGCAGCATGCCCGCGCCAGAGTGAACATCGGCTTAAGAAAACCGATGCAAAACGCTCGCTTGCCTTTACGAAGGGGCGGGGGCACGATGGTAAGGCCGGACCGCCCGCATGGCGGTACAGCGAAATTCGACGGGGAGGACACGCGCATGCAGCAGGGGATCCCGACACAGGCTGGCGGTGCGCGCCATGCCCGCCGCCGCGTCCACGGGGCGCGCCGATGACCGAAACGCTCGCAACAATGCACTGGCGCGCGCTCGACCGCGACGGCGAAGACAAATGCCGTTTGGCGCGCCACGAAGACGGCTACATGCTGGTCGGCCACGCGCGGTTTCGCGACGGCACCGGCTGGACCGCGCTCGACTACGTTGTGCGCTGCGGACCGGACTGGCTCACCCGCAGCGCCGATGTCTCCGGCACATCGGGCGGCGAAGAGGTCGGCTGCCGGCTCTTAAGAGAGAACGGCACATGGCTGCTCAACGGCACGCCGCAGCCCGATCTGGCAAAGTGCACAGACGTCGATTTCGCCTTCACCCCGGCCACCAACCTGATGCCGCTGCGCCGTCTGCCCGAGGTCGGCCGGCTGCCGGTCTGTGCCGCGTGGTTGCGCCTGCCCGGCCCGCGGCTCGATCCGCTCGACCAGAGTTACACGCGCGAGCGCGGCGGGCTGGTCTCCTACGAGGCAGCACAGACCGGCTACAGCACGCAGATCACCGTCGACGCGCAGGGCTTCCCGGTGCTCTACCCCGGCCTCTGGACCCGCGCCGAGGTCTAGACCCGCGCCACCCCGGTCACAGCCTCGCCGCCGCAAGCCCGGCGCCCGCCCCTTCTTCTCTTTGAAAATACGCCGGGGAGCGCGAGGGGCAGCGCCCCTCGCCTTTCATTCCCTCGCCGCTCAGACCCGCTCGATGGCCAACGCGATGCCTTGCCCGCCGCCGATGCACATGGTGATCAGCGCTTTGCGGCCGCCGGTGCGCTCCAGTTCGTAAAGCGCTTTCACCACGAGGATCGCGCCGGTGGCACCGATGGGATGGCCAAGCGCGACGGCCCCGCCATTGGGGTTCACCTTCGCCGGGTCCAGCCCAAGCCCCTTGTTCACCGCCAGCGCCTGCGCGGCAAAGGCCTCGTTGCTTTCGATCACGTCGAAATCGCCCAGCGACAGGCCGGTGCGCACCAGCAGGTTCTCCACCGCCGGGACCGGGCCGATGCCCATGACCTCGGGCCGCACCCCGGCGTGGGCATAGCCCAGCACGCGCGCCTTCGGTGTCAGCCCCGAGGCCGCCGCGGCCTCGCCGCGCGCCAGCACCAGCGCCGCCGCCCCGTCGTTAAGCCCCGAGGCGTTGCCCGCCGTCACCGATCCTTCGCGGTCGAAGGCCGGACGCAGCCCCGCCAGCTTTTCGAGCGTCGTTGCCTTGGGATGCTCGTCGGTGTCGAAGACCACCGTCTCGCGGCGGGTGGCGATCTCCACCGGCGCGATCTGCTCGCGGAACAGCCCGGCCCCGATCGCCTTGGCGGCGCGTTGCTGACTCTCCAGCGCAAAGGCGTCCTGCGCCTCGCGCGAGATGTGGTTTTCCTTGGCGACGTTTTCGGCGGTGACGCCCATATGGCCGGTGCCGAACGGGCAATTCAGCGCACCCAGCATCATATCGACGGTGCGGATATCGCCCATCTTCTGGCCCCAGCGCTGATCGGGAATGATGTAGGGCGCGCGGCTCATGCTCTCGGCACCGCCGACCAGCGCGAAGTTCGCGTCGCCCAGCATCAGCGCCTGCACACCCGAAACCACCGCCTGCGCGCCCGACCCGCACAGCCGGTTGACGTTCATCGCCGGGGTGGTGTCGGGAATGCCCGCCTGCATGGCCGCGACGCGCGACAGATACATGTCGCGCGGCTCGGTGTTCAGCACATGGCCAAAGACCACTTGGCCGATCTGCCCGCCCTCGACCCCGGCGCGCGCCAGCGCCGCCTTGGCAGCCACGGTGCCAAGCTCGATCGGCGGCACGGATTTCAGCGCGCCGCCAAAGGTGCCGATGGCGGTGCGCGCACCGCTCAGGATGACGATTTCTTCAGAAGGATCGAAGGACATGACGGCTCTCCCTTTCCGCTGCGTCTGGGTGTCGCGCGGACCATGCCGCAGTGCGGCAGGCGTGTCAGCCGGGACGTTCCGTCATCGCCCCGTCCGCCGCGTCCGGCGTCTCGCCCAGCATCCGCACCTCGCGCTGCGGGAAGGGGATCGAAATGCCGTGCTCCTTGAACGCATCCCACAGCGCCAGAAACACGTTGCCGCGGATATTGGTCAGCCCCTGCGACGGGTCGATGATCCAGAACCGCAGGATGTAATCGACCGAACTGTCGCCAAAGCCGGTGATATGGCAGACGGGCGGCTTGTGGCTCAACACGCGGCTGACGCTCTGCGCCGCCTCGATCGCCACCTTGCGCACCAGATGCGGGTCGTCGCCATAGGCGGTGCCAAAGTGGATATCCACCCGCACAAGCTCGTTCGAATGCGACCAGTTGACCACCTGCCCGGTGATCATGTCCTCGTTGGGGATGAGGTATTCCTTGCCGTCGCGCGTGGTGATCGACACGTAGCGCGCGCCCAGCGCGTTGATCCAGCCGAAGGTCTCGCCGATGGAGATCACGTCGCCCGGCTTGATCGACTTGTCGAGCAGGATGATGACCCCCGACACGAGGTTCGACACCACCTTCTGCAAACCAAAACCAAGGCCCACGCCGATCGCCCCCGAGAGCACCGCAAGACCCGTCAGGTCCACCCCCGCCAGTTTCAGCGCTAGGAAAAAGGCCGCGCCATAAAGCGCAACCTGCAAGAATTTCACCGCCAGCACCTGCATCGAAGGGCTGATCCCCTCGTTGCGCCGGATGCTCGCCGCCCCCGCCGTGGTCAAAAAGCGCGCCAGCGCCACCAGCGCGATCAGGATCACCACCGCCTGCAGGATCAGCCACAGCGACAGCTTCGAGTCGCCAAAGCTGATCGCGGCGCTCTCCAGCAGCGCCTGAGCCTCGTCGGTCAGCCCGAGAATCCAGATCGTCACGAAGCCCCACGCGCCGTAGCGCACCAGCGAGCGCAGCGCCGGATTGCCGATCAGTCGGGTGATCAGCGCAATCACCAGCCATGCGCTCGACAGCTGGGCAATGATTTCAAGTAGGTAGCTTCGGGACGGCCATGTGATCTGCTGCATGATACCGATCACGTGCCAGATCAGGATAACGAAAATGATCATCCGCAGCCGCCGGTGCAGCACGATGAGGATGCGCATCTGCCATTTCGGCCAGCCCTCGCGGGCGCGCATCCAATCGTGCAGCTTGGGACCGATCCATGCGCGCAGCAGATGCGCCAAGGCAAAAAGCCCGATCGCAATCCCAAGCTGATAGAACATCCACGGACGCAGCATGATCGCCAGAAGCGTGTCGATCTGCCCCAGAAGGGTCAGTCCGGTTTCCTGCAACGCCTCGAACGGCGTCGGGTCAGGTTCTGGCAGATCGGTTTCCGGGTTCATGCGCGCTCAGGGCTCCTCAAGCACGCAGCGTGGCATCGCGGCAGGTTTCACTCAAGGTCTTGGCGATCAAACTCTTGCCAATCAAACTCTTGCGCCTTCGTCATTTGCCTTTCGCTTGGCGCTCCGCGCCGGGCGAGGTGGCATCAAGGCTTGGGCAGGTTCAGGCTGATGCCTTGGGTCTCGGCGGTCGGCAGGCTCAGCACCAGCCCCCAGAGCAGCGTGGCGATCAGGATCAAGTGCATGGCGTTCATCAAGGTCATCTTGGGTCCTCCACGGCGGTAACAAAACTACGCCCGAGCCCGCCGAAAGTTCCGATCCTTTCCATGCGGGCGTCCGCGATGGGTTGATCGGCGCGCACCAAAGGAGTATCCCCGCCGCATGACTCGGCTTCTTGACCTCGGCGACCGCGTGCGTCTGCGCGAACGGTTCCACGGCGCGAACTTCACGGTTCTGGCGCGCCTATAAGGCTGTCTTGCAGCCCGCCCCGGCGCAGGGGCTTTCGACCTGCGCCAAGCCCAGCCAAATTCCAAGACACATACCCCGAGAGGACCCCCATGTCCGGCAAGACGCTCTACGACAAGATCTGGGATGCCCATGTCGTCCAGCAGGACGAAGACGGCACCTGCCTTCTCTACATCGACCGCCACCTCGTGCACGAGGTGACCTCGCCGCAGGCCTTCGAAGGCCTGCGCATGACCGGCCGCACCGTGCGCGCGCCGCAGCGCACCATCGCCGTGCCCGACCACAACGTGCCGACCACGCTCGACCGCGAAGGCGGCATCGAGAACGAGGAGAGCCGCATTCAGGTCGACGCCCTCGACAAGAACGCCCGCGAGTTCGGCGTGAACTACTACCCGGTCAGCGACGTGCGCCAAGGCATCGTGCACATTGTCGGCCCCGAACAGGGCTGGACCCTGCCGGGCATGACCGTGGTCTGCGGTGACAGCCACACCGCCACGCACGGCGCCTTCGGCGCGCTGGCGCATGGCATCGGCACGTCGGAGGTCGAGCACGTGCTGGCCACGCAGACGCTGATCCAGTCCAAGTCGAAGAACATGAAGGTCGAGATCACCGGCAAGCTCGCGCCGGGCGTCACCGCCAAGGACATCACGCTTTCTGTCATCGGCCACACCGGCACCGGCGGCGGCACTGGCTACGTCATCGAGTATTGCGGCGAAGCGATCCGCGATCTGTCGATGGAAGGCCGGATGACGGTCTGCAACATGGCCATCGAGGGCGGCGCCCGCGCCGGTCTGATCGCGCCGGACGAGACCACCTTCGAATACGTCAAGGGCCGCCCGCACGCGCCGAAGGGCGCGCAGTTCGAGGCCGCGCTCGACTGGTGGAAGACGCTCTACTCGGACGACGACGCGCATTGGGACAAGGTGGTCACCATCCGCGGCGAAGACATCGCCCCCGTGGTCACCTGGGGCACCTCGCCCGAGGACGTGCTGCCGGTCACCGACGTCGTGCCCGCCCCCGAGAGCTTTGCCGGCGGCAAGGTCGAAGCGGCCAAGCGCGCGCTGCAGTACATGGGTCTCGAGGCCGGGCAGAAGCTGACCGACATCAAGATCGACACGGTGTTCATCGGCTCCTGCACCAACGGCCGGATCGAGGACCTGCGCGCCGCGGCCGAGATCCTCAAGGGCAAGAAGATCAAGGACGGCATGCGCGCCATGGTCGTGCCCGGCTCGGGTCTCGTCCGCGCTCAGGCCGAGGAAGAGGGCCTTGCGCAGATCTTCATCGACGCGGGCTTCGAGTGGCGGCTTGCCGGCTGCTCCATGTGCCTTGCCATGAACCCCGACCAGCTCGCCCCGGGCGAGCGCTGCGCGGCCACTTCGAACCGCAACTTCGAAGGCCGTCAGGGCAAGGGCGGACGCACCCACCTGATGTCGCCGGCGATGGCGGCGGCGGCGGCGGTCACCGGCCATCTCACCGACGTGCGCGACCTGATGGACGCGCCGGCCGAGGCTTAAGCGATCCCGGGGTCCCGTCAGGGGCCCCTTCCCCTATTCCGGCGGATCCGGCCGGGCCTCCAAGCCTATGCATGCGATGTGCATGAGTTGTGCATGGAATGTGCCCCCGGGTTTCGCCTCATCCCCAAGGAGGGACAGATGGAAAAATTCGAGAAGCTGACCGGGATCGCGGCGCCCATGCCGCTGGTGAACATCGACACCGACATGATCATCCCCAAGCAGTTCCTGAAGACGATCAAACGCTCCGGCCTCGGCGTGCACGCCTTCGACGAGATGCGCTATCTCGACGACGGTTCCGAGAACCCCGAGTTCGTGCTCAACCAGCCCGCCTACCGCGAGGCACAGGTCATCGTCGCCGGGGACAACTTCGGCTGCGGTTCCTCGCGTGAGCACGCGCCGTGGGCGCTGGCCGACTTCGGCATCAAGGTGGTGATCTCCACCTCCTTCGCCGATATCTTCTACAACAACTGCTTCAAGAACGGCATGCTGCCCATCGTCATGCCGCAAGAGGCCGTGGACGTGCTGATGAAGGACGCCGAGAAGGGCGCCAACGCCCGCATGACGGTGGATCTGGAAAACCAAGTGGTCACCACCTCGGACGGCGAGGAATTTGGCTTTGAAATCGACCCCTTCCGGAAGCACTGCCTGCTCGAAGGCCTCGATGACATCGGCCTGACCATGGAAAAGGCCGGCGCGATCGACAGCTTCGAAAGCGCCGCCGCGCAGTCCCGCCCCTGGGTCTGACGGGGTCTGAGCCGCTTTCAAGTGAGGCCTCGAAGGGCTGTCCCCGCGGGGACAGCCCTTTTTGCTTAGCCCGGACTGTCCAAAGGTCCGCCCTCAATTCTGAAGCGTCGTGCCGGCCCCGCCTCGGGCCTGCCTCCGGCGGGGATATTTTCATCTAGACGAAGGGGAGTGGCGTCCGGCTTCGACTAGACACCAATATCCCGGGGGAGTCGCGCGCCGCGCGACGGGGGCAGAGCCCCCAAGACGTCCTCAACACGAGCGCGAGAGGTCCATCTGCGGCACGTCCCCTCGCACGATCAAATCCGCCGCGGTGGCCGCGCGCACCTCGGCGACGGTCACCCCGGGGCCGGTTTCCAGCAGGTGCAGCCCGTCGTCCTCGGGGCGGATCACCGCCATTTCGGTGACGATCAGATCGACGCGCCGCTCGGCCGTCAGCGGCAGCGAACATTCGGGCACGATTTTCGGCACCCCGCCCTTGGCGCTGTGGATCATCGCCACGATCACCCGTTTCGCCCCGGTGACCAGATCCATCGCGCCGCCCATGCCCGGCACGTAAACGCCGGGGATCATCCAGTTGGCCAGATAGCCGCGCTGATCCACCTGCAACCCGCCCAGCACCGTCAGGTCGAGATGCCCTCCGCGGATCAGCCCGAAGGAAAACGCGCTGTCGATGGTCGACGCGCCGGGCACCGCCGAGACGAAGCTGCCGCCGGCGTCGGTGAGATGCCGGTCGGTCATGCCTTCGGGGGGGCGGTGCCCCATGCCGACCACCCCGTTTTCGGCCTGAAAGAACACGCCCAGCCCCTCATCGAGGTGATCCGACACCAGCGTCGGGATGCCGATGCCGAGGTTGACGAGCGTGCGCGGCTGGATTTCCGAGGCGACGCGGCGGGCGATGATCTCTTTTGGGTCCATGCCGGTGATCTCCATGCTCAGTGCCTCCCGATCACATGATCAACCAGCGCGCCCGGGGTCTTCACCGCATCGGGCGGGATAACCCCCACCGGCACGATTTCCTCGGGCTCGGCGATTACCACATCGCCGGCCAGCGCCATGATCGGATTGAAGTTGGTCGCGGTGAGCATGTAACTCAGGTTGCCGACGTAATCGCAACTGCGCGCCGCGATCAGCGCAAAATCCGCGCGCAATGGTGGCTCCAGCAGGTAAGGTCTGCCCTCGACCTCAACGACCTGCTTGCCCTCGGCCACCTTGGTGCCCAGCCCGGTGGGGGTGAGCACCCCGCCAAGGCCGACGCCCGCCGCGCGGATGCGTTCAACCAGCGTGCCCTGCGGCACAAGCTCCACCTCCAGCGCGCCCGATTTCATCTGCGCCTGCACATCGGGGTTGAGGCCGATGTGGCTGCCAATGAACTTGCGCAGGCAGCGCGCCGCCACCAGCGGTCCGACGCCCAGATGCGGCCGGGCGGCATCATTGACGATCACCGTCAGATCCTTCTTGCCCGCGGCGGCCAGCGCGCGCACCAACCCGTCCGGGGTGCCAACCCCCATGAACCCCGAGAGCATGACGCGCGCCCCGTCGGGGATCATCGCCACGGCCTCGTCCATTGTCACTGCCTGATGCATGCCGCCCTCCTGGCGCGTTGCCGCATTTGACTCTGCGCATTTCTGCGCGAAGTCAGACCCTGAAATCCTGCTGTCGACGTTGCGTCAGGTCAAATTCGTTGGCTATTTCATGAAAATTCGGTAAAAGCGCGAAGGCGCGACCCACAATCCAAAGGTGATCCTCAGGTTTCTGTAGCTTTCTAGAGTTGTACGTCCAGCGATTTCATCGAGATCGGGAACGATCACAGAACCGGGCAAATATGTGGTTCTAGGTCCACAGACTCCCGGGAAACGAGGGAATTGATGCAATTCCGCACCTTTTCCTCCATGAAACCGCCAGATTTCCGCCGTCCCCTCAGGGCGAGCTTGCCGCGCGTTCAGGAAGAAGGCAAAATTTGGGCAATATTGAGGCAATCCGCCGGCGCGGCGGGGTCAGAGGGCGACACAGGCGCAGCAAAGCGTCGGGGGCCACACGACCGAAAGGGCAGAGGCCGTGATCACTCGTTTTGTCAAAGCCGGCATCCGTGCCGTCGCAGTGGCCTTGCTGATTGCAATGCCCGCCGTGCTGCTGCCCGGCTACGCGGCGGATGCGGCGCAGATCACCGCACTTCTGGCTCTGGTCGCCGCGCTGCTGACCTTCGTGGAATATGTGGGCGACTACCCTTCGATCCTCGAGTTTCGCGACGCCCCGCCATTCAATCGACTGCGCTTTCTGGCGCTTTTCGCCACCGTGCTGATGCTGACGCTGATCTGCCGTGGCGAGAGCTTTCCGACGCAGGTCTCGGACGCGCTGACGGCCTTCGGCGGCACGCTGGGCCACTGGCTCGACTTTCCCTTTTCGCCGGTACGGCTGATGGTGCTGCTGGCTACTGACGATATGACGGCGCAGGACGTCGCGCGCCTCCGCACCCATGCCGGTCTCGCCTATTTCATATCGCTGCTGAGCATGCTGGCCTTTGTACTGATCGTGCGCCTGCTGAGCTGGCCGGTGCGTAACGGCGCTTTCAACTTCTGGATCAACCTGCCGCTGTTCGACCCCACCATCGGCAAGGACGTGCTGTATCGCCTCAATCGCGATGGCAACGTTAACATCGCCTTAGGGTTTCTTCTGCCATTCCTGATCCCGGCGATCATGAAGCTGGCGGCGCAGACCATCAACCTCGTGTCGCTGACCGAACCGCAGACCCTGATCTGGACGATGAGCGCATGGGCCTTTTTGCCGGCAAGCCTTGTGATGCGGGGGGTTGCGCTGATGCGTATCGCCGCCCTGATCGAAGAGAAGCGCCGCCGCGCCTACGCCGAAGCGGAGACCAAGGTGCAGACCGTCTGAGCCGCCTGTTGCGGCACCTGAGTGGCGCCGCCATGCTCGTGACCGTCTGGATAGCCCTTTGCTCAGGTCCCGCGACCGCCGCCCCGCCAGAGATCACCCTTGCCACATGGCACGCCGATCTTAGCCGGAAGGGGCCGGGCCTGTTGCTGCGCGATCTGCTGGCGGAACGCGCGCCGCTTCCTACGCTGCTGGACCAGATCGCAACCGCACAGCCAGACCTGCTGCTGCTCACCGACATGGATTTCGACCTCGGGCTGGCGGCGCTCGATGCTCTGGCCGAGCGGCTGGCCGCACGTGGCGCCGCCTATCCTTACCGCTTTGCCCAGCGGCCCAATTCGGGCATGGACAGTGGCACCGATCTGGATGGCGACGGGCGTCTCGGCGGACCGCGCGACGCGCAGGGCTATGGCGAGTTCTCCGGGCAGCATGGCATGGCCCTGCTGTCGCGCCACCCGCTCACGCTGGAGCGCGATTTCACCTCCCTGCTGTGGCGCGACCTGCCCGGCACACGAATGCGAGCTGCGGATCCCGCCCTCGAGACGCAGCGCCTCTCATCGACGGCACATTGGGTGCTGCGGCTCGATACGCCTGATCTGTCGCTGAGGCTGCTGTGCTTTGCCGCGACACCGCCGGTGTTCGATGGACCCGAGGACCGCAACGGGCGGCGCAACGGCGATGAACTCGCCCTCTGGGACCGCTATCTCGAAGGCGCGCTTGGAGCGCGGCTGGCGACGCCTTTCGTCTTGATCGGAAACGCAAATCTTGATCCAGAGCGGGGCGATGGATTGCACGGCGAAATGCGCGCACTGCTTGCCAACCCGCGACTTCAAGACCCGCTGCCGAACGAGGCAACGGTGGCTTGGCCAAGCACCGGACCGATGCGGGTGAGCTATATCCTGCCCTCTGCCGACCTGCCCATCGCGCGCGCGCGAGTTCATCCCGCCCTCGAGGGCCAAAGGCACCGGCTGGTCACGGTCACCCTGAGCGCCTCAAAGGGTGGTTAATGAAGTTGCCCTGACCCTTGTTTTCTTGACCATTCCTCCCCCCTCGGCTAGGCGATTGCGCAACATTCCGAGGAGAGACTTTCCATGAGCACCCCTTCGCTTCTCATCCTGCCGGGCGACGGCATCGGCCCCGAGGTCATGGCAGAGGTTCGCCGCGTCATCGACTGGTTCGGCGACAAGCGTGACCTGAAATTCGATGTCAGCGAAGACCTTGTGGGCGGTAGCGCCTATGACGCGCATGGCACGCCGCTGACCGACGAGACCATGGCCAAGGCACAAGAGGCCGACGCCGTGCTGCTCGGCGCCGTGGGTGGCCCGAAATACGACGTTCTGGACTTCTCGGTGAAGCCCGAGCGCGGCCTGCTGCGCCTGCGCAAAGAGATGGACCTCTACGCCAACCTGCGCCCGGCGCAGTGTTTCGACGCGCTGGCTGATTTTTCGTCGCTGAAGAAGGACGTGGTGGCGGGCCTCGACATCGTCATCGTGCGCGAGCTGACCTCCGGCATCTACTTCGGCGAGCCGCGCGGCATCATCGAAGAAGGCAACGAGCGCGTGGGCATCAACACCCAGCGCTACACCGAGTCGGAGATTGACCGGGTTGCCCGCAGCGCCTTTGAACTGGCCATGCGCCGTGACAAGAAGCTGTGCTCGATGGAAAAGGCCAACGTGATGGAATCGGGCATCCTGTGGCGCGAAGTCGTCACCGAGGTGGCCAAGGACTACCCCGAGGTCGAGCTGTCGCACATGTATGCCGACGCCGGCGCCATGCAGCTCTGCCGCTGGCCCAAGCAGTTCGACGTGATCGTCACCGACAACCTCTTCGGCGACCTGCTGTCGGATGCCGCGGCGATGCTCACCGGCTCGCTCGGCATGCTGCCGTCTGCCTCGCTGGGGGCCCCGATGGCCAATGGCCGCCCCAAGGCGCTTTACGAGCCGGTGCACGGCTCTGCGCCTGACATTGCCGGCCAAGGCAAGGCCAACCCCATCGCCTGTATCCTCAGCTTCGCCATGGCGCTGCGCTACAGCTTCGACAAGGGCGACGAGGCGACCCGGCTTGAGCAGGCGATCGAGGCGGTTCTGGCCAAGGGCTACCGCACCGCGGACCTGCTCGGCGAAGACGGCAAGCAGCCGATCTCGACCTCCGAGATGGGCACCGCCATCCTTGAGGCGCTCGACGAAAGCCTCTGAGCCCGTTGACCGGTGAAACATTGGGCGGGGCGGCCACAGGCTGCCCCGTTTTCACGTTCTGGCCCCTGCCGCGTTGAATTCCCCCGCCCCAAGGCTAAGCCTTGAGCGCAACAACGAAGCAACGGAACGGCACCTATGGGATCGAACGCGAAAGGCGCGCTGCTGGCGCTCCTCACCTTCGGCATCTACTCGACACACGACGTCATCGTGAAGGTTCTGGGCGCGGCCTACAGCCCCTTCCAGATTGTCTTTTTCTCGGTTCTGCTGAGTTTTCCGCTGGTCAGCCTCATGCTGATCCGCGACACCACGCCCGGCAACCTGCGGCCGCTGCACCCTTGGTGGACCGGCCTGCGGACCGTCTCGACGGTGATCACCGGGGTTTGCGCCTTCTACGCCTTCTCGGTGCTGCCGCTGGCTCAGACCTACGCCATCATCTTTGCGCAGCCGCTGCTGATCACCGTGCTGGCGATTCCCATCCTCGGCGAGCACGTGCGCCTGCGCCGCTGGATGGCGGTGCTGGTCGGCCTTGCCGGGGTGATCGTGGTGCTGCGCCCGGGCAGCACCGAGCTGACGCTGGGCCACCTTGCGGCGCTGATGGCGGCGATCTTCGGCAGCCTCTCGGCGATCATCGTGCGCAAGATCGGCCACGAGGAACGCTCGGTGGTGCTGCTGCTCTACCCGATGATGACCAACTTCGTGGTGATGGGCTGCGCCCTGCCCTTTGTCTATCGCCCGATGCCGATCGAACACGTCGGTGGCTTTGGCCTGATGGCCGTGCTCGCCTTCACCGGCTCGGCGCTGCTGATCGCCTCGTATCGCACGGGCGAGGCGGTGATCGTCGCGCCGATGCAATATTCGCAGCTTTTGTGGGCCACACTCTACGGCGCGATCTTCTTTTCGGAATACCCCGATTCCTACACGCTGATGGGGGCCGTGCTGATCATCGGCAGTGGCGTCTACATCGTGCTGCGCGAAGGTCGCTCGAGCGCGTCGGAGAATCGCCCGGTGCTGCGCACCCGCAACCGCATCGAGTTCGGCACCTCGCTGCGCATCGGCCCGTTGCTGCGCGCGATGAAAAGACGTGAAAAGGGTGTGAATCGGCCCTTGCCAAAGACCGGAGGCTAGGGTACTCCGCGCTCCACGGTCGGAGTGTAGCTCAGCCTGGTAGAGCACTGTCTTCGGGAGGCAGGGGCCGGAGGTTCGAATCCTCTCACTCCGACCATTTACGCAAAGGCGCCCCAAGGGGCGCCTTTTGTGTTTCTGGATGTTGCCCCGAAGGGGGCACCCGACAAGATATCGCCGGGTGCGTTCGAGCGCCGCTCACTCAAGCTCGGGCGTCACCGGCACAACGGTTCGGCCGCGCACCGCACCTTCGAGGAATTTCGGAGCGGCTTGCGGCACCTCGTCGAAGGGCAGTTCCACGGTGATCTTCTCGAGTTTCGTCATATCGAGATCGCTCGCCAGACGCTGCCATGCCCGCAGGCGGTCCGGCTTCGGGCACATCACGCTGTCGACCCCGGCAAGCGTGACGCCGCGCAGAATGAAGGGCGCGACGCTGGCGGGCAGGTCCATGCCCGCCGCAAGCCCGCAGGCCGCGACCACGCCGCGGTATTTCATCATCGAGAGCATATTGGCGAGCACCGTGCTGCCCGCCACGTCGATGCCCCCGGCCCAGCGTTCCTTGCCCAGAGGCCGAACCTTGCCGGTCAGTTCTGCTCGGTCGAGCACGCTACTGGCACCAAGCTCGCGCAGGTAGGCCGCCTCGGCCTCGCGGCCGGTCACCGCCGCCACGTCAAAGCCGCGCGCCGCCAGCAACGCGACGGCAACGCTGCCGACACCACCAGCCGCGCCGCTCACCACGATTTCTCCCGCCTCCGGGGTGACCCCATGCCGCTCCAGCGCCAACACGCAGAGCATCGCCGTATAGCCCGCCGTACCGATCGCCATGGCCTGTTTCAGGCTGATCCCCTCGGGCAGAGGCACCAGCCAATCGCCCTTCACCCGCGCCCGACCGGCAAGGCCACCCGAATGTGTCTCGCCCACGCCCCAGCCGTTCAGGACCACCCGGTCACCGGGTTTGAAATCGGGGTGGCCGCTTTCGGCCACGATGCCCGAGAAATCGATGCCCGGCACCAGCGGGAAGCGCCGCACCACCGGCGCGGCCCCGGTCAACGCCAAAGCGTCTTTGTAGTTCAGCGTCGAGTAGGCCACGTCGACCAGCACATCGCCCTCGGGCAGTTGGTCTTCGGACAGTTCGGTGATCGAGACGCTCTGCGTCTCCTCGGGCTTCTCGATCAGGATGGCTTTGAACATCGTGTCTCTCCTCTCAGCGTTCCAGAAGTTGGAAGTAGGTGTCTGCAAACCCGCGCAGCGGCTGGGGCTGCAGTTCGAGCTTGGTCCGCAGCACCGCGCCCTCCCAGCCGATCCAGAAGAAGGCGGCCAGTGCCTCGGGGTCATGATGCGCTGCGAGGGTTCCGGCCTCCTGCGCCTGCCGCAGCAAAGCGGTGGTCCGCGCCTGCCAGCCCTCGAGCACCTCGGTCAGCTCTGTGCGGAACGCGTCGGGCAGCGCGCCCATCTCCTGCCCAAGATTGCCGACGAGGCAGCCGCGGCGAAATCCGTGTCGTGCCATGCCGGCCTCGGCCTCTTCGGTGAAATCGCGTAGCCGGGCCAGCGGCGGGCGCGCCTCGTTGTGGAAAGCGCGGTCGAGCAGGTCGATAAAATAGGCGTTGTAGGCGGCGATGAGCGTGAGACCGAAGTCCGCCTTGCCCTTGAAGTGGTGATAGAAGCTGCCCTTCGGCACGCCAGCGGCCTTGAGTATCTCGTCCACCCCGACCGACGAATAGCCTTTCTCCGTCAAGTGCTCGAGCCCGGCGCGGATCAGTTTCCTCCGGGCCTCAGAGGCATCCGGAGCGCCGCGCGGGCGCCCGCGGCGAGGTTTTTCGGAAGGATGAGGGAACGAGTCGGTGTTGGTCATGCCGCATTACTAGACCAATCTGTCTAATAAATCTACGATCAACGCGAGCCGGGCGAGCGGCTGCCCGTGGGATGGCGCCGCAACCCGTAAGGTCGTCGCTTTATGCCTGCCAAATCCGTACTAATCCCGAACGTCGATCAATGATCCAAAAGCGCCAGCCCGCCGGGACGGGCAGGCGCTTGCCCGGCGGCTTCGCCTTGATTCCGGGCATATCAGCGCAACAAAAAAGGGCGAGCCCGCAGGCCCGCCCCAGTCAGTTCCGATACCGGCTCTTTCAGGCCGCGCCCGCGTTCATGATCCGCTCCAGATCGTCGTGCTCGGCAACAAAGTGGCCGGGCGCGATCTGGTCGAGTTGCGGCACGTAGCCCACATCACCCGCCGCCAGCCGCGAGGGCAGGAAGCGCAGCGCTGCCTTGGCGTCGAGAGGCGAGGGCAACTCGCCGGGCAGGCGGATACGGGTGCGCGCGCGCTCGGCCACCGGATCGGGGATCGGCACCGCCGAGATCAGCGAGCGGGTGTAGGGATGCGCAGGCTTCGAGCAGATCGTCTCGGCGTCGCCCATCTCCACGATACGGCCAAGGTAAAGCACCATGATCCGGTTCGATATTTCGCGCACCACCGACAAATCGTGCGAGATGAACAGCATCGACATGCCGAACTCGGCCTGCAGCTCCTTCAGCAGCTTCACGATCTGCGCCTGGATCGACACGTCGAGCGCCGAAACCGCCTCGTCGCAGATGATCAGCTTGGGCCGGTTGATCATCGCCCGGGCGATGCCCACGCGCTGGTTCTGGCCGCCCGAGAGCTCGTGCGGGTAGCGGTTGTATTTCTCCGGCTCCAGCCCAACGCGGGTCATCATCCGCAGCACCTCTTCCCGCCGCTCGCTCTTGGTCAGTTCAGGGCGGTAGGTTTTCAGCGGTTCGGCGATCGAGTCGGCGATGGTCATCCGAGGATCGAGGCTGGCGAGCGGATCCTGAAAGACGATCTGAAGGTCCTTGCGTTCCTTCTTCAGCGCCTGCTTGTCCATGGCGTTCAGCGGTTTACCCAACCAGCTGACGGTGCCATCGGTGGGTTCGACCAGCCGCAGCACGGCGCGCGCCAGCGTAGACTTGCCGCAGCCGGACTCGCCGACGATACCCAGCGTTTCGCCGGCGCGCAGGCCGAAGCTGACGCCGTTGACGGCCTTCAGAGGCACGGTCTTGCCGAAGAGCCCGCCCTCGACCTTGATCGGGAAATGCACCTTCATGTCATCGACGCGCAGGATCTCCTTGCCCTCGACACGGCCACCTGCGTCGCCCTTGTCGATGCGCGGCATCGAGTCGAGCAGACGGCGGGTGTAGTCGTGCCGCGGCTGCGAGAAGATCTCGTTCACCTCGCCCTCCTCGACGAACTCACCAAGGCGCATGACCTTGATGCGGTCGCACATGCGCGCCACCACGCCCATGTCGTGGGTGATGAGCGCAATCGCTGTCCCAAGGTCGCGCTTGAGTTGGTCCATGAGGTCGAGCACCTCGGCCTGCACCGTCACGTCCAGCGCCGTGGTCGGCTCGTCGGCGATCAGCAGCTTGGGCTCGCAGAGCATGGCCTGCGCGATCATAACGCGCTGGCGCATGCCGCCCGACAGCTCGTGCGGGTACTGCTTCATACGGCGCTTCGCCTCGGGGATACGCACGCGCTCGAGCCAGTCGAGACAATGCTTTTCCGCTTCGCGGCCCGACATGCCGCGATGCACTTTCAGCACCTCGGCCATCTGCTCGCCCACCTTGAGATGCGGGGTCAGCGCGGTGAGCGGATCCTGAAAGATCATCCCGACCTTGTCGCCGCGCACCTTGTTGAGCTTGGTGACCGGCAGGTTGAGGATCTCCGAGCCCTGCAGCGTCACCGAGCCCGTGGCGGTGCCATTGGGCGGCAGCAGGCCCATCGCAGCCATGAAGCTTTGCGACTTGCCCGAACCGGACTCGCCGACGATGCCAAGGCATTCGCCTTCGCGGATGTCGAACGACACGCCCTTCACCGCCTGAACGGGCCCGTCCTGCGTTTCGAAACCGACCTTGAGGTCTTTCACGGAAAGAATGGTCATGTCAGCGATCCTTCGGGTCCAGAGCGTCACGCAAGCCATCGCCGATGAAGAACATCGTGATGATGATGGTGACATAGAAGAACAGCGGGAACAGAAGCTGCCACAGCGTGCCATAGCCCATGGTCCCCGCGCCTTCGGCGATCAGGCGACCGAGCGAGGTCATCGGCTCGGAAATGCCAAGGCCGAGGAACGAGATGAAGCTTTCGGCAAGGATCATCTCGGGCACCAGCAGCGAGGCATAGACGATGACCACGCCGATGAGGTTGGGCAGGATGTGCCGGAAGATGATCGCGCTTTCGCTGACGCCGCCTGCGCGCGCGGCCTCGATGAACTCGCGGGTCTTCAGGGTCAGCGTCTGGCCGCGCACGATGCGCGCCATGGTCAGCCACGACACCGCGCCAAGCGCGATGAACAGCGTGATGAAGTTCCGGCCCGCCACCACGAGGATGAGGATCAGGATCAGCGTCAGCGGGATCGCCAGCAGCACGTCGACGATGCGCATCATCGCGCTGTCGAGACGGCCGCCGTAGAAGCCGGCGATCACGCCCCATGCGGTGCCCACGAGCAGTGCCATCGCGGCCCCGATCAGGCCCACCAGCAGCGAGGTCTGCGTCGCTTGGATGGTGCGCGAGTAGAGGTCACGGCCCAGCTCGTCGAGGCCGAAGAAGTGGCCGGTCTCGATCGACGGCGCGCCTTGGGCAAGGATGTCGCCCATGCGGGCCCAGTCGATCTCTTCGTTGTCCCAGACCGCGAAGAACGGTCCGATGATGACGAAGGCGACGATCAGCGCCAGAATGATCACGCTGGCCATAGCGGCCTTGTTGCGGACGAAGCGGCCCATGGCGTCGCGGAACAGCGAGCGGCCACGCACGGCGTTGAAGTCGGTGATGTCGGCGGCCAGTTCCGCCGCCTTTTCGGATTTTCCGAACACGGGGTCAGCCTCCTCAGTAACGGATCTTGGGATCGAACCACGCATAGGCGAGGTCGGTCAGAAGGTTCACCACGACGGTCAGCGCGCCGTATAGGATGGTCACCCCCAGCAGCACCGCGTAGTCGCGGGTCAGCGCAGAGCTGACGTAGGATTGGCCAAGGCCGCCGGTCGAGAAGTAGAGGTCGACGAAGACCGAGCCGGTGAGTACGTAGACGAACACCGGGCCAAGGTAGGAGATCACCGGCAGCAGCGTCGGCTTCAGCGCGTGACGCCAGACGATGGCCTTGTTCGACAGGCCCTTGGCACGGGCGGTGCGGATGAAGTTGGAGTTCAGCACTTCCAGCATGGACGAGCGCGTGATCCGCGCGATCGACCCCATATAGGAGGTGGAGAGCGCGATCACCGGCATGATCAGGTATTCCCACTGCCCGCCGTTCCAGCCGCCGCCCGGCAGCAGGCCGAGCCAGAGGGTGAAGGTCAGGATGAGGATCGGGCCCATAATGAAGTTCGGCAGCGCCTGCGCGGCGATGCCCAGCGACACGGCGAAATAGTCGATCCACGTGTTGTGGCGGATCGCGGCGGCGACCCCAAGGCCGATGCCCACCAACGAGGCGGCAAGAAAGGCCAGCGCGCCATATGTCAGCGAGATCGGAAAGCCCTGCGCGATCACGTCGTTCACGCTGCGGTCCTTCTGCACGAAGGAGGGGCCGAAGTCGAAATGCACGACGATGTTGTAGAAGTAATCCCAGAGCTGTTTCCACAGCGGCTGGTCGAGGCCGTATTGGGCGTTGATGTTTGCCAGCACTTCGGGCGGCAGCGGCCGTTCAGAGGTGAAGGGTCCGCCCGGTGCGACATGCATCATCAGGAAGGACGCGACGACCAGAAAAAGGATCGTCGGTATCGCGACCAGCAGGCGGCGAATGACATAGCTCAGCATTCTGGAGGATCCGGATAGGGTGCCGCCCCCGCAGGCCCGCGGGCGCAGGGGCGGCAGGTTACAGGTGGTTATTCGGCGATCTTATAGAGATTCTTCGAATACCAGTTCTGTTCCACGTTCTCGGTCGGCCAGTTCCCGACGTCGCTGTCCATCATATAGACGCCAGCATAGTGATAGATCGGGATCACCGGCACGTCGGTGGCGATGATCTCTTCGGCCTTGGTGTAAAGCGGCGTGGTGTCCTCGGCGGTCTTCGCGTCGGCCAGCAGCGCGTCGTACTCTTCGTTGGCGTATTTGCCGTCGTTGTAGCCCGACTCGCTCTGGATCAGGTCGAGGAAGGTCGAGGCCTCGTTGTAGTCGCCGCACCATGCGCCGCGCGCCAGATCGAAGTTCTGCTGTCCACGGGTGTCGAGGAAGACCTTCCACTCCATGTTGGCAAGGTTCGCCTGCACGCCCAGCTTCTGCTTCCACATCTGGGTCATCACCACGGCGATCTTCTCGTGCGCCTCGGAGGTGTTGTAGATGACGTCAAAGCTCAGCGGGTTGTCTTCGCCGTAGCCGGCTTCCGCAAGAAGCTCCTTGGCCTTGGCGTCGCGCTCCTGCTGGGTCATCGAGGCCATCTCGCTCTGCGGCGGGGTGAACCCGGCGACTGCCTCGGGCGTGAAGCTGTAAGCGGGCGGCTCGCCCCCGGCCTTGATGTTGTTGACGATGATATCGCGGTCGACCGCCAGCGAGAGCGCCTCGCGCACCTTCGGATCCTTGAACGCCTCGGGGCCCGAGTCGCTGAGGTTGAAGGTGTAGTAGTAGTTGCACAGACGCGGGAAGCTGATCGCCTCCTCGGGGTGCTCTTCCTTCAGCCGCGGGAACTGGCCTGCGGGCACGTCGGTGCGGTCAAGCTCGCCGGCGAGGTAGCGTGTCAGCGCGACGTTCTCGTCGTTGATCACCAGCGCGACGGTCTTGTCGAGAAGGGTGTTCTCGTTATCCCAGTACTCCGCGTTGCGCTCGCGCACGATGCGCTCGCCCGGGCGGTACTCGGTCAACACATAGGCGCCGTTCGACACGATGTTCTCGGGCTTGGTCCACTCACCGCCAAATTCCTCGATGACCGACTGCGGCGCCGGGAAGGTGGTGCCATGCGTTGTCATCTGCGCGAAGTAGGGCAGCGGCTGGCTCAGCGTGACCTCGAAAGTATGCTCATCCACGGCGCGGACACCCAGTTCCGAGGGCTCCATCTCACCCTTGATGACCGCCGAGGCATTCTCGATCGACATCAGTTCCATGTACCACTGGTAGGGCGATGCGGTTTCGGGGTTCACCGCGCGCTGCCACGCGTAAACGAAATCGCCCGCGGTCACCGGATCGCCGTTCGACCATTTGGCGGTGTCGCGCAGATGGAAGGTGTAGGTCAGCTTGTCGTCGCTGACGTCGTAGCCAGTGGCGACGCCGGGTACGAGGTTGCCCTCCTCGTCCTGATTCATCAGGCCTTCGAAAAGGTCGCGCACCACGTCCGAGCCATCCACGTCCTCGACGATCTGCGGGTCGAGCGAGCTCACATCGTCGAGCAGGCGGTAGGTGAAGGTCTGGTCAGCGGCCAGTTCCTCTCCCGTTTCGGGGTGCGTCGCTGCGGTGGCGGCGGTCATGGCGCCGGCGAGCATGGTGCTCGACAGAAGCGCCGTCAAAGTCAGTCGCGAAATGCGGGTCAATGTCCTCTCCCTGTGACGATGAAACCAGCGGTTCCCGGCGCGGCATAGGCGCCGGAAGCCTCGCGCCCCAAAGCTTCGGGGCATGCGAATTGCGGCAAAATAACCACGCCGCCCCCGCTCGCAATGCACCAATGAGTGATGACGTCACGTTGCGAAACCCTTCGTACGAAAGCTGCGCAAAACAGAGCGTTCACCGCATCAAATTGCCGATTTCACCGTACCGCGGCAATTCCCTGACGCCGATTCTGCGGGGTTTTCGGCGCGGTCGCAGCCGCGAACGACAACGCCATACAACAGGCCCGCCTCGCCGCGCCGATGCTCGAATGTTGCAGGTGATTCGCGCATAAGCTGCACCAGACGCCGCCATAGACAGGCCGCGCCGCGCTCTACCGCCGGACGCTCGCAAAGCGGTCTGACGCGCGCGCGACGAGGCGATCCACATGCGCTTGGATGTTGGAGCCCATTGGGCGCTGGGGTGTTTGAGCCGCGCAAGAGACTGGAGGGTCAAACGCAAAAAAGGCAGCCCATAGGCTACCTGTTTGGATCGTCTTACTTGGGTGTTCGACTGGTTGCGGGAGTAGGATTTGAACCTACGACCTTCAGGTTATGAGCCTGACGAGCTACCGGGCTGCTCCATCCCGCGACAGTGTCGAGTGTGATCGTTTTGAGAGATACGGTTATGTTTGCGTGGATTTTACTAGGTTTGGCGGTGACCTACTCTCCCACGTCTTGAGACGCAGTACCATCGGCGCGGCAGCACTTAACGGCCGGGTTCGGAATGGAGCCGGGTGTTTTGCTTGCGCTATGACCACCAAACCGAGAAAAACCCACAACGTCGCGCCCTGCTCGATGGGTCGGCGGACGCGACCTGCGACGCAGGTTGCGGGCCGACACCCCCGGGAGGTTGGGAGCGACAGAGACCAAGTCAAGTATTTGGGGTTTGTATGCTTTGTTCTGATTGGAACAGCCTTGCTGTTCCTGGATCGGATCAAGCCTATCGGGCCATTAGTACCGGTCAGCTGAACGCATTG